>NZ_JAPCIX010000002.1:0-379628 GCF_027707605.1 Aeromonas sp. QDB31 | reverse complement strand
CTGATGGATCCAACCCCTCCGCTGCTATAGTGCAGTCGGCTTCTGACGTTCAGTGCAGCCGTCTTCTGAAAACGACACCACCCTGCCCTTTCCCTGGCGTTTTTTGTCGCGTGTTTTAGTTGCATGAAATAGAATACTTGCGACTAGAACCGGAGACATTACGCCATGAAAGACAAGAGCGCCGCCGCTGGCCTGCTGCTGGGATATGCCCGCGTCAGCACCGACGACCAGGACTTGACCAACCAACGCGCCGAGCTGCACGCCGCAGGCTGCACGCGCATCTTTGCCGAGAAGATCACCGGCACCAGGCGCGACAGGCCCGAGCTGGCCCGCGTGCTCGATCACTTGCGCCCTGGCGATGTTGTGACTGTGACCAGGCTTGACCGCCTGGCCCGCAGCACCCGCGACCTGCTGGACATTGCCGAGCGTATCCAGGCGGTCGGCGCGGGTTTGCGCAGCCTGGCCGAGCCGTGGGCCGACACCACCACCCCGGCCGGCCGCATGGTTCTGACCGTGTTTGCCGGCATCGCCGAGTTCGAGCGTTCCCTAATCATCGACCGCACCAGGAACGGCCGGGAAGCGGCCAAGGCCCGAGGCGTGAAGTTCGGCCCGCGCCCTACCCTCACCCCGGCGCAGATCGAGCACGCCCGCGAGCTGATCGACCGTGACGGCCGGACGGTGAAGGAAGCGGCCGAGCTGCTGGCCGTGCATCGTTCGACCCTTTACCGGGCGCTGGCGCGTGGCGAGGAAGTGACAAAGACCGAGGCCCGCCGACGTGGTGCGTTCGCCGAGGACGCATTGAGCGAAGCCGACGCCCTGGCGGCCGTCGATGATGAACGCCAGGAAGAAGGCCCCGCGTTCCTCGATGGCGACGGCCCGGCCGCCGACCTGCCGCCGCCGCCGTATCGAACGCAGAGCCTGCCGCAAATCCTGGCGGCCCTCCCCGATGACGAGCTGGCGAGCTGGCCCGGTGAGCTGGCCGACCAGGAGGGGGTCGTCTCAGAAAACGGAAAATAAAGCACGCTAAGGCGTAACTACCCTCGGCTACACCGCGTCGGCACCACGCGGCTCTTTCTCCCCTTGCAGCGAAGCAATCAGCGGGCAAGAAACGTTCCCTTGCCGCGCATGGCAGGCGAACACAAGTTCGGATAGCACGGTTTCCATGCGCGCCAGGTCGGTCATTTTTTCGCGCACGTCCTGAAGCTTGTGCTCGGCCAGGCTGCTGGCTTCCTCGCAGTGGGTGCCGTCATCCAGCCTCAGCAGCTCTGCGATCTCGTCGAGGCTGAATCCGAGCCGCTGGGCTGATTTCACGAAGCGCACCCGCGTCACATCCGCCTCGCCATAGCGGCGGATGCTGCCATAGGGCTTGTCCGGCTCCGGCAACAAGCCCTTGCGCTGATAGAACCGGATTGTTTCCACGTTGACCCCGGCCGCCTTGGCGAAAACGCCAATAGTCAGATTCTCCAAATTTTTTTCCATATCGCTTGACTCCGTACATTGGTACGGAAGTAAGCTTAAGCTATCCAATCCAGATTTGAAAGGACAAGCGTATGTCTGAACCTCAAAACGGGCGCGGGGCGCTCTTCACTGGCGGGCTAGCCGCCATCCTCGCCTCGGCTTGCTGCCTGGGGCCGCTGGTTCTGATCGCCCTGGGGTTCAGCGGCGCTTGGATCGGCAACTTGACGGTGTTGGAACCTTATCGCCCGATCTTCATCGGCGCGGCGTTGGTGGCGCTGTTTTTCGCCTGGCGGCGCATCTACCGACCGGCGCAAGCCTGCAAACCAGGGGATGTGTGTGCGATTCCCCAAGTGCGCGCTACTTACAAGCTCATTTTCTGGGTCGTGGCCGCGCTGGTTCTGGTCGCGCTCGGATTTCCCTACGTCATGCCATTTTTCTATTAATCACAGGAGTTCATCATGAAAAAACTGTTTGCCTCTCTCGCCATCGCTGCCGTTGTTGCCCCCGTGTGGGCCGCCACCCAGACCGTCACGCTGTCCGTACCGGGCATGACCTGCTCCGCTTGTCCGATCACCGTCAAGAAGGCGATTTCCAAGGTCGAAGGCGTCAGCAAAGTTAACGTGACCTTCGAGACACGCGAAGCGGTTGTCACCTTCGATGATGCCAAGACCAGCGTGCAGAAGCTGACCAAGGCCACCGAAGACGCAGGCTATCCGTCCAGCGTCAAGAAGTGAGGCACTGAAAACGGCAGCGCAGCACATCTGACGCCCTTGTCTGCTACCACAAACGAAAAAGGATCTGTCGCATGACCCATCTAAAAATCACCGGCATGACCTGCGACTCGTGCGCGGCGCACGTCAAGGAAGCGCTGGAAAAAG
Source organism: Aeromonas sp. QDB31 (assembly GCF_027707605.1). Classification (NCBI taxonomy): domain Bacteria; kingdom Pseudomonadati; phylum Pseudomonadota; class Gammaproteobacteria; order Aeromonadales; family Aeromonadaceae; genus Aeromonas; species Aeromonas sp. QDB31. The sequence continues at coordinate 377,292 of NZ_JAPCIX010000002.1, read as the reverse complement.
TACCCGGCGTCCAATCTGCCATAGTGTCCTATGCCAAGGGCGCGGCCCAGCTCGCCCTTGATCCAGGCACAGCGCCGGACGCACTGACCGCCGCCGTGGCTGGCCTGGGCTACAAAGCGATGCTCGCCGATGCCCCGCCGACCGACAACCGCACTGGGCTGTTCGACAAGGTGCGCGGCTGGATGGGTGCCGCCGACAAGGGCAGCGGCGGCGAGCGCCCGTTGCAAGTCGCCGTGATCGGCAGCGGTGGAGCCGCGATGGCGGCAGCACTGAAGGCCGTCGAGCAAGGCGCGCAGGTCACGCTGATTGAGCGCGGCACCATCGGCGGCACCTGCGTCAACGTCGGTTGTGTGCCGTCCAAGATCATGATCCGCGCCGCCCACATCGCCCATCTGCGCCGGGAAAGCCCATTCGACGGCGGCATGCCACCCACACCGCCGACGATCTTGCGCGAGCGGCTGCTGGCCCAGCAGCAGGCCCGTGTCGAAGAACTCCGTCATGCCAAGTACGAAGGCATCCTGGACGGCAATTCAGCCATCACCGTTCTGCACGGTGAAGCGCGTTTCAAGGACGACCAGAGCCTTATCGTTAGTTTGAACGAGGGTGGTGAGCGCGTCGTGATGTTCGACCGCTGCCTGGTCGCCACGGGTGCCAGTCCGGCCATGCCGCCGATTCCGGGCCTGAAAGAGTCACCCTACTGGACTTCGACCGAGGCCTTGGTCAGCGACACCATTCCCGAACGCCTGGCCGTCATCGGCTCGTCGGTGGTGGCGCTGGAACTGGCGCAAGCCTTCGCCCGGCTGGGTAGCCAGGTCACGATCCTTGCGCGCAGCACGCTGTTCTTCCGCGAAGACCCTGCCATCGGCGAGGCCGTCACAGCCGCCTTCCGTGCCGAAGGAATCAAGGTACTGGAACATACGCAAGCCAGCCAAGTCGCCCATGTGGACGGCGAATTCGTGCTGACCACTGGACAGGGCGAAGTGCGCGCCGACAAGCTGCTGGTCGCCACCGGCCGGACACCGAACACGCGCAGCCTGGCATTGGAAGCGGCGGGGGTAGCCGTCAATGCGCAGGGGGCCATCGTCATCGACAAGGGCATGCGCACCAGTAGCCCGAACATCTACGCGGCCGGCGACTGCACCGACCAGCCGCAGTTCGTCTATGTGGCGGCAGCGGCCGGCACTCGTGCGGCCATTAACATGACCGGCGGCGACGCCGCCATCAATCTGACCGCGATGCCGGCCGTGGTGTTCACCGACCCGCAAGTGGCGACCGTGGGCTACAGCGAGGCGGAAGCGCACCACGATGGCATCGAAACCGACAGCCGCACGCTGACGCTCGACAACGTGCCGCGTGCGCTCGCCAACTTCGATACCCGCGGCTTCATCAAGCTGGTCATCGAGGAAGGCAGCGGACGGCTGATTGGCGTACAGGTGGTGGCCCCGGAAGCGGGCGAACTGATCCAGACGGCTGTTCTCGCCATTCGCAACCGCATGACGGTGCAGGAACTAGCCGACCAGTTGTTCCCCTACCTAACGATGGTCGAGGGCTTGAAGCTCGCGGCGCAGACCTTCAGCAAGGACGTGAAGCAACTGTCCTGCTGCGCCGGATAAGGAAAAGGAGGTGTTCGATGAACGCCTACACAGTGTCCCGACTGGCCCTTGAGGCCGGGGTGAGCGTGCATATCGTGCGCGACTACCTGCTGCGCGGATTGCTGCGGCCAGTCGCCTGCACCACGGGCGGCTACGGCTTGTTCGATGACGCCGCCTTGCAGCGGCTGTGCTTTGTGCGGGCCGCTTTTGAGGCGGGCATCGGCCTGGACGCATTGGCGCGGTTGTGCCGGGCGCTGGATGCGGCGGACTGCGATGAAACAGCCGCACAGCTTGCCGTGCTGAGTCAGTTCGTCGAACGCCGACGCGAAGCGTTGGCCGATCTGGAAGTGCAGTTGGCCGCGATGCCGACCGCGCCGGCCCAGCAAGCGGAGAGTCTGCCATGAACAGCCCCGAGCGCTTGCCGACCGAGACACACAAGCCGTTCACCGGCTACCTGTGGGGTGCGCTGGCGGTGCTCACCTGTCCCTGTCATTTGCCGATTCTCGCCATTGTGCTGGCCGGCACGACGGCCGGCGCGTTCATCGGCGAGCACTGGGGTATTGCAGCCCTCACGCTGACCGGCTTGTTTGTCCTGTCTGTGACGCGGCTGCTGCGGGCCTTCAGAGGTCGATCATGAGCGCTTCCCAGCCAATTGAATGGACAGTGGCGCAACTGGCGCAGGCGGTCGAGCGCGGGCAGCTTGAGCTGCACTACCAGCCGATTGTCGATTTGCGCAGTGAGCAGATTGTCGGCGCGGAAGCCCTGTTGCGCTGGCGTCATCCGACGCTCGGACTGTTGCCGCCGGGCCAGTTCCTGCCCGTGATCGAATCGTCCGGCCTGATGCCGGAAATCGGCGCATGGGTGCTGGGCGCAGCCTGCCGTCAAATGCGCGACTGGCGGGTGCTGGCATGGCAACCGTTCCGGCTGGCCGTCAATGTTGCGGCGAGCCAAGTGGGGCCAGATTTCGACAAGTGGGTAAAGGGCGTGCTGGCCGATGCCGGGTTGCCCGCCGCGTATCTTGAAATTGAGCTGACCGAATCGGTTGCGTTCGGTGATCCGGCGATCTTCCCCGCCCTGGAAGCTTTGCGACAGATCGGTGTGCGCTTCGCCGCCGACGACTTCGGCACCGGCTATTCCTGCCTGCAACACCTGAAATGCTGCCCCATCAGCACGCTCAAGATCGACCAATCGTTTGTCGCCGGACTCGCCAACGACCACCGCGACCAGACCATCGTGCGCACCGTGATTCAGCTTGCGCATGGGCTTGGCATGGAAGTAGTGGCCGAAGGCGTGGAAACATCGGCGAGTCTTGATTTGTTGCGACAAGCGGACTGCGACACAGGACAAGGCTTCCTGTTCGCCAAGCCGATGCCGGCGGCGGCATTCGCCGTCTTCGTCAGTCAATGGAGGGGTGCCACCATGAATGCAAATGATCCGACTGCCACCAGTTGCTGCGTGTGCTGCAAGGAAATCCCGCTCGATGCCGCCTTCACCCCGGAAGGCGCGGAATACGTCGAGCACTTCTGCGGGCTGGAGTGCTATCAGCGCTTCCAGGCGCGCGCCAAGACCGGGAGCGAAACCGATGCCGATCCGAACGCCTGCGACTCATCACTGTCAGACTGAGGCATACCCTAACTGGATGTCAGGCAGGGCCGCGCCGCTTCGTCAGAATAGAGTCATCTTTCGCATTTTTTGACACATGCCTGCGAAGGTCATAGATTTCAGCCTGACAGAAACGGGGTTTGAGGCACAACGGAACAGAAGGAGCACTTAAGCCGCCTTCAACCAAGGAGACATCGTGCAGGGGCACCGCATCGGCTACGTCCGGGTCAGCAGCTTATACCAGAACCCGGAACGCCAGCTGGAACAGACAAAGGTGAGCAAGGTGTTCACCGACAAGGCATCGGGCAAGGACACCCAGCGCCCCCAGCTCGAAGCGCTGCTGAGCTTCGTCCGCGAAGGCGATACAGTGGTGGTGCACAGCATGGACCGGCTGGCCCGCAACCTCGATGACCTGCGTCGCTTGGTACAGAAGCTGACTCAACGCGGCGTGCGCATCGAGTTCCTGAAGGAGGGCCTGGTGTTCACTGGCGAGGACTCGCCGATGGCCAACCTGATGCTGTCGGTGATGGGGGCCTTCGCTGAGTTCGAGCGCGCCCTGATCCGCGAGCGGCAGCGTGAGGGCATCACCTTGGCCAAGCAGCGTGGCGCGTACCGGGGCCGCAAGAAAGCCCTGTCCGATGAGCAGGCTGCTACCCTGCGGCAGCGAGCGACGGCCGGCGAGCCCAAGGCGCAGCTTGCCCGCGAGTTCAACATCAGCCGGGAAACCCTCTACCAGTACCTCCGCACGGACGACTGACACATGCCGCGTCGCTTGATCCTCTCGGCCACGGAGCGGGGCACCCTGCTCGCGTTGCCAGAAAGCCAGGATGACCTGATCCGCTACTACACCTTCAACGACTCCGACCTGTCGCTGATCCGTCAGCGGCGCGGCGACGCCAACCGCCTCGGCTTCGCCGTGCAGCTCTGCCTGCTGCGCTACCCCGGCTACGCGCTGGGCACTGACAGCGAGCTGCCCGAGCCGGTCATCCTGTGGGTGGCCAAGCAAATCCAGGCCGATCCGACGAGCTGGGCAAAGTACGGCGAGCGCGACGTGACCCGTCGCGAGCACGCCCTGGAGCTGCGCACCTACCTGCAACTGGCCCCGTTCGGCCTGTCCGACTTCCGCGCCTTGGTGCGTGAGTTGACCGAACTGGCCCAGCAGACCGACAAGAGCTTGTTGCTGGCCGGTCAGGCGCTGGAGAGCCTGCGGCAGAAGCGGCGCATCCTGCCGGCGCTGAGCGTGATTGACCGGGCCTGCTCGGAAGCCATTGCGCGGGCCAATCGGCGGGTCTACCGCGCCTTGGTTGAACCGCTCACGGACTCGCATCGGGCCAAGCTAGACGAGCTGTTGAAGCTCAAGGCCGGCAGCAGCATCACCTGGTTGACCTGGCTGCGCCAGGCACCGCTGAAACCCAACTCTCGGCACATGCTTGAGCACATCGAGCGGCTGAAGACATTTCAGCTGGTGGACTTGCCCGAAGTCCTGGGCCGGCACATCCACCAGAACCGCCTGCTCAAGCTGGCCCGCGAGGGTGGGCAGATGACGCCCAAAGACCTCGGCAAGTTCGAGCCGCAGCGGCGCTATGCGACCCTGGCCGCCGTGGTGCTGGAGAGCACTGCAACCGTGATTGATGAGCTGGTGGATCTGCACGACCGCATCCTAGTCAAGCTGTTCAGCGGCGCGAAGCACAAGCATCAGCAGCAGTTCCAGAAGCAGGGCAAGGCGATCAACGACAAGGTGCGCCTGTACTCCAAGATCGGCCAGGCGCTGCTGGAGGCCAAGGAAGCCGGCAGCGACCCCTATGCCGCCATCGAGGCGGTGATTCCCTGGGACGAGTTCACCGAGAGCGTCAGCGAAGCCGAGCTGCTGGCCCGGCCGGAGGGCTTCGACCACCTGCACCTAGTCGGCGAGAACTTCGCCACCCTGCGCCGCTACACGCCGGCTCTGCTGGAGGTATTGGAGCTGCGCGCCGCCCCGGCCGCGCAGGGCGTGCTGGCAGCCGTGCAGACGCTGCGCGAGATGAACGCCGACAACCTGCGCAAGGTGCCGGCCGATGCTCCCACCGCCTTCATCAAGCCGCGCTGGAAGCCACTGGTGATCACCCCGGAAGGCCTCGACCGGCGCTTCTACGAAATCTGCGCCCTGTCCGAGCTGAAGAACGCCCTGCGCTCCGGCGACATCTGGGTCAAGGGCTCGCGGCAGTTCCGCGACTTCGACGACTACCTGCTGCTGGCCGAGAAGTTCGCCGCGCTCAAGCGGGAACAGGCCCTGCCGCTGGCGATCAACCCGAACAGCGACCAGTATCTGGAAGAGCGCTTGCAGCTGCTGGACGAGCAGTTGGCCACTGTCGCCCGCCTGGCCAAGGACAACGAGCTGCCCGATGCCATCCTCACCGAGTCCGGGTTGAAGATCACCCCGCTAGATGCGGCGGTGCCGGATCGGGCGCAGGCGCTGATCGACCAGACCAGTCAGTTACTGCCGCGCATCAAGATCACCGAACTGCTGATGGACGTGGACGACTGGACGGGCTTCAGCCGCCACTTCACCCACCTGAAGGACGGGGCCGAGGCCAAAGACCGGACGTTGCTGCTGTCCGCGATTCTCGGTGATGCAATCAACCTCGGGCTGACCAAGATGGCCGAGTCGAGCCCCGGACTGACCTACGCCAAGCTGTCCTGGCTGCAAGCGTGGCACATCCGCGACGAAACCTACTCGGCGGCCCTGGCTGAGTTGGTCAACCACCAGTACCGCCATGCCTTTGCCGCCCACTGGGGCGATGGCACCACCTCGTCCTCCGATGGCCAGCGCTTCCGCGCGGGCGGCCGGGGCGAAAGCACCGGGCACGTCAACCCGAAGTACGGCAGCGAGCCAGGACGGCTGTTCTACACCCACATCTCCGACCAATACGCGCCGTTCAGCACACGCGTGGTGAATGTCGGCGTCCGCGATTCCACCTATGTGCTCGACGGCCTGCTGTACCACGAGTCCGACCTGCGGATCGAGGAGCACTACACCGACACGGCCGGCTTCACCGATCACGTCTTTGCCCTGATGCACCTGCTAGGCTTCCGCTTCGCGCCGCGCATCCGCGACCTCGGCGAAACCAAGCTGTACGTGCCGCAGGGCGTGCAAGCCTACCCGACGTTGCGCCCGCTGATCGGTGGCACCCTGAACATCAAGCACGTGCGCGCTCATTGGGACGACATCCTGCGCCTGGCCAGCTCGATCAAGCAGGGCACCGTTACCGCCTCGCTGATGCTGCGCAAGCTCGGCAGCTATCCGCGTCAGAACGGCCTGGCTGTCGCCCTGCGCGAGCTGGGCCGGATCGAGCGCACGCTGTTCATCCTGGACTGGCTGCAAAGTGTTGAACTGCGCCGCCGCGTGCATGCCGGCCTGAACAAAGGTGAGGCGCGCAACTCGCTGGCCAGGGCGGTGTTCTTCAACCGCCTTGGGGAAATCAGGGATCGGAGCTTCGAGCAGCAGCGCTACCGGGCCAGCGGCCTCAACCTGGTGACGGCGGCTATCGTGCTGTGGAACACGGTGTACCTGGAACGCGCCACCCAGGGGTTGGTCGAGGCCGGCAAGCCGGTGGACGGCGAGCTGCTGCAATTCCTGTCGCCGCTGGGCTGGGAGCACATCAACCTAACCGGCGATTACGTCTGGCGGCAGAGCCGCAGACTGGAAGACGGGAAGTTTCGGCCCTTACGGATGCCCGGAAAACCTTAGCGTACGATTTTTTCCGAATTCTGCGGGCTCCCCTAAACGCGACATTATGCGCGGTTAGGTTGATGGGTGACTGGCAGGCATATTTTCCCGCAATCTGACACTTGGCCGATACACTGATGCTTTTTGCGCAGTCTGCGTACCGGCACTCATTCATGCAGGAGATTCAGAGGCTTATGGTTGGCACTCTCGTGCCGCTCGATGTTGCCGGTGTGCAGGTATTTGGAGGTGGTGTCTATGCTGTCGTGTCCAGCGTCGGCTTGCACGTGTGACAGCGGCCGGCCATGCAGATTGATGTCGTGGGTGATGCCGGTATGGCGGATGGAGTGTGGCGTCAGGGTGCGCATCTCGGCGGCATCCTGAGCAAAGCCATCCTGCTCGGCCAGGTTGGCGGCATGCTCGAAGACCGCCATCACCAGGTCCCGCAGTTGGCGGATGCCGAGATTGGCATTGAGCTCGCCTTGCTCACGGCCATGGGCGGCCGCCTTGTGGCGCACGAAGAGCGGCGTCTGTTCGCCCGGGGCTGGCAGCGGCGAGAGCCCAAGAAAGGTGCGATAGCGTGCCAATGCATCCAGCAAGGCTTGTGAGACGGCCACTGTGCGGCGTTTGCCACCCTTGCTGCGCGGTATGTCATAACCCCAGACCCCGGTCTTGCTGTCGCGGCGAAACTGGCTCATGACGGGGCTGAAGCCCGGTCTGGCCGCCACCTCGGAGATACGCAGATAACAGGCGTACATGAGGCAGATGAGAAACCGGCTGCGTTCATGCTGGGCCGGGCATTCGGTTGCCAGCTGTTCGGCAGCCTGCATCACATAGGACCACTGCAATTCGGTAAAGGACTGGGCCTCTTCACCGGCGTCCTGGCTGTTCGGCCGCTTTACCCGTTGCAGCAAGAGTGCTGGATTGCGGTCTATGTACTCCTCCTGGATCAGGAATTGAAAGAAGGCCGACAGTATGGCGAGCTTGGTTTTCATCGCTTGCTCGCTCAGGCGATATGGCAGCTCGCGGCCCAGTTCCCGCTTGCCGAGAAACGGTCGCCACAAGGGGTTGGGCAGCCGCTCTCCCCACTCCTTGTCGAGCACGAACTGGGCTACGTTTCGGTATGCGATCAGCGCCTGTGGCGGTGCCTGGCAGTAGTCGAGGTAGCGCATCATGATGCGCCTGGTGAGGTCCTTGGGGCTGATGGCCACTTCGCAGAAACACCAATGCAGGAAGGTGGTCAGCTCGCTGCGGTAGGTCTTGTAGTTGTTCTCGCTGTGGCGTTGCTCCAGCAGCCAGTCGACGGTCAGCTCATAGACGAGGCCGGCATCGGGGACATTGCCCAGGCTGAGGGTGGCCAGATACTGGTTGACCTGGGGGTTGCCCGCCTCCAGATGGAGCAGATTATCGAACAGCGGCATGGCGGGCGGCAGTGACGGATGAGTCATGATGGTGCTTGTGAGTCTTGTTGAGTGAGGCTGGCCCGGTGCCGCGCAATCCTGATGCCGATAAATGGGGTTATCGGCATCAGGGGATACCAGATGGCGCGAGGATGTGTCGTCGAGGGTCTCCTGACAGACACCGGTCAAGATGGAACACGGTATTTATTCAATGAATATGCACTCTTGTTGGAGATTCCTCGGGGTAAATAGCGACAAGAATGACTGGAAATGGGCCCTGCATGAATATTGTGGTGCGGGGCTCAGGGCTGGATGCCCTGCCCCGTCCTTTCCTTGTCAGGCTACGCTCTTGAGGGATTTTCCCTTGGGCTTCTCGGCGTCCACCTTGTCTTCCTTGGGGCTGATCCCCTGCCCCTTGCCACCGCGCAGCACGTTTTGCAGCAGATCCCGCTGCTCGGCCAGGTAAAAGGCCAGGCTCTCCTGCTGCTCGGGCGCCAGCTGGACAGGCGCTCCGGCCAGCAGCGTCATCAGTTCATCGGCGGTATCCAGCAGCTTGTCATAGGCATCCGCCTCTTTCTTGCTGGCAAAGGTCATCTTCTCCACTCCCCCACGCACGACAACATACTTGATCTCAACGGCCATAGTGGCGTACTCCTCATGATAGTGACTGCAAGTATATGTATGAATATACAGTGTTGCAAATATCACTCAGGATCCGCCAACGCGCCCTCTGTCCCGTGTTTCTTTCTATTGCCCTGGGAGTTGGCAGGCCGGGCCATCTTTTCTTGGCCAGAGACGGAGCTCCGGCAAGACAGCGAAGGTGTTTTAGGGTAAATTTTATCAATTCCTTCAACAGGTTGAATCGTATGTCGGATCCCCACTCCGTGATCGTCTGCCCGGCGTGTGACTTGCTGATCGAACGCAAGCTGTTGCCCCTGCGTCGTCACGCCCATTGTCCTCGCTGTCACCAGCATCTCTATGGTCGCTATGCCTTTCGTCCTTCCCAGTTGATGGCCCTCACCATCACCGGCTTCCTGCTGCTGCCCTCCACCCTCTTCGAACCCCTGCTCTACCTGCGCCTGGCCGGTGTCAATTCCGATGCCAACCTGCTCAAAGGCATTCTGATGCTGTTTGGGGAGGGCGAACTCTGGGTGGCGAGCCTGGTGCTCTGGTGCGCAGTGCTGGCGCCAGTGGGGCTGCTGCTCGGCATCTTTGCGCTCGCCTCCGGCCTTGCCAAGCGCTGGCACATACTGGCCCCGACGCTCAAGGCCGTAGAGGTGTTCCGGCATTGGGCCATGCTGGAGGTCTACATCGTCAGTCTGATGGTCGCCCTGTTCAAGCTCATTGACATCGCCGACGTGCGTCTGGGGGGCGGCCTGCTCAGCCTGGGAATCTTGATGCTGCTCAACATGACGCTGCTGATCCTCTTTGATCCTGCCCCCTATTGGGAGAAGATACCGCTACAAAACGCCTCGCAGGAGCCGGATCATGATCCCGCCCAGCGCCCGTGAACTGGGGCTTTGCCGCTGCCACACCTGCGGCCTACTGGTGCGTTACCAGAGCGCCATGAGTTGCCCCCGCTGCCACAGCCCTTTGCAGATGCGGATCCCCCATTCGCTCGCCTGGTCATGGGGGCTGCTGGCGCTCGCCAGCTTCATGTTGCTGCCCGCGAACCTGCTGCCCATCACCCACTTCTACAACAAGGGATTACTGCAGTCCGATACCATTTTCAGCGGTATCATTGCGCTCTATCGCAGCAAGATGTCGGGCATCGCTACCATAGTGCTGACTGCGAGCATCATAGTCCCCATCGGCAAGATACTGGGGCTGGGCTGGATCTGCTGGCAGTTGCAACGCAGCAAACCGGTGCGGCGCAAGCGTCAGCTCATCATGTATCGCATCATCGATTTCATCGGTCGCTGGTCCATGCTGGATCTGTTCGTGATCTCGCTGATGGTGGCTCTGGTGGACCGCGGGGTCTTGCTCAACGTACGGGCCGGGCCTGGGGCAACCGCCTTTGCCGGCGTGGTGATCCTCACCATGATGTCGGCCCGGATGCTAGATACCCGTCTGTTATGGGACAAGGCGGCCCGTTAATGCATTTTTTCTGTATCGGATGTGCTGTGCATCACAGCCAACTTAAGGAGTCGGTATGATCGGGGCTGAACCCGTCATTGAGAAACGTCGCTGGTTATCTCCAGTCTGGCTGTTGCCCTTCATCGCCCTCTTGCTGGCAGGGGGGTTCATCTACCAGCAGTGGACAACCAGTGGTCAGCTCATTCGCATCAACTTTGCCCAGGGTAACGGCATCTTGCCGGGCAAGACCCAATTGCGTTATCAGGGGGTGGCCATCGGGGTGGTTCAGGAACTGGAGCTGGCTCAGGACGGTCGCAAGATAGCCGTGCTCGCCAAGGTCGACAGCCGTGCCCGCCCGCTCATTCGCAAGGGGTCTGACTTCTGGCTGGTAAGCCCCAAGGCCTCCCTCACCGAGATCTCCGGTTTAGATACCCTGGTCTCCGGCAACTACATCAACCTGCAACCTGGCCGTGACAACAACCCGCTGGAGGATGAGTTCGATGCTCTGGACGGCCCTCCCCCCGGCTATCAGGCCCAGGGGCGGACCCTGCACCTGACCGCCGATTCGCTGGGCTCGGTCGGCATCGGAGCCAGGATCTACTTCCGCGGGATCGAGGTCGGCAGTGTCATCAATACCCGCCTGGGAGAGGACAACCAGAATGTGATCCTGGATCTGGTGATAGAGCCGCGCTTCGAGCACCTGGTCAAGGTGGATACCCGTTTCTGGAACATCAGCGGCATCAAGGGCTCCTTCAGCCTGGCTGGCGTCAGCGTGGAGGCAGGTAGCCTCACCTCCATCCTGAGCGGCGGCATTGCGTTCGACTCCCCCAAAGCGTCGCCTGTCGCGCAAAAGGGGCTCAATTTCACCCTTTATAAAGGGCTGGCAGAGGCGGCCCGGGGCGAGCGCATCACCATCCAGGCGGGCTCTCTGCCCGTCAAGGATGGCATGCCCATCCTCTATGAAGGGATCGAGATTGGCAGGATTGATCCCATTCGCCTGACCGAGCAGGGCCGGGTCGTCACGGCGCTGATCAACCCCGAGCAGGCATTTCGCATGACCGGCAAGAGCCGCCTGGTCTGGGAGACGGTCTCCCTCTCCCCCACAGGGGTTAAGCACGCGGATCGCCTGCTGACCGGACCGGCCATCCGTCTCGACTATGTGGCGGGCGAGCAGGTCAAGACCATGGCGCTGGAGAGCCAGGCCCAGATCAGCGGGATCAAGCTCACCCTGCAGGCGGACGATCTCGCCGGGTTGAACGAGAGTGCACCGCTCTGGTTCAAGGGGTTGCAGATAGGCCAGCTGGGGGCGCTGACCCTGGATACCAGCGGCAATGCCAGCGTCAGCCTGGTGGTGAATGAGCGCTATCAACATCTGCTGAAACGGGCCCGTTTCTATCGCGCATCCCCTTTGCAGGTCCAGGCCGATCTGAGCGGCGTCAAGGTGGAGACCAGCCCGGCAAGTGCCTGGCTGGCGGGTGGGATCAAGCTGGTCCAGGCTGCCGGGGGGGATCGTATCGACCGCCTCTATCCGAGCGAGGAACTGGCCCTGCTCGGTAGTCGCAACGCCCAACCCGAGCGCTGGACACTGCACGCCGAGCAAGCAGACGGGATTGGCGTGGGTTCCCCCGTCCTCTATCTGGGGTTGGAGGCGGGCAAGGTCAAGGCGTTGAAAGCCGAGGAACGCGGGGTGGCCATCACCCTGGAGATCGACGCCGTCTATGCGCCCCTGCTCAGGCAGCAGCCCCAGTTCTGGAAGAAGGCGGCCATCGAGGGCAAGATCCGGCTCGACGGCGTGCAGGTCAAGATGGGAAACCTCGCCACCCTGCTGCGGGGTGCCATCGAGTTTGACCTGCTCGGCACCGGCCGCAGCAGCCATCAGCTGTTTGACAGCAAGGCGCAGGCCAGTACCCAGGTCCGCACCCTCACCCTGACCGCCGACAGCAACCCCGGACTCGGAGTGGGCAGCCCCATCCGTTATCGCGGTGTGGACATCGGCAAGGTGGAGCAGGTTGAGCTGGATCCCACCTTGGGCCAGGTGCGTTTCAAGGCCGAGCTGGATGGGCAGTATGCCGCCCGCTTCCTGCAGAGCGGAGCACGCTACACCCTGGTGCAGGCCAAGCTTGGGCTGGGGGGCGTCTCCCATCTGGACACCCTGATCAAGGGCGCCTTCGTGGAGGCAAGCCCGGGCCAGGGCGCGGGCAAGGAGCACTTCCCCTTGAGTCTGAGCGCCCCCATCGGATTGGCCCTGACCCTCAAGAGCCCCTCCGTGAACGGCATCAGCGTCGGCAGCCCCCTGCTGTTTCGCAAGATGGTGGTGGGTAGCGTCAGCGGTGTGGCGCTGGCCCGTGATGGCAGCGAGGTGCTGTTCGAGGTGAACGTCGACAGGAATTACGCTCACCTGGTGCGCGCCAACAGCCGCTTCTGGAACGTGTCCGGAGTCAAGGCCGACATCGGCCTGACCGGCGGCACCATAGAGGTGGAAACAGTGCAGAGCCTGCTGGCCGGCGGCATCGCCTTCAACACCCCGGAGCGGGAGATGGGGCCGACCGTCAAGGCCGGCCACAGCTACCCGCTTCATGGCAAGGCGGAGAAGGAGTGGCTGGAGTGGAGCCCCCGCATCCAGCCCTGATGCTCCCCTGACCCTTTGACCCAAGCCCGGCCCAGTGCCGGGCTTGTTCGTTTTACCCATCGCCCATTCAGAATATTCCGACCCCTGTGGTACTATGTCGCCCCTCTTTTGGGTCAGCGAGACGGCACTGTGCACGACAATACCTACCTTCCCGAACACTTCCTGCGTCATATCGCGGACATCATGCCGACCCACCTCTCCATGGATGCGTTCGTGGCGAGCTGTCGGCGGCCGCTGCGGCGCAGCATCCGGGTCAACACCCTCAAGATCTCCGTGCCCGACTTCGTGACACGCATGGCGTCACTGGGCTGGCAGCTGGATCCCGTGCCCTGGTGCGAAACCGGCTTCTGGCTGACCCGGGCCGACGAGAGCGTGCCCCTTGGCAACACTGCCGAGCACCTGTGCGGCCTCTTCTACATCCAGGAGGCGAGCTCCATGCTGCCGGTGACGGCGCTCTTTGCCAGCGAGCGGATAAAGCACGATGGCATGCTGCTGGATGCGGCGGCGGCGCCCGGCTCAAAGACCACCCAGGTAGCGGCCCTGATGAACAACCAGGGCATGCTGGTTGCCAATGAGTTTTCCAGCAGCCGGCTCAAGGTGCTGAGCGCCAATATCCAGCGCTGTGGCGTGACCAATGTGGCCATGACCCATTTCGATGCCAAGGTGTTTGGTCAGTGGTTGCCGGAAACCTTCGATGCCATCCTGCTCGATGCCCCCTGCTCGGGGGAAGGCACGGTGCGCAAGGATGAAGATGCCCTGCGCAACTGGAGTCTCGAGAGCATCGAGGAGATTGCCGCTGTGCAGCAAGGGCTGCTGGAGAGCGCCTTCCACGCCCTCAAACCCGGTGGCGTGCTGGTCTACTCTACCTGCACCCTGAGCCTGCAGGAGAACCAGGCGGTCTGTCAGTCGCTACAAGACAAGTTCGGCGACGCCCTGAGCGTCGACTCCCTGGCCTCTTTCTTCCCCGGTGCCGGGCAAGCCTGCACCCCCGAGGGTTACCTGCATGTCTGGCCCCAGATCTTCGACAGCGAGGGCTTCTTCGTCGCCAGGATCAGCAAGCACCACTCAGTGCCCAACACCATGTTCAAGCCGGGCAAGCTCGGCAAGTTCCCCTTCTCCCCTCTGCCGGCGAAAGAGGCCGAGCCCATGTTGCAGGAGATAGAAGCGAGCTTCGGGGTCGCTGCGCGGGGTCAGCTGTTTGGTCGCAATGACGAGATCTGGCTCTTCCCTCACGCCTTTGAGCAGGTGCAGGGCAAGCTGCGCTTCGATCGCATCGGCATCAAGCTGGCAGAAACCTTCAAGAAGGGTTATCGCCTCACCCACGAATGGGCACTGGCCTACGGCAGTCTGGCCACCCGGGGGTGTGTCGAGCTGGATGCTGCCAACGGGCGTGAATTCATGATGGGACGGGATGTCTGGCCCGAGCTGGCCCCGGGAACGGGGGAAGTGATCGTCCGTTATCAAGGTCACCCGCTTGGTATGGGGAAATGGGTCGGGAGCCGCATCAAGAATGCCCTGCCCCGTGAGCTGGTGCGGGACAACAACTTGTTCAATGAGTGAGATGCCGGCGGCCATTTCAAGGACTGACACCTGTTCGAGTCTGGAAAACCCACACTCTGGTTGAACTTTTAGTCACTTCTTGAAATGCCTCGCACCTTGTCTAAGCTTAAGGCAATCCGCATATCAATTAGCGCACGGCTCTGCAAGGAGCCAATTCCCCTATGCCAGGTACAAGGAATTCGTACCTGGCTTTTTTTATTCGCTGATCTCCGCGAGTGCTTTCTCCGATCGCCCCTGGGGCACCAGCTCGTGCTGGTAAAGCAGATCGATCGCCTGCTCGATGAGGGAGGCCTGATTGTCCTCCAGGTGCAGACCGAGTTCTTGCAACCGCTGGGCATGGCGATTGCTGATCCAGCATTGCAGCCTGCTGTGGGTTTCCTGCTTGCGTTTCACGTGTTGGCGTTGCCGCTCGGCATTGTCTTGCGCCACATTCATCTTCATTTCCTGGCTCATATGACCTTGCTAACTAAGAGTTCCTGGTTTGTTATCTCTCATTCTATTCGGCAGGATGAGACTCTCCCTTGCCAGGGGTGAGAGCCGCCGTCTGTGCCCGGCTCTTTTCCCTTCACCGGCACTGCGTCGGAGTGCGATAAATATATCATCAAATCAATCGGATGGTATTTAACATAAAAAATACCTAGACGCGGTTATTTTACAGTAAGCCAGCGAGGGCATGATCGGAGAACTTGTGCGCATCGTCGAAATACTCCTGCAGGGTACGCATGTCCTTGTGCCGTGTCACCTCGATGATCTTGTTCATGGGCTTGCCCGCGGTCACCGCCGAGGTGATGAAGCCTCGGCGCAGGCTGTGGCCACTGACATAGAGATCGTCGATGACCTGGCCGGTTCGCCGCTTGATCATCAGGTTGATGCCTTGCGGGCCCAGGGGATCTGCGGTGAGCTGCCCCCAGCGGGTCATGCGGCGAAACAGCGGACCCTGGCTTATGCGGCTCGCTTTCAACCAGCGGCCAAGGGCGGTTACCGTGCAATAGTGCTTGCCGGGGATGAGCGCGATTTCGGTTTCATGGAGTTGATGCTTGCTCGGCTTGAGCCGTAGCCGGATCCCCTGCCCCACGAAGTCGAGATCGCTCACCTCGATACGAGCTGCTTCTGAGCGGCGCAGGGCGCCGCTGAACATCAAAAGCAGCAGGGTGTGGTCCCGCAGCCCCGCCAGGGTGGAAGTGTCTATCTCGTCGAGCACCTGGGTCAGGGGTTGCAGAGTCAGGGCTCCCGTCTTGCGTTTGCGGTTATCCCCGAGGCGCACTATGCCCCGCATCATCTCCTTTATTTCCGCATGCTCGGTCGGCATGGGATGAATGCCCTTCTGCTTGAAGGCATAGCGGATACCGGCGAGCCGCCGCACCAGGGTGGCCGGTTTTCGAGGCTCCCCGTTGCGCAGCTCCCCCTTCCCCTCCTCTTTATCCAGCCATACCCAGTCGGCCAATATGCCGTCAGCCTGATCCGCCAGAAAGTTCATGATGTCGTGATGGCTGGTTTGCAGCGGATCAAGTCCATGCAACTGGCACCAGAATACGAAGATACGGGTGTCTGCCTGATAGGCATTGAGGGTGGAATCCGCTTTTGCGCTGCGCAGGAAACGCCGCGCCCGGCTATTGAGTGCAGGATCGAATACCGCCTGCAGTGACTGATGAACAGGTGGTGAAATGGTTGGATAGGTCACGTAAGTCTATGATTCGATATGGAGTTTAGGAGGATCTTACAGGATCTTTCCGATCCATCAAGTATCGATAATGAATATTATCGATACTTAAAGAGTATTGATTCAATGCCTCCAACCTCGCGGAGATAATAAACAGGCTTACTCTATATCCGGAAAAGACGTTATCCAGAAGATGGATCCCTATCGGATACGGGTGAGAGATAACGAGGCGGGTGGTTGATATTGCCGTGGGTAATCGGGCTGATGATTTTAAATAAAGAGCCCCGTCTGTCGGGGCTCCTTGGGATTATTTTTTAGCCAGCTTGAATAGCTCAAAGAAATTGTGGCTGGTGGCCTCTGCCAATTCGGCCAGCGATATCTGCCGTAGATCGGCAATAAATTGCGCGACGTCTCGTACGAAGGCGGGCTCGTTCTCCTTCCCCCGGTGAGGAACAGGGGCAAGATACGGAGAGTCCGTCTCTATCAGCAATCGCTCCAGTGGCAATGCCTTGACCACGGACTGCAGTGCCGAGGCATTCTTGAAGGTGGCTATCCCCGAGATGGAGATGTAAAAGCCCATCTCCATGGCGGCCTCGGCCATCTCTAGCGATTCGGTGAAACAGTGCAGCACGCCCCCCACCTGTTCGGCCCCCTCTTCGCGCATGATCTGCAGGGTGTCTTGCTGGGCATCCCGGGTATGGATGATGAGGGGCTTGTTCAATGCCCGGGCTACCCGGATATGTTCCCGGAAGGATGCCTGCTGCACCTCCTTGTTTTCCGGCGAATAGAAGTAGTCGAGCCCGGTTTCGCCTATGGCCACCACTCTTTCATCCGCCGCCTGCGTCAACAGCAAGGCGGCATCCACCCCGGGATCCTGATTGAGCGGATGGACGCCACAGGAGGCAAACACCTGGGGATAAGGGGCGATCGCCGCCAGCATGGTCGGGAACTGTGCCTGGGTCACGCTGACGCAGAGAAAATATCCCACCTCCAGTTTCGCGGCCTTGGCCAAGACATCGGCCATGTCGGTCTGCTTGCTGCCATAGCTGAGACGGTCGAGATGGCAATGGGAATCAACGAGTAACATAGACAACCTTGTAACTTGTCATAACCAGCGATTGAGCCAGTTCATCAGATGGATGGTGGGATTGGAGAGCTGGCCCGGCTGGCAGGCCGCTTTCAGGGCGACGAGCTGCTGCTCCGCCTCCAGCAATCTTTCGCTGGAGTGCAGCTGTGCCAGCTGCTCGCTGAGGGCGGCCAGATCCGGCATCGCCAGCTGGTGATGACCACAGCCCGCCTGGGTCTTGAGGGCATCGCACAGGAAGAGTTGCAACCAGTGCAACCTGATCTGGCTCTCCTGTGCCAGCTGGGAGCAGACACTCGCCGCCCGGGTCGGCGTCTGTGACAGGGAGACGAAACTCTCCAACAGATCCCGGCGTGCACTGTCTTGCTGTTCTTCGATATAGCCCAGCACCCGAAGCGGCGCCCCCTGACAGATCCGCACCTGGGCCTGAGTGGCCTGATGGCCCTGTTCACTCAGCCAGCGCAGGGTTTCCCCCTCCGTCGGCAGCTGACAGACATGCTTGTGACAACGGCTGAGGATGGTGGGCAGCAGGCGAGAAACTTGAGATGCGATCAGCAACAGCAGACTGTCGCCGGCCGGCTCTTCCAGGGTTTTCAGCAGGGCGTTGGCGGCGGACTCCGTCATCCGCTCCGCGTCCGGAATGATCACCACCTTGCCGCGCCCCAGCTGGGAAGTGCTCTGCAGGCGGCCGCAGATCTCGCGGATGGCCTCGACCCCTATGCTCTTGCTGTCGGCGCTAATGGTGCCGAGATCCGGATGATGGCCCTTGTCGAACAATTGACAGGCGTGGCAGTGACCGCAGGGTTCACCGCGATCCGGCTGCTGGCAGAGGTGCAGGCGCGCCAATCGTTCTGCAAGCTGCTCCTTGCCAAGGCCGGGATCCCCGAGCAGCAGCCAGGCGTGGCCCAGACGGCCGGCCTGGGCCGTCTGGCTCAGGGCATGCCAGTCCGGGATCAGCCAGGGATACATGGGGACTCATCTTTCAGGTAGTCGGCCAGTGCTGCCTCGATGGCGGCCTTGACCCGATCCGGCGTCTGACTCGCATCGATCACCAGGATGGTGTCATCCTTGGCCGCGAGTTCCAGGTAGCGGGCGCGGGTGCGCTCAAAGAAACTGAGTTGCTCCAGCTCAATCCTGTCGAGCTCACCGCGATGGCGTGCTCGTTGCAGACCGAGGGCGGGATCGATATCGAGGTAGAGGGTCAAATCCGGCTTGAAGTCCCCGAGTACCGCCTGCTTGATGGCGCCAATGAGCTGGGCATTTATGCCGCGACCGCCCCCCTGATAGGCCTGGGAGGAGAGATCGTGGCGATCACCGACTACCCAGATGCCCTCGGCCAGTGCCGGCTTGATCCGGGTCTCCACGAGCTGCACCCGGGAGGCATACATCAGCAGCAATTCGGCTTCGACAGTGAGGCGCTCGTCGTGCACCTCCTTGACAATAGCGCGCATCCGCTCCGCCAGAGGGGTGCCACCCGGTTCACGGGTGCACTCAATCCTGTCGATGCCGTGGGCATGGAGATAGTCGGTCACATAGCGCACCGCGGAGCTCTTCCCTGCCCCTTCCAGTCCTTCAATCACGATAAATTTAGACATTAGGGTTTCTTCAATATGTATTCGCGAACCGCCCGATTGTGTTCATCGAGGGTCTTGGAGAAATAGTGGGCCCCGCCCCCCTTGGCGACGAAATAGAGATAGTCGGTCGACTTGGGGTTGAGCGCCGCCTCGATGGAGGCCTTGCCCGGCATGGCGATGGGGGTCGGCGGCAAGCCATCGATCACATAGGTGTTGTAGGGGTTCACATCGGTGAGATCGCTACGGCGGATGTTGCCATCGTACCTGTCCTTCACCCCGTAGATGACGGTGGGGTCGGTCTGCAGCTTCATGCCAAGGCGCAGCCGATTGACGAACACGGAAGCGATCTGCGCCCGCTCGTCCGGTTGGCCCGTCTCCTTTTCGATGATGGAGGCCATGATGAGCGCCTCATAGGGCGTCTTGTAGGGCAGATCGGCTTGACGCTTCTCCCAGTTCTCCTGCAGGAAGGTTTTCATGTCCTGATAGGCACGGCGCAGGATGGAGATGTCGCTGGCATGGGTGGTGTAGGCGTAGGTTTCCGGCAGGAACCAGCCCTCCAGCTTGCCGTTGTCGATGCCAAGCTCTTGCGCCAGCTCAGTCTCGCTCTGCTCCACGGTCAGCCGCTCCAGGTAAGGAGCGCTCGAGAGCTGTTTCAACCAGTCTTCGAAACGGGAACCCTCGACAAAGGTCAGGCTGAAATGAAATTCCTTGCCGGAAGCAAACAGGGAGAGGGTCTCCTTGAGCGGGGCCCCTTCCTTGATCTCATAGGTACCAGACTTGATGGCGACCAGTTCAGGGTGGCCACGCAGCCAGAGCCGCACCGCCCAGGGGCTGGTTTCTCCCTCCCCCAGTTCGGCAATCAGGCGCGCCGCATGGGCGCCTTTTTCGACGGTAAAGAGGCGCGTCGGCCCCTTGTTGGTGAGCGTCTCCACCTCTTGCCATTTGTAATATACATACCCCCCGGCGACGGCAACGGTCAGGGCTGCCCCCGCGAGCAGGGTGTAGAGCCGATTAAACTTCAATGACCAAACGCTCCTGTAAACGGCGGATCAATACCGGGCTGGGATAGTGCATATCCCCAATGCTGGTGACCGGCACTATGCCCATCAGGGTATTGGTCAACCAGACTTCTTCGGCCTGCCACAGTGACTCCAGCGGAGCCTCCACGACACGCAGTTCAATACCCATCTGTTTAAGCATCATGATCACGCGCTTGCGCATGATGCCATCGATCCCGGCGCGGGCGAGATCCGGTGTGAACACCGTCTTGCCACGGCGCCAAAACAGATTTGCACTGACCCCTTCTACCAGAAATCCACGGCTGTTCAAGACTATACCTTCGACTCCGCCCCGCGCGGCAAGTTCGCTTTTGAGCAGAACTTGTTCCAGACGACCCAGGGTCTTGAGCCCTGCCAGCATGGGAGCATCACCAAGCTGCTGCTGACAGACCAGGGCCGCGATGCCGTTTTGCTGCCAGTCAAGATAGTGCGCCGGGTATGGCGCCAGGGAGACAATGCGGGTAGGCGTATTGCATCCCGCGCCGTCATAGCCCCGTCCCCCACTGCCACGGGTCAGCACTATCTTGGCGACAGCCTGCGTCTGCCCTGCTGCCACTTGCGCCACTTCGGCGGCCAGGCTATCCCAGGGAAGCTCAGCAAACCCCAGTTTGGCGCAGGCATGATGCAACCTGGCGAGGTGTGCCGGCCACCAGACCACTTCACCCTGCTTCACCAGCATGGTGGTGAAATGGCCGTCCCCGTATGTCAGCCCTCGATCCCGGGCGGACACTGCTTCTGTCGGTATTCCATTAATCAGCAAGGGGATCCCTCCGATAAAAAAGGCCCGATACAGTCGTATCGGGCCTTATCATTTCGCCCAAAGCGAATTATACGCGTTTGAAGATCAGGGAGCCATTGGTGCCGCCGAAACCAAACGAATTGGAGAGGGCATATTCAAACTGGCCGGGTTTGGCCACATGGGGCACCAGGTCCAGATCGCACTCCTCATCCGGGTTGTCCAGATTGATGGTGGGCGGTGCCACCTGATCACGCAGGGCCAACACAGTGATGATCGCCTCGATGGCCCCCGCCGCCCCCAGCAGGTGGCCGGTCATGGACTTGGTGGAGCTGATCATCAGGGACTTGGCATGATCGCCAAACACCTCTTTCATGCCACGCAGTTCTGCCACATCACCCAGTGGGGTGGAGGTACCGTGGGCATTGATGTAACCGATCGCCTCCGGCGCTATGCCGGCATCCTTGATGGCATTCTTCATGGCGCGAGCGCCACCGTTGCCATCGGAGGGAGGCGCCGTCATGTGGTAGGCGTCACCGCTCATGCCAAAGCCTACCAGCTCGGCATAGATCTTGGCGCCACGGGCCTTGGCGTGTTCGTACTCTTCCAGCACCAGCACCCCGGCGCCATCACCCAGCACGAAACCGTCGCGATCCTTGTCCCAGGGACGGCTCGCCTTTTGGGGTTCGTCGTTACGGGTAGAGAGTGCCTTGGCCGCCGCAAAGCCGCCCATCCCCATGGGGGTGGAGGCTTTCTCAGTGCCGCCGGCGACCATCACGTCCGCATCACCGTAGGCGATCATCCGGCCGGCCATGCCGATGGCGTGGGTACCCGTGGTGCACGCCGTAGTCACGGCGATGTTCGGGCCCTGCAGCCCCTTCATGATGGAGAGATGACCGGACACCATATTGATGATGGTGGATGGCACGAAGAAGGGGCTCAGCTTGCGCGGGCCGCCGTTGACGAGGCTGCTGTGGTTCTGCTCGATGAGACCCAGACCGCCGATGCCGGAGCCGATGGCAACGCCGACCCGCTCCGCATTCTCTTCGTTGATGACGAGGCCGGAATCATCCAGTGCCTGCACCCCCGCCGCCACGCCGTACTGGATGAAGAGATCCATCTTGCGGGCTTCTTTGCGGTTGATGCCGTATTGTTCTGGATCGAACTCTTTGACCAGGCCTGCGAAACGGGTCGCAAACTCGCTGGCATCAAAGTGATCGATGAGAGAAATGCCGCTCTGCCCGTTGAGCAGGGCTTGCCAGCTGGATTCGGCAGTATTGCCCACAGGGGAAAGCATCCCCAGGCCGGTTACCACGACTCTGCGTTTTGACACTGAGCTAGTCTCCGAGAGGTATTTTGAAAGGGAGTAAACATAAAAGAAGCGGCCCTTGGGCCGCTTCTTTCAGAACAGGAACTTATTCCTGATTAGCGGTGATATAGTCGATAGCCGCTTGAACAGTGGTGATCTTCTCGGCTTCTTCATCAGGAATTTCGGTATCGAATTCTTCTTCCAGCGCCATTACCAGTTCAACGGTATCCAAAGAGTCAGCGCCCAGGTCGTCGACGAAGGAGGCAGCGTTCTTGACGTCTTCCTCTTTAACACCCAGTTGTTCGATGATGATTTTCTTTACGCGTTCTTCGATGTTGCTCATGACCTGAATTTTCCTTTAAAAATACGCTATTGCGTCTGGTTGGGGTAGTGTATTCAATTGACGTGAGTTTGCAAGTGACTTGCCGCTGGTCAAACCACGAAATTCGCCAAACTTCGGCGTATTATCGCAAATTTGAACAGATCTTACGACAAATTGATTACACCATGTACATCCCGCCATTAACATGCAGGGTTTCGCCGGTAATATAGGCAGCGTCGTCAGACGCCAAGAATACCACAGCGGCAGCAATTTCTTTCGGATCACCCAAACGGGCGGCAGGCACCTGATTCATGATGCCGGCACGCTGTTCTTCATTCAGTGCCTTGGTCATGTCGGTTTCGATGAAACCGGGGGCCACCGCATTCACCGTGATGCCACGGGAAGCCACTTCACGGGCCAATGACTTGGTAAAGCCCACCAGGCCGGCCTTGGCGGCAGCATAGTTGACCTGACCGGCGTTGCCCATGGTACCGACCACGGAACCTATGCTGATGATGCGACCATGGCGCTTCTTCATCATGGCACGCAACACCGGCTTGCTCAGACGGTACAGGGAGGTAAGATTGGTGTCGATGATCTCATTCCACTCGTCATCTTTCATCCGTATCAACAGGTTATCGCGGGTGATACCGGCGTTGTTGATCAGGATGTCGATGTCGCCAAAACGTGCCTTGATGGCGGCAAAGACGGTTTCGATGGATTCCTGGCTGGTCACGTTCAGTGCCATGCCACAGCCCTGTTCGCCCAGATAGGCACTGATGGCCTCGGCACCGCTCTCGCTGGTCGCGGTCCCCACCACTTTCGCGCCACGGGCCGCAAAAGTTTCGGCAATCGCACGACCAATGCCACGGCTGGCGCCGGTGACCAGCACAACTTTATCGGTAAAACTCATGTCTTGCTCCTGTTTATTTGACTTGGGCCAGCGCCTGCTCGAAAGAGGCGGCATCGTTGGCGTGAATACCTTCTACGCGCGGATCGATGCGCTTGGCCAGCCCGGTCAACACCTTGCCCGGACCCATCTCGATCTCGAGGGTGATACCGTCGTTTGCCATCCGCTCTACCGTCTCGGTCCAACGGACCGGGCTGAACAGCTGGCGCACCAGGGCCTGCTTGATGGCGGCCGGATCCTGTTCACAGGAGACGTCGACATTATTGATGACGGCGATGGTTGGAACCTTGATCTCGATCCCATCCAGCGCGGCGGCCAGTTTTTCGGCTGCGGGTTTCATCAGGGCGCAGTGGGACGGCACCGAGACCGGCAGCGGCAGCGCACGCTTGGCGCCTGACTCTTTCATCAGCACGTTGGCACGCTCGACCGCTTCTTTATGACCGGCGATGACCACTTGACCCGGGGAGTTGAAGTTGACCGGAGAGACCACCTGTCCTTGCGCCGCTTTCTCGCAGTTGGCGGCGATGGAGTCGTTGTCCAGCCCTATGATGGCGGCCATGGCGCCGGTGCCTTCCGGCACGGCTTCCTGCATGGCGAGGCCACGCAGTTCAACCAGCTTGACCGCATCGGCAAAGGCCAGGGCGCCGCTGCACACCAGGGCGGAATACTCTCCCAGGCTGTGACCGGCCATGACGGCGGGGGTTGCCCCACCCTGCTGTTGCCACAGGCGCCACAAGGCGACGGAGGCGGTCAGCAGTGCCGGCTGGGTGCGCCAGGTCTTGTTCAGATCCTCGGCGGGACCATTCAACACCAGGGCCAACAGGTCATAACCCAGCACCTGGCTCGCCTCGGCGAAGGTCTCTTTAATCACGGCGTGTTGCTCGGCGAGCTCCGCCAGCATGCCGACGCTCTGGGAGCCTTGTCCCGGGAAGGCAATGGCAAATCGGGTCATCATTGATTCCTTTAAGGTAAGACGAAATCGGTAAGCGGGCGCCGAGACGCGCGGCGCCGCTTGGTATCAGAGGCGAACCAGCGCCGAACCCCAGGCAAAACCACCGCCGAAGGCTTCCAGCAATACTAGCTGGCCCGGTTTGATACGGCCGTCACGTACCCCTTCATCGAAGGCGATGGGCACGGAGGCGGCGGAGGTATTGCCGTGGCGGTCCAGGGTCAGGATCACCTTGTCAAGCCCCATGCCGAGTTTCTTGGCGGTGGCGTTGATGATACGGAAGTTGGCTTGATGCGGGACCAGCCAGTCCAGCTCGCTCGGGTCGATATTGGCGGCAGCCAGGGTCTCGGTCACGATCTCGCTCAGGCGCGTCACCGCGACCTTGAAGACATCGTTGCCCTTCATGTACATGTAGGCTTCGAGCTCGGCACCCGGCATGCCACGGCGAGGCTGCGGCAACTTGAGCAGTTCGCCATAACGGCCGTCGGCATGCAGGTGGGTAGACAGTATCCCGGGTGTCTCGCTCGCGCCGATCACCACGGCCCCGGCTCCATCCCCGAACAGAATGATGGTGCCCCGGTCTTCCGGATCGCACATGCGGGAGAGCACGTCGGCACCGACCACCAGGACGTGGCGAGCGGCGCCAGACTTGACGAACTGATCGGCAATGGAGAGCGCATAGGTGAAACCGGCGCAGGCCGCCGCCACGTCAAAGGCCGGGATCCCCGGTACCTCGAGCAGCCCCTGCAGTTCGCAGGCCGCGGCCGGGAAGGCGTTCTCGGCGCTGGTGGTCGCCAACACTATCATGTCCAGATCGGCGGCGGTCAGGCCTGCGGCATCCAGCGCCCGCAAGGCCGCCTGATGAGACAGGGTCGCGACGCTCTCGTCGCTCCCGGCGATGCGGCGTTCACGGATCCCGGTACGTTCCACGATCCACTCGTCACTGGTTTCAACCATCTGCTCAAGATCGGCGTTGGTACGAACCGAACTCGGCAGATAACTGCCAGTACCCAGAATTTTGCTATGCATAGAGTTTTATAAATCCCTGTCGGAAAAGACAGATTCAAGGCGATCTGCAATTTGCAATGGAAGTTGGTGTTTGGCTTCTTGTGCGGCCAGCAGAATCGCATGACACAGAGCGCGGCGCTCGGCCCGCCCATGGCTTTTTACCACAATGCCGCGCAATCCTAACAGACTCGCGCCATTATACTGGTCGGGGTTCAGGTAAGAAAAACGCCGTTTGAACATAAATCCGGCGAGTCGACCAAGAAAACTGCGTTTTTTGCGAGGATATCCGGCCAGTTCGGCCATCATTCGCACCACGCCCTCGGCGGTCTTGAGCGCCACGTTGCCGACGAAGCCGTCACAGACGATGACGTCGCTGTCACCGCTGAAGATCCTGTCCCCCTCGATGAAACCGACAAAATTGAGCGCGGCGCACTGGCGCAACAACTCGGCACTGTGGCGTACCAGGTCATTGCCCTTGATCTCCTCCTCCCCCACGTTGAGCAGCGCCACCCTGGGGGATGCTATTCCCTCGACCTGCTCGGCCACGACGGAGCCCATCACCGCAAATTGCAGCAAGGTGTCGGCATCGCAGCTCACGTTCGCCCCCAGATCCAGCATCACTGTGCGTTTTCCGCTCAATGTCGGCAGCGCCTTGATGAGGGCGGGCCTGTCGACCCCGGGCAGGGATTTGAGCACGCATTTGGCCATGGCCATCAGGGCGCCGGTATTACCAGCACTGACGCAGGCATCGGCCTCACCGGCTTTCACCAGATTGAGCACAACTCGCATGGAGGAGTCTTTCAGGGTACGCAGCGCGACGATCGGCTTTTCGCCCATGCCGACGACCTGGGATGCATGTACGAGACGAACGCGGGGATGAGTCAGCAAGCCATGTTGCTGCAACAGAGGGGCGATCAGGTGTTGGTCACCGACCAGAACAAGATTTAGTTGAGGCAGAAGAGACAGTGCCTGCACGGCGGCAGGCACTGTTTCAGAGGGGCCAATATCTCCCCCCATTATGTCTAGCGCGACAGTTTGCGTAGACAAAGGCAATCCTTAAGCGATTACCTTTTTACCGCGGTAGAAACCATCGGCAGTCACGTGGTGACGACGATGAATTTCGCCACTGGTCTGATCAACAGTCAGGGCTGCAGTGGTCAGCGCATCGTGGGAACGACGCATGCCACGCTTGGCGCGGGTTTTACGGTTCTGTTGTACGGCCATGGTAGGCTAACTCCTAAAATTCACTTACGTTTGAGCTCTTCAAGAACTGCAAAGGGATTCGGCCGCTCATCAGCAGGTTCGATGTCACCCCAAGTCATTTCCATGTTTCCTCGCGGGCAGACATCCATGGGATGCATGGCCACCTGAGGCAACGAGAGGATGAGTTCATCCTCCAGGATTTGATGAAGATCTATCTCGCCGTTTTCGTCCAACTCAATGGGCTCATAAGCTTCCGGCAGCTCTTCCTCGTTTGTTCTCTCGAACAGCGGAGTGTAAATAAAACTAGCTTCACAAAGGTGCTCGAAAGCCTCTCCACAACGCTGGCAAACCAGGTCAACCTTGGCATGGGCAGTGCCTTTCATAACGGTCAACTTCTGGACATCTTTGCCAAACTGCAGAGTGACGTCCACATCACTTCGCAAGCCTTCGGTTGATGCTTCCAGTCTGGGCATCTGCGACTTTTCCACTATCCCGACATAATCGAGTAGCTTCAAGGCATTACGGACTGGATCAACCTTAACGGGCAACTTCACCTTTTGCATAGGGCGCGAATATTATAGGTCCAACAAGGGATAGTCAAAGGAAAAAGTCCTTACCGCCGATGATTTTACCTGCACAAGCCCCTGCATGCGGGAACTTGTGTTCATCGGTGGCCGATTATGCCATAAACCGCGGGATCCCGCACAGGATCCTGTACAGTCATCCCCCTTGGCCAGGATCTCGGGGTCAGTGAGCCTTTTATGCCGTTGCACGTCCCTCCCCCATCCCGTGCCCCGCTCGCCAGGTGCCCGGCTTGACCTCCATTTCCAGATTCAGGGCGCGGCAGGACAGCCTCCACCGCCGAGCAGGCGTTGCCTAGGCGCGGCTCTGGGTTGTGCCTCCATCAACCGGCGGATGGCCTGAAAGCTGCCCAGCGCCGCCTTGATGGCCATTGGATTGACCAGCCAGCCCGGCAAATGGCGGCCCGGGTTGGTATGGCTTTCGAGCCTGATCAGGGTGCTGCCATCGCGTTGTGGCAGTGCCTCCCAGCGACCGGCACTCTCCCGGATCCGATACAGACCTGGGCGAGGCGCCAGGGCGTCCGGCTCGGCCCACACCTCCAGCACCAGCGCGCAACCGGCCCGCCTGATCAGATGGGAGCGTGTGATGAGCTCCCTGTCCTGCACCGGCCAAGGGGACGCCAGGCGGGTGTAAACCAGGTCATCATCGGGGCCGGATCTTGCCAGCAGCCGCACCTCGCGACTGGACGGCAACCACTCCCGATGGCGCGCCGTGTCTCGCAGCACGGCCAGCAACGCCATGGGATCCGCCTTGACCCGCATCTCCAGGCGCAAGGCCAGAAAGGGGGACGGAGGACGTGCCTGGGTCCAGAGCTGTACGCCGCCCTCCCCCTTTTCTGGCTGCCACTCCTGTCCCCAGCTCGCGAGGGAGAGCAGCATCAGGGCCAGCACACCGTATCTTGTCATGTCGCACTCCTGTCCCATCAACCTATGTTACGCCGCGCTCGGGTCGCCAGCATGTCGTCGGTTTTTTCGTGGTAAACCCAGGCCGGCATACGGGCGCTCGGGGTGGTTTGCGTGGGCCTTCTGTCACAGTTAGAATCAACCAATTGATTTATAAATGGATATCATCAACACATGCAGACCACTCTGATCCTCGCCTCCACTTCCCGCTATCGCAAGGCGCTGCTGGAAAAACTCGGCCAGCCGTTCCTATGCGCCTCCCCCGAGATCGATGAAACCCCGCTGCCCGGGGAGCCGGCCGAGGCACTGGTCAGCCGCCTGGCCCATGCCAAGGCGAGTGCCATCACCCGCCAACATGATCAGGGGTTGATCATCGGCTCGGATCAGGTGTGCGTCTGTGACGGCCGTATTCTCGGCAAACCGGGCACGGTGGATAACGCGGTGGCACAGCTTATGATGGCCCAGGGCAAGAGCGTCACCTTTTATACCGGCCTGTGTGTGCTGAATGCCGCAAATGGCCGGGTCGAGCAGCTCGTGGAGCCCTTCACCGTGCATTTTCGCTCCCTGGATGAGGCGGCCTTGCGCCGTTACGTAAAGGCGGAGTTGCCCCTCGATTGTGCCGGCAGCTTCAAGTGTGAAGGCATGGGCATCATGTTGTTCAAGGGGCTGGAAGGGCGGGATCCCAACGCCCTGATCGGTCTGCCCCTGATCGGCCTGATCGAGTTGCTGGCACGTCACGGCCTCAATCTGCCCTGAGCAGGAAACAGAAACAACAATGGGAGCCAAGGCTCCCATTGTTGTTTCTGTGTTCATCAACCCGGTGCGCACTCAGCCCAGCAGTTGCCTCAGCTCATCCATGGTATCGACGATGGCAACGGGATGATGTTCGGCCAACCTTGCACGATCATGAACACCCCAAGTGACGCCGATGCGTGGCATCTGCAACGCCTCAGCCATCGCCATGTCATGGATGGAGTCGCCAATCATCACCGCCTGGTGCGGCGCAAAACCCAGCTCATCCAGAATTTGCGTCAACATCAGGGGATCGGGTTTGGAGTTCGCTTCATCCGCACCACGGCTGGCGGCAAAGAGAGGACGCAAACCCGTTTCATCCAGCACACTGTCGAGGCCCCTTCGGGACTTGCCCGTGGCGATTGCGAGGCCAATGCCCTGTGCCTGCCAGCCAGAAAGCAACTCGCGAGCGCCGGCAAACAGCGGGCTGGGTGTATCGTCATGCAGATAATGGTGACGATAACGGGCGATCAGGGCCTGGGCCCGCTCACTCCCCTCTGCCAGATTGAACAGGCGGGGAATGCCGACCGCCAGGCTGAGCCCGATGATCTGATGGATGGACTGCGGCTCGGGCACCCCCTCGCCGCAGTCGCGGGCGGCCGCTTGCACACAGGAGACGATCCGCCCCACCGAATCCATCAGGGTACCGTCCCAATCGAAAATGGCGAGTCGGACGCGCTCCATCAGCGTGCCAGCTTGTTCAGGAAGGCATCGAGCTCGGGGGCGAGCGGCGCCTCCACCTGCATCTCGCGATCATCGGCCGGATGGGTGAAGCTCAGTTTCCAGGCGTGCAAAAAGAGCCGCTTCAGCCCCAGGGTCCGCATCTTCTCATCAAACGCCGCCTCACCGTATTTGTCATCACAGGCGATGGGATGGCCGGCATGCTGGGTATGAACCCGGATCTGGTGGGTACGACCGGTGATCGGGCTGCACTCCACCAGGGTCGCTTCGGCAAATTGACGGGCAATGCGGAAGCGGGTCTCGGAGGGCTTGCCGTCACTGCTGACCCGCACCACCCGCTCGCCGGATTGCAGATCGTTCTTGCGCAGCGGCGCATTGACCACCTTGACGTGTGACTGCCACTGACCGCGCACCAACGCCAGGTACTGCTTGCGCATGGTCTTGACCCGCAACTGCTCATGGAGGCTGCGCAGGGCACTGCGCTTCTTGGCAACCAGCAGCACGCCGGAAGTGTCGCGATCGAGCCGATGCACCAGCTCCAGGAAGCGGGCTTCCGGGCGCAGGGCACGCAACCCCTCGATGACGCCAAAGCTCAAGCCGCTGCCACCGTGCACCGCCATGCCGGACGGCTTGTTCAGCACTATCATGGCCTCGTCTTCAAACAGGATCTGGCTCTCCAGACGCTGGATGCTGCCGAGGTTGGCAGAGGGCAATTCGTTCTTCTCGGCCACGCGCACGGGAGGGACCCGCACCTCGTCACCGGCGCAGAGTTTGTATTCCGGTTTGATGCGTTTCTTGTTGACGCGCACCTCTCCTTTTCGAAGGATGCGATAGATCAGGCTCTTGGGGACGCCCTTTAACTGAGTCTTGAGAAAATTGTCGATGCGCTGCCCTTCATGCTCAGCTTCGATGGTGAGCAGCTGCACTTGTTGATGTATCTGTGTCATGGCGCGGATTTTAACACCGCCGGCAGCCCTTGGCTGCATGCTTTGTTAAAAAATGGCGTCTTGCTATAAAAGTGGTTTAAATGGGATAATAAACAAGGTTTTGTCATTGTGTTCAAGCCTTGTACTAAGTGGCCAAAAAGTATGCCACCCAATCCCGAAACACCGTGTATACAAGAACATGACGGTTCCCGGGTGCGAGGTACAACGCATGGAGAACGCAAACAGAGCCGATTTAATTGTCTCCACACCGGTATCCTTAATTCATGCCTTCTCGAGAAGACTGAACCAGAGTGCCCTTAGTTTGCGCCTCATGCATACCCCAACCGGGAGGTTGCCCAAGCATGCTGAAGACCCGAGGCCGGCGCCGGCAGGATCCTGTGGAGGAATCAAAATGACAAAATAATGAGAACTCAATGAAAAGAATGCTAATCAACGCGACTCAGGAAGAGGAGTTGCGCGTAGCGCTGGTTGACGGACAACAGCTCTACGATTTGGATATTGAAAGTCCGGGACACGAGCAGAAAAAAGCGAACATTTACAAGGGTAAAATCACCCGCGTAGAACCCAGTCTTGAAGCTGCTTTTGTTGACTATGGCGCCGAGCGCCACGGTTTCCTGCCGTTAAAGGAAATCGCCCGCAATTACTTCCCCTCCGGTTACTCCTATCAGGGTCGTCCCAACATCAAAGAAGTGGTCCGCGAAGGCCAGGAAGTGATCGTCCAGATCGACAAGGAAGAGCGTGGCACCAAGGGTGCGGCCCTCACCACCTTCATCAGTCTGGCCGGCAGCTATCTGGTGCTGATGCCGAACAACCCCCGTGCTGGCGGTATTTCCCGTCGTATAGAGGGTGACGAGCGGACCGAGTTGAAAGAAGCCCTGAGCGGACTGACCGTGCCGGACGGCATGGGCCTCATCGTGCGTACCGCCGGTGTCGGCAAATCCCCGGAAGAGCTGGAATGGGATCTGAACGTTCTGCTCAACCACTGGGACTCCATCCACAAGGCGTCACAGGACCGTACCGCGCCCGTGCTCATCCACCAGGAGAGCAACGTGATCGTGCGTGCCATTCGTGACTATCTGCGCCGCGATGTCGGCGAGATCCTGATTGACAACCCGGTCATCTTCGAACGTGCCAAGTCGCACATTGAGCTGGTGCGCCCCGATTTCCTCAATCGCGTGAAGCTGTACAAGGGTGATGTCGCCCTGTTCAACCACTTCCAGATCGAGAGCCAAATCGAGTCTGCCTTCCAGCGTGAAGTGCGTCTGCCCTCCGGTGGCAGCATCGTCATCGATCCGACCGAAGCGCTGACCTCCATCGATATCAACTCCTCCCGCGCCACCAAGGGCGGCGATATCGAAGAGACGGCGCTGCAGACCAACCTGGAAGCGGCCGACGAAATTGCCCGTCAATTGCGTCTGCGTGACCTGGGTGGTCTGATTGTCATCGACTTCATCGACATGACGCCGGTTCGCCATCAACGCGAAGTGGAAAATCGTCTGCGTGAAGCGGTCCATCAGGACAGAGCCCGCATCCAGCTGGGCCGGATCTCCCGTTTCGGTCTGCTGGAAATGTCTCGCCAGCGTCTGCGTCCCTCCCTCAACGAATCCAGCAGCCACATCTGCCCCCGTTGCCAGGGTCAGGGTGTCATCCGTGACAACGAATCCCTCGCCCTGTCCATCCTGCGTCTCATCGAAGAAGAGGCCATGAAGGACAACACCGAGCAGGTTCACGGCCAAGTGCCGGTCGATGTCGCCGCCTATCTGCTCAACGAGAAACGCGCCGCCATCGCAAGCCTGGAACAGCGTAATGATGTTCGTGTTTACATCATTCCGAACCAGCATCTGGAAACCCCGCACTACGAAGTGACCCGCATCCGTCAGAACGAGATCCCGGAAGCGGCCAGCTACGAGCTGAAAACCGAGATTGCCAAGCCGGTCTACCAGCCCAAGCAGGCTCAGGTCATTGAGCGCGAGCAGCCGCTGCTGCAAGGCTTCGTCCAGGCACCTCAACCGGCCGTCTCTGTTGCCGCCCCTGCCCCCGTCACAGCACCGGCACCGGTTGCCGCCGAAGCGGGTCTGTTTGGCAAGTTGTTCAAGGCCATCTCCGGTCTGTTCGGCTCCGACACCGCCCAGGTTGAGGTGAAAGCACCCGCCGAGAAACCGGCCGCCCAACGGGAAGCGCGCAAGGATGAGGGTCACCGTCATCAGCGTGACGAAACCCGCAGCCGTGGCCAGCGTGGTCGTCGCGATGACAACCGCAGCAACCGCAACCCGGCCGACGCTGGCGAGAAGCGTGAAGGCGCTGCCAACCGCGAGGGTGGCGAGAGCCGCAACCGTCGTCCGCGTAAAGAGCGCGAGCCCCGTCAGGAGCGTGAAGCCCGTGGTGAAGTGCGTAGCGAACAGCGCATGGAACGTGAACCCCGTGGCGAAGTGCGCAACGAACCGCGTATGGATCGCGAACCCCGTGAGCCCCGTCAGGAACGTGAACCCCGCGCCCCGCGCCCGGCTCGCGAACCCCGTGCTCCGCGCGAGCCCCGTGCCGAGGTCGTGGTTGAAGCGGTAGAAACCGTCGAGACTGTCGCCGTCAGCGCCGAGCCGCGTCAGGAAAAAGAGCAGAAAGTGGCCGAGCGCCGCGAACGTCGCCAGCTGCGCAAGCAGGTTCGGGTCGATGTCGCCGCCACCGACACCCCTGTCCTGCCGGTAGACGAGCAGGCTCCTGATCTGGCCGAGACTGCGGCCGTGGTCGGTGAGCAAGAGGAGCAGACCGAAGGTCAGCGCCGCTCTCGCCGTACTCCGCGCAGCCAGCGGATCGAAGGCCAGCGTCGCAAACGCATCAACGAAGATGCCCGTGGCCAGCGTGATGATGAACCTCAGGCCGACGTGCAACTGACGACAGCCGCCCAGGCGGATGCTGCTCAGGTGAAGGTGGAAGAGCCCGCCGTGCCTGTCATCACCATCCCGAGTGCCGAGGCCGTTGCCGCCGCGCTGCAAGCCTCCTCCGCCCTGACCGAGCACGTGGTCGCCGAAGCCGTAGCCGAAGAGGCCCATGAGCAGGCGCAAGCGGCGGTGACCGAAGTCGCCGCCCCTGTGGTCGCCGAGGTGGTTGAAGCCCCCGTTGCAGTCGAAGCGGCTCCAGCCGCCATCGAGCCAGCCCCTGTTGCCATCGAAGCAGCTCCTGTCGCTGCCGAACCTGTGGCCGAGGTGGTTGTTGAGGAGACTCAGGTCGTGGTCGAGGCCAGCGTCGCTGACCAGGCTGTGGTAGAAGCCGCCCCCGTTGTGGTGGAGCCGGTTCCTGCCCCGCAAGCCGAGGAAGTAGTTCCTGCAGCCGAGCAGGTTGCCCCTGTGGTTGCACAGCCCGAGCCTGTTGTCGCCCCGCTAGTAACCAAGCCGGTTGCCAAAGGCGCTGGCGTACTGGCTCGTGCCCGCAAGGCTTCAGCCCCCATGGCAACGCCGGCAGCCGTGCCTGCCCCGGCCCCCCATGAGCCGGTTGAGCAGGCCCCGCTGGAGCGTAGCGAAGTCGTAAGCTCAGGCCGCCACGGTGGCAGCACAGCCGCCGTCAATGTAGCAACCAGCCCGGCGGGTCGTCCCTGATCCCCTAGCTTGTCTAGTCTGATAAAAGAGCCACACCTCGTGTGGCTCTTTTTTTGCCTGACAATTGGTCTGTGTCCTCAATCCCTTGCCCCCTTGCCCCCTTGCCCCCTTGCTCCTCTTCCTCTTTCAGGGAAGACAAACTCTGGTACCGGGGTTCTCTGCTCTGCACTCCCCTCCATCTCTTGCTTTGTCGCGACCAAGATGCCACGGACAATGCCATGGGGCGCCGCCCTAGCTCCTGTTATCCAGCCCTCTCGCTTTGTGGCAAGAGAGCCCGTCACAGGGCAAGTGCAAGTTTCCCCGCAACTCGACAAGGAATCATGGTCGGTCACACCGATGCCGAGCGGCGTGCGTCATGAGCGGATGCATTCAAGGAATGAAGGACGAGAGCCGAAGCCCTGATGAGAGGGTGAGACGATGGCTTAGCCCCCTAACAGACGAGATGGGCTGCGGTCAGCCCCTTCTGCTGACAAGAGGGGTAAATGAGGAAGAGGAAAGCTGGCGGGAAATTATCAGTAAATGAACACTCTTGTTTGATGGCATATGTGGCTTGTTTTGTCGGTTGCCGAGCATGGCGGCTAGCAGTGGCCGAATCGATCCCAGCCATGAAAAAAGGGCCCGCAGGCCCTTTGTCATTGATGCAGTGTTTTAGCTATCAGCCACCAAACAGGTTGTTGCTGATCAGGAACAGCCCGCCGGAGAGCAGCATGGTGAGCGGCAGGGTCAGGACCCAGGCCAGCAAGATGGTCTTGATGGTCTGGCTCTGCAGGCCTGATTTGTTCGCCACCATGGTCCCCGCCACCGCAGAAGAGAGGATATGGGTGGTGGACACCGGCATGCCGGTCAAGCTGGCCACCCCGATGGAGGCAGCAGCCGTGATCTGGGCGGCGATGCCCTGGCTGTAGGTCATGCCGGAAGAGCCGATCTTCTCGCCCACTGTGTAGACGATACGGCGCCAGCCCACCATGGTGCCACAGCCCAGCGCCAAGGCGATGGAGACGATGACCCAGGTCGGCGCGTATTCGGCCGTAGCGGTCAGATCCTTGCGCCATTTGGCCAGATCGGTCAGCTCCTTGGCTGGCAGCGGCAGCTTGGAGACCTTGCGAGCGGTATCATCGATACAGAGCAGCAGACGGCGCACCTCGCGGCGATCGGTCAGACTCATCTCCTCGTAGGTACGCACCTGGCCCAGACGGTTGTCCAGGGTGGCCATGGCCTCGAGGGCCTCACCGGCCTCGCAGTGAGTCATCAACTCTTCCTGGGCATGGGCAGGCACACTGAAGTTCACAACAGTGGAGACCTGCTCCTGGTTGCGCTGGTAGATTTCCATGATGCGCTGGTTGGCATCTTGGGTGCGGTCCAGATCGTAGGAGCGGCTGCTCATGTCCAGTGCGAAGTAGGCGGGCGCCATGCAGATCAGCACCAGCATCACCAGACCAATACCCTTCTGACCATCGTTGGAGCCGTGCACGAAGCTCACCCCCATGGCGGAACAAATCAAGGTCACACGGGCCCAGAACGGCGGATGTTTCTTGCCATCCACCAGCAGTCGCTCTTCCGGGGTTTTGTGGATCTTGCTGCCAAGCCAGACTCGCTTCATGGCGAACAGCAGCAAGGCGGCGATGATGAAGCCCACGGTGGGAGAGATGATGAGGGAGAGCATGATGTCGATCGCTTTACCGACGTTGATGCCCTCTTTCAGAGGCTGATCACTGATCAGGGCATAGGCACCGCCTACCCCCAGAATGGAGCCGATCAGGGTGTGAGAGCTGGACGCCGGGATGCCGAAGTACCAGGTTCCCAGGTTCCAGACAATGGCCGAGAACAGCAGGGAGAACACCATGATCAGACCCTGGGTCGAATCCATGCCGAGCAGTAGATCGATGGGCAGCAGATGGACAATGGCATAGGCCACCCCCAATCCCCCCATCATGACCCCGGCAAAGTTGAACAGGCCGGAAGCCACTACCGCGGTGTGTGCGGGCATGGCCTTGGTATAGATAACCGTTGCTACCGCGTTGGCGGTATCGTGAAAGCCATTGATGAACTCATAGGCCAGCACAAAAAAAACGGCCAATACCAAACCGATTGACCACCACAAACCCAAACCACTAAACATTTCAAACATAAAAAACGAACCTGTTTATGAGTTGCGGCGGATTATGCCAGAAGGCTCGGTGTGCCATACCCGTTGTTGAAATATTTCAGTAAGAAAAAAAAAGGGCATTCCGTCAGAAAATGTCTTAGGCCCAGCAGGAATGGGGCTTGTCATGGATTAATTAAAGGCCGTCTACACCTTGTGGATAGGCGCCAATCAACACCAAACATCCATCATTGGGCCACAAAACCAGCGATTTTATACGCGTTTTACCATCACGGCAGCGCATGGGGCGCCGTACAGCACGTCCCCTTCCCTTCGCAGAAAAAGCAAGAGGGTGCCGAAGCACCCTCTATATAAGCAGCATGAAGGCGGACATCAGTCCTGGTTGATGCGGCTTGCCACCGCGCCTTGCTGGCTCTTGTACTTGGCGTTTTCCCGCTTGTTGTAGGGACGGGCCGCGGCGCCGGAGAGCATCTCGAAGTTCAGCGCCCCTATCTTCATCTTGGGACGCAGCGCCAGCGGCAGCTTGCCACCGTTGTAGAACTCCAGCACGATGCGACCGGACCAGCCCGGATCGATGCGGTGCGCGGTGACGTGCACCATCAAGCCGAGGCGTGCCAGGGAGGAGCGTCCGTCCAGCCAGCCGACGATGTCCGCAGGCAGGGTCACGGATTCGTAGGTCACCGCCAGCGCCAGTTGCCCCGGGTGCAGATAGAAGGCTTCGCCGTCCGGGATGTGGATCTCGTCGCTCATCACCCGATCGATGGCATCGGCCATCTCGGCACTGGTACCGCCGAGGTCGATATAAGGCGCGGCATGATCGCGAAACACGCGAAACTCGTTGCCGAGCAGCACATCGACGCTGACGCCACTGATCCGCTCAACACCGGGCCTCGGCTCAATGACGATCTTGCCTTCATCCAGATGGCGTTCGATATCGGTATCACAAAGACGCATTCGGCGACTCTCCTGACAAAAGTTTCATTTAAAAAAGCCGGGCATCACCCGGCTTGTTTCATATCAACCAATCAACATGTGGCGGATACGCGCCTTGAGCATGTCGATGGCGATGCGGTTCTTGCCGCCACGGGGCACGATTACGTCCGCATACTGCTTGGACGGGTCGATAAACTGCATGAACATGGGGCGGACCGTCTTCTGATACTGCTTGAGGACGGAGTCCATGGTACGGCCACGCTCTTGCACGTCACGCACCAAACGGCGCAGCAGGCAGATATCCAGCGGGGTATCCATGAAGATGGAGGCATCCATCAGCTCACGCAGACGACTGTCGGTCAGCAGCAATATGCCTTCCAGGATGATGACCCGGCGCGGTGCGAAAGCGGTGACTTCGCTCATGCGCGTGTGTTCGGTATAGGAGTATTGGGGGATATTGACGGCATCCCCTTGCACCAGCTGGGTCAGATGCTGCACCAGCAGATCGTGATCCAGGGCATTGGGGTGGTCATAGTTGGTCTTGACCCGCTCTTCCATGGTCAGGTGGGTCTGATCACGGTAGTAGCAATCCTCGGTGATCACACCAATCTGACCTGCGCCCAGCTCGGCCACCAGCTCTTCGTAGATGGTTTGAGCGATAAGACTCTTGCCGGATGCGGATGCACCAGCAATACCGATGATCACACACGAATGTTGAGTATCAGACATTGAAAATACCTAAAGAGAAGAGCACTGGGGATTGTTTAAACCGATCCATTATATAAAAAAGGGTGGGCCATGCCCACCCCAAATCCATTGCAACCGGCCGACAGCCGATTATTCGTCCAGCGCCACCGTGTAGAGCGGGGTCGAAATCGGTTTACCGCTGAAATAGAGTTCAGCCCCCACCCGACGGGCCAGTTTCAGATAGGCCTCAGCCAGCCCGCCTTCCGGTGAACCGAACACGGTGGGACAGCCATCGTCCATGTGCTGGCGGATGTCGATGTGCAGCGGCAACTGACCAAGCAGCGCCACTTGATACTGCTCAGCCATCTTCTTGCCGCCACCGGTACCGAACAGCGCCTCGTGATGACCACAGGCACTGCAGACGTGATAACTCATGTTCTCGACGATGCCGAGCACCGGCACATTGACCTTGTTGAACATGGCGATCCCCTTGCGGGCATCCGCCAGTGCCACATCCTGCGGGGTGGTGACGATCAGGGCGGCCGTCGTAGGCACCTGCTGGGCCAGGGTGAGCTGGATGTCCCCTGTGCCCGGGGGCATGTCCACCACCAAGTAATCCACCTCGCCCCAGCGGGTCTCGTGGAGGATCTGCGCCAGCGCCTTGCTAGCCATGGGGCCGCGCCAGATGGTGGCATCCTGCTCCGCCACCAGATAACCGATGCTGTTGGTCTTGAGACCGCAGGCCATGACGGGCTCCATCAACTTGCCATCCAGGCTGTGGGGGCGCTCCTTGAGGGTCCCCATCATGGTCGGAATGGAGGGGCCATAGATGTCCGCGTCCAGAATGGCGACCCGCGCCCCCTCCTTTTGCAGCGCCAGCGCCAGGTTGACGGCGGTGGTGGACTTGCCCACCCCTCCCTTGCCGGAGGCCACCACCAGGATGTTGCGAATGCCCTGTACCGCCGCCAGTTGCTGGGCGCGAGGCATGCTCGCCACCTCGATGTCGCACTGCCAGTCGACGATGGCGGCGCCCGTGGCGGCCCTGATGTGCGCATCAAACGTTTCTTTCATCTGTTCAAACAGGGTCTGACCGGCAAAGGGCAGCACCAGCTTGATGGTCAGGGTCTGCTCATGCTGCTCGACGGCACGCACAAAACCGGCTGCAACCAGATCCTGGCCCCATCCGGCCGGCTTAAATTCGGCAAGGATCTGTTTTACTGAATCAATCACCATTAACTCCCCATTATGTTGTCGTTATCCTGAGGTGAACGGTTACCGCACACAAATCAGTGGCTTGCCGACGCCTTGCTGTTCCTGTCAGCCAAGGCCCCGGGGGCCACAACCCTAGGCAGGCCGCCCCCAATTCGGGTAACATGCTCGGCACTGTATCATCCCAACAGGCACATCAAGAACGTATTATGGCAACTGATCCTCGTAGAATGCTGGTAACCTGCGCCCTCCCCTATGCCAACGGCTCCATCCATCTTGGCCACATGCTGGAACACATCCAGGCCGATATCTGGGTTCGTTATCAGCGAATGCGTGGCAATCAGGTGCATTTCGTCTGTGCCGATGACGCGCACGGCACTCCCATCATGCTCAAGGCGCAGCAGATGGGGATCACTCCCGAGGAGATGATCGCCGCCGTATCCCAGGAGCATCAGGGGGATTTTGCCGGCTTCAACATCAGCTTCGACAACTACCACTCGACCCACAGCGACGAGAACCGCGAGCTGGCCGGGCTCATCTATGGCCGCCTCAAGGAGTCCGGCAAGATCAAGATCCGCACCATCTCCCAGCTGTTCGATCCGGAAAAGTCCATGTTCCTGCCGGACCGCTTCGTCAAGGGTACCTGCCCCAAGTGCAAGTCCCCGGAACAGTACGGTGACAACTGCGACGCGTGCGGCGCCACCTACAGCCCGACCGAGCTTATCGATCCGAAATCCGCCGTCTCCGGTGCGACTCCTGTGATGAAGGACTCCGAGCACTTCTTCTTCGATCTGCCCCAGTTCGAAGCCTGGCTCGCCGACTGGGTGCGTGGTTCAGGCGCCATCCAGGAAGAGATGGCCAACAAGATGCAAGAGTGGTTCGAATCGGGTCTGCAGCAGTGGGACATCACCCGCGACGCCCCCTACTTCGGCTTCGAGATCCCGGGCGCCCCGGGCAAGTACTTCTACGTCTGGCTGGATGCCCCCATCGGCTATATGGCGTCGTTCAAGAACCTGTGCGACAAGCGCGGCGACATCGACTTCGACAGCTACTGGAAGGCAGACTCCGACGCCGAGCTCTATCACTTCATCGGCAAGGACATCGCCTACTTCCACTGCCTGTTCTGGCCGGCCATGCTGGAAGGAGCGGGTTTCCGCAAGCCGACCAAGGTCAACGTGCACGGCTATGTGACCGTCAACGGCGCCAAGATGTCCAAGTCCAAGGGCACCTTCATCAAGGCCTCCACCTACTTGAAGCACCTGGATCCCGAGTGCCTGCGTTACTACTACGCAGCCAAGCTCAACAGTCGCATCGACGATCTGGACTTGAACCTCGAAGACTTCGTCTCCCGGGTCAATGCGGACGTGGTCAACAAGCTGGTGAACCTGGCTTCCCGCAACGCCGGCTTTATCGCCAAGCGTTTCGACGGCAAGCTGGCCGATGTGTGCAGCGAACCCGAACTCTATAACGAGTTCGCGAGCGCCCGTGCCTCTATTGCCGATGCCTACGAGGCCCGTGAGTTCAGCCGCGCCATCCGCGAGATCATGGCGCTCGCCGACAAAGCCAACCGCTATGTGGATGACAAGGCTCCCTGGGTCATTGCCAAGCAGGAAGGGGCGGATGCACAGCTGCAGGACGTCTGCTCCGTCGGCATCAACCTGTTCCGGGTGCTGATGGCCTACCTCAAACCCGTCATGCCGCACCTGGCCGAGCGCGCCGAAGCCTTCCTGGGCGAGACCCTCTCCTGGGATGGCGTGGCCAAGCCGCTGACCAACCACCAGCTGGCCCCGTTCAAGGCGCTGTTCTCCCGCATCGAGCCCGCCAAGGTGGAAGCCATGGTGGAAGCCTCCAAGGAAGATCTGGCCAAGGAGCAGGCGCCAAAAGCGACAGGTCCCCTGGCAGACGACCCCATCAGCGAGACCATCAGCTACGAGGATTTTGCCAAGATTGACCTTCGCGTCGCCCTGATCAAGAAGGCAGAAGCCGTACCGGAAGCGGAGAAGCTGCTCAAGCTGCAACTGGATATCGGTGGCGAGACCCGTCAGGTGTTTGCCGGCATCAAGTCCGCCTACAATCCGGAAGATCTGGAAGGCAAGCTGACCGTGATGGTAGCCAACCTGGCACCGCGCAAGATGCGCTTTGGCATGTCCGAGGGCATGGTGCTGGCCGCCGGCCCGGGCGGCAAGGATCTCTGGATCCTGGAGCCCCAGGAAGGCGCCCAGCCAGGTATGCGCGTCAAGTAAGCGCAGTCGACATCCAATTGAAAAGAGAGGCCCGGCGCCTCTCTTTTTTTATCCCTTTTTCTTCCCGCTAATCTTGGCGCTGCAACGCCATCCGCAGACCAACAAGCTCCGCCTGTCGGCAGTCCAGCTGGTGCAACTGGCAACGTATCGCCTCCCGCAGGGCGCGTACTTTCTTGTCACGCCCCTTCTCGCGACGCAGCCGCCTGCGCCATTGCCGCGCGTCTTGCAACTGACCCAGCCTATCCTGCCACTCGATCAGCATGGAGAGCCAGGCCGGATCGCCCTCCCCCTGTCCCACCAGCAGCTCCACCCCATAGCGGGTCTGCTTCAGAACCAGCCGCAACCTGTGCCAGTGGCGCAGCCGCAGCCTGTTGCCGGCCGACGGTCTCTCCAGCCCGGGCTCGGCCAGGCAATCCGCCAGACCGAGCGCGAGATGCATCTGAAAAAGCGGCAGGGGATTGAAGTCGGCAGGGACTTGCAACAATCGGTCCAGCCAGCGAGCCAGTCGTACCGTCAGCATGGGCACCCGGGGCACAACCTCGGGTTGAGCCTTGCCACCAAAGTGCGCCGCATAGACCTGGGCATCCCGCAGGGCGGAGAGTCTGCCCGCCGCACGCATCAGTCGCCGCTCCAACCCGGGCTCATGGATCAGGGGACGCCACAGGGCGAGCAGGGCGAGCAGGCGACGGGTCGCAATCCGGTAGGCATGGACCTCCTCCGAGCCCGCCCGCTGGCGCAGGGCCAGGGTGGCGGCCCAGTATTGATCCATGAGACAGCGTGCCTGCTCTAGCCCCTTACCCTGATCCATCATCTGCCGGCCTCCTGCCTGCTCAGTTGGTATGAAAACCGGATCCCGCAGGAGGCAATGCCCGGGTGCACTCCATCTTGGTCACAGTGGCCGTTCGGGGCCCGTGTTCCAGCCAGCCCAGCATCATCTGCACCTTCTGCTCAGGACCGGCGATGAGGATCTCCACAGAGCCATCCTCCAGGTTGTAGGCATGTCCTCTGAGCCCCAGCTGCAGTGCCCGCTCCCGGGTGAAGTAACGAAACCCCACCCCCTGTACCTGGCCCCACACCCGCACGATAAACGATTGCTCTCCCATTTATCACACCTTCCCCTTAAGAAATTTTCCCCCAAGGCGATAATGAGCACGACACTCTCTCCCTTGCAGGACGCAATACCATTATGAAAGAAGTTAAATTCCGGTGGGTTGACCGTTATCTCATTCACCTTACGATCAGCGAAAAATTTCTCATCACCTTCTGGTGCCCCTTGTTGTTCATCGCCTTCCTCACCTGGTACTTGCTGGCCGACGGTCATGATCAGCAGATGCAGATCCGGCTGGATCAACTCAAGCAACGGGTAGAGACCACGGCCCAGCTGATCACCCAGCAGCCCACCCTCACCCTGCCGGCCGAGCTCACCCTGGCGCCCACCGGCAGTGCCGGTCTGACCCAGCAGGGCGATCGCTTTCAATATAGTGCCCAGGCCGGTCAGGCCGGTTTTGTCAGCGGCACCCTGGATGCCGGCAACTTTTCCATGTGGGATGGACAGGGGACGACCCTCACCATCATCGCCGTGCTGGCCGCCCTGCTTGCCCTCATCACCCACTATCTGATGACCTTCGTCTCCGGGGCCCTCTACTCCACCAACAAGGCGCTGCAGACGGTGGCGAACGGGGATCTCACCTTCCGCCTCAACTTCTTCCCGGTGCGGGACGAGTTCTCCATCCTGGCGGGCAGCATAGACCGCTTCACCGATCGCCAGCACAAAATAGTGAAACTGGTGGAGGAGTCCGCCGTAGCACTCACCATGGCCGCCGACGAGTTCCGCGAGCACGCCAGTGACGGAGAGACCCTGGCCCGCGCCCAACGCCAGCACATGGACTCCCTGGCCGCCGCCATGGAGCAGATGTCGGCGGCAATCCGCGAAGTGGCCCGCAACGCCAACGACACCCTGCTGCAGACCCGCCAGTCCAGCGAGGAGGCAGCCAACGGCGCCCAGCGGGTGGCTCGCACCATAGCCGCCATCCGTACCCTGGCGGACGAGATAGGCAACGCCTCAGGCGCCGTCGAGCGGCTGACCCACAATGCCAACCGCATCAACGAAGTGGTCAACGTCATCAACGCCATCTCCCAGCAGACCAACCTGCTGGCGCTCAACGCCGCCATCGAGGCCGCCCGGGCCGGCGAGCAGGGCCGCGGCTTTGCCGTGGTGGCAGACGAGGTGCGTACCCTCGCCAGCCGCACCCAGCAGGCCACGGTGGAGATCCAGCAGATGATTGAAGAGTTGCAGGCCGGCACAGGGGCGCTCAACGACATCATGGAGAAGACGGTCGGGCGCGCCGCCAGCAGCCAGCAGCTCATCACAGAAGTGGGGCAGGACATCGACAAGCTGAGCAACCACAGCGACGCCGTGCTGGAGATGAGCACCCAGATCGCCACCTCCAGCGAAGAGCAGAGCTCGGTAGCTGAAGAGATCACCCGCAACCTGGATCAGGTGCGCCACGAGGCCAGCCGGGTGGAAGAGTCCGCCAGCGCCTCGGTCGCCGGCACCGCCGGCCTCAAGGCCACCGCCACCGAGCTCGGCCAGGCCATGACGGGCCTGCGGATCTAAAGTACTGAGCATGTCCGGTCCTGGGATAGGACGAGATCATTCCAACTTGCCTTCTGTTACTCAAATTCCCCGATGTTCCGCATCGGGGAATTTAATTTAAGAGTCTCATTCGGCCGTTACAGCTCCATATGCAACAAGCTCAGGACTGCAACAAACTCAGCGCCAAGTTGGGGCGGCTATTGGCCTGACTCAATATGCTGGTACTGGCCTGCTGCAAGATTTGGATTCGAACCATGCGTGCAGACTCGCTGGCCATGTCGGCATCCCGGATCCGTGAGCGGGCAGCACTCAGGCTTTCATTGCTGATGCTCAAATTACGCCCCCTTGCCTCAAGTGCATTTGCTTGAGCCCCAATATGGGAACGCTGTACACCGAGCTGCTTCATACCTGCATCCAGTGTCTTGATGGCACGACTGGCATTGCTCTCGTTCAGTACGTCTACGTTGTCTACCGTATATTTCTGCTTATCTTGAAGGAAAAAACCAAGGGAGCCCAAGGTGTTACCTTCCATATCAATATTTGAATATTGAGTACCCGAAGAGCTGAGCTCAAGTTGTCCAATATAGGTCGTGCTGCTCACATCCGTGAGCAAGGCCGAGAGTGACGGATTGGCGGAGATAGGTGGAACTGGGGGTGCTGGAGGGGCTGGCTGAGGTGGCTGGGGTGGATGAGTGGTGCCATTCGCCAGAGTAAGACTCTTTCCCTGGGAGC
This sequence comes from Aeromonas sp. QDB31, assembly GCF_027707605.1. Lineage (NCBI taxonomy): Bacteria > Pseudomonadati > Pseudomonadota > Gammaproteobacteria > Aeromonadales > Aeromonadaceae > Aeromonas > Aeromonas sp. QDB31. The sequence continues at coordinate 332,919 of NZ_JAPCIX010000002.1, read as the reverse complement.
TATTGATGGTGAGCTGATTATTGGCAGGATCGTTGCTATATGAGCCACTGACAGAAAAACCAAGACCGGCGGATTGTGCCGCCAGGTTGATCCGATGGACAACCGTTGCCATCAACCAACTATTCTCCGACGTTGGGTTCACAGGATCCCAGCCAGTCATGTCGATGCCCGTCGTCAAATCCACTGTCTGTCCTTCGATATCGATATAGGAGGGAAGAGTGGACAGATCGATTGACGACCTTACCGAAAATGGATGCTGCACAGCCTCCACCGGACCCTGATTATTGGGAAAGCTGGTGCTATTGATGTCGGAGACAAAGGCTTCCATCGTTGAATAGTTCTTGTCAAACGTCACGCCATTGAGCGTGATTGGCTGTACCCCAAGCTGTAAACCATCAATGCTGTGAGCGCCGGGTTTGCTGCTGACTGGGCTGCGGGACTGCCAAACCATTTCGCCCAAATTTTTGGTCTGTGCATTCATATCCGTGATGACCATGTTTTGGCCAGCATAAGCCCCGATAGAAAATATCCCCTTATATGTCCCGGCCAATAGACTTTGCCCGGCAAACGTCGTCTTGGTCGCGATCCGATCCATTTCCAGGCGCATCTGCTGGAATTCAGCATTGAGTGCGGCGCGGTCATCCGCCGAATTGATGCCACTGCCCGCTTGCAGAGCAAGCGTCCGCATACGCTGCATGAGATTCATCGATTCATCCATCGCCCCATCGGCCACATTGATGACGGAGACGGCATCGTTGACATTGCGAATAGCCCCATTGGTACCATTGATTTCGCTGGTCAGACGATTACTGATCTGAAGTCCTGCCGCATCATCCGCTGCACTGTTGATACGCAGACCCGAGGATAAACGCTTGAATACAGAGTCAAAAGTACCCAATGTAGTACCGAGATGACGTTGTGCCGTCATCGCGGAAACATTGGTACGAACAGAGAGTGACATGATGTGTCCACCGAAGAAGATAAGATTCAATTTAGTCTTCAATCACTATCGACATCACCATATAAATCTTTATAAAAAACTGACTGGCAAGATGCAAAATATTAATAATTTCAACGTTCCCAAGCATCGATGACCTCTTCATGGCGCTTCGCGATGAGATAAAAGGTCATCATGACTGCCATCCCACAGTTGCTTTCACCTTGAGAAACACCTCACGGCGTTTTCTTGCTATTGACCATCTGCAACAGCCCATCTTATCCATGCACGCAAACTCTGGCTTAGCAACGCAGTTGCACTTAGAATGTGGCCCCTTTTCTATTGACCATCTGGCAACTCCCATGAGCGCTTCCATCTATCTCGTCAAAGGCCGCGAAAAATCCCTGCTGCGCCGTCACCCCTGGATCTTCTCCAAGGGGATCGACAAGGTGCAGGGCAACCCCATCGATGGCGATACCGTCGAGATCTACTCAAACGATGGCAAGTGGCTCGCCCGGGGCGCCTGGTCAGGCAGCTCCCAGATCCGTGCCCGGGTCTGGACCTTCGACAAGGACGAGACCGTCGACCTCGACTTCTTCATCCGCCGCCTCAAATATGCGCAAGAGTCCCGGGATCCGCTGATCAAGCGTCAGGGTCTCACCGGCTATCGCCTGTGCGCCGCCGAATCCGACGGCCTGCCGGGCCTGACCATCGACCGCTACGCCAACTTCCTGGTGTGCCAGATCCTCTCCGCCGGTGCCGAGTTCCAGCGCGACCTCATCACCCAGGCCCTGCGTACCCTCTACCCGGAGTGCAGCATCTATGAGCGCTCCGACGTGGCGGTACGCAAGAAAGAGGGGCTGAAAGAACGCACTGGCGTCATCCATGGCGAGACGCCCACCGAGCCTGTGGTGATCGAGGAGAACGGCGGCGTCAAGATCCTGGTGGACATTCGCAACGGTCACAAGACCGGCTTCTATCTGGATCAGCGTGACAACCGCCAGGCCGCCGCCAAGTACACCGAAGGCAAGCGAGTGCTCAACTGCTTCTGCTACACCGGCGGTTTTGGCGTCTATGCCCTCAAGGGCGGCGCCAGGGAAGTGGTCAACGTGGACCTCTCCCAGAATGCGCTGGACATCGCCCGCCAGAACGCCGAGCTGAACGGGCTGGATACCAGCACCACCCAGTTCGTGCGTCACGACGTGTTCAAGCTGCTGCGTGAATACCGCGAGAAGGGCGAGAAGTTCGACGTCATCGTGCTGGATCCGCCGAAGTTTGCCGAAAGCAAGGCCCAGCTGCTGGGTGCCTGCCGCGGCTACAAGGACATCAACATGCTGGCGTTCCAGCTGCTGGCGCCGGGCGGCGTGCTGCTGACCTACTCCTGCTCCGGCCTGATGGAGCAGAGCCTGTTCCAGAAGATTGTGGCCGATGCGGCGCTCGATGCCGGTCGCGATGCCCAGATCCTGGAGCTCTTGTCCCAGGCTTCCGATCACCCCATAGGTACCGCCTATCCGGAAGGCTTCTACCTCAAGGGTCTGGTGGTACGCGCCCGCTAAGCCGCGCCAACCAGCGCTGGCACAGTGCCAGACCAGGGCTTGATGGCAAGCCATACCCTAGAGAAGGCCCGCTAGCGATAGCGGGCCTTCTCTGTTTTACGTCCCCAAGAGATAACGAGGCTCACTCCGTCTGTCCCCTCCTCAACTGGCCGCTACTCCTCACGTGCCCTCGCCTTTAGCCAAGGTTCATGCTCACTGGCAGATGGCACTCACCAGCGGTGAACATGGTCGATTACTTTATGCAAAAATATGAAAATAAAATCACATACCTTGGAAAATCCTCGGGGAAATATCAGACAAAAGCGCATCAAAACTCATTTTCCTGCATATAACACGCCCCCCCCCTCTCCCGACCATTCCCCCGTCCGACATCAGTGCTGGGTTGGTTACCTTCTGCCGGGATCTCGCGCCCGGCTCAGTCACGGGCCGGCGCCCCCAGGGGGAAGTAGTGGCGGTAGGGCCTCGCCTCATCCACCACCCGGACTATGGAGGGGTGACTCAGCAGACGGGCACGGTAGGCACGCAGCCTGGTGAGTGAGTGCGGGATTTCATGGGCCCAGTCGGCATAGAAGAGCGAGGGGGCGGCGGCGCAATCGGCCAGGGTGAACGCCTCCCCTGCCGCCCAGGTGCGTCCGGCAAGGTGTTCGTCAAGCCAGGGGTAGATCTTGTCCAGCAGCTCCCTGGCCTGGGCGACGCCATAGCCATCGTGATCTCCCGCCGGGCGCATCCTGTCCAGCACCACCTTCTGCATCGGTGTCATCACATAGTTGTCAAACAGGCGGTCGAGCATGTGAACCTCGATCCCATCCTCCCCCGCGGGCACCAGACAATGGGGGCCGGGATGCGCGCATTGGAGATATTCGATGATGGTGCTGCTTTCTATCAGGGTGCGCCCCTGATCCACCAGCACAGGAAAGCGCTTGAGGGGCCAGAGACTGGCGAGTTCGGCCTTCACCGCCGCCGCCTCCAGGTTCAAGTAATCGAAGGGGACGTCATTCTCGTAGAGGGCGATCAACACCTTCTGGCTGTAGGACGAAAAGGGATGGGCATAGAGTTTCATCGGGATCACTCCTGTGTGGGTGGCGCCCTGCCAGTTTATTCCCATCTGCCCTCGTCTGCCGCCTGGGCCATCCAGGACACTGATGAGGCAGCAGTCTCTTGGCCCTCTTGCCGTCAATGGGGTTCGGAATCCTCACCCTCTTTGTGGCATAATGCGCCGTCCCGTGACTCCGTTGGCGCGACCCTGGGGGCCAGACTCTCAATGCCATCCGGCACACCCTGCCGGCCCGCCGCCCATCCGGATCACCGTCTCTGGTGGACCCTCACAGGGGTCGCACCCTTATCGCGTCACGCGCGCCGACATGAGTTTGAACCAAGAGGGGTAAGCATGTCTTCCATTCGTCTGACCCAGTACAGCCACGGCGCTGGCTGCGGCTGCAAAATCTCCCCCAAGGTGCTCGACACCATTTTGAAGAGCCAGATCCCGGGCTTTGACGACCCGACCCTGATCGTCGGCAACAGCAGCAAGGATGACGCCGCCGTGGTGGACATCGGCAACGGTCAGGGCATCGTCTCCACCACCGACTTCTTCATGCCCATCGTCGATGACCCCTTCACCTTTGGCCGCATCGCCGCCACCAACGCCATCAGCGACATCTACGCCATGGGTGGCAAGCCCATCGTCGCCATCGCCATCCTCGGCTGGCCCATCAATACGTTGGCGCCGGAAGTGGCTCAGCAGGTGATCGACGGTGGTCGCCAGGTGTGTCATGAGGCCGGTATTTCGCTCGCCGGTGGCCACAGCATCGATGCCCCCGAGCCCATCTTCGGCCTCGCGGTGACCGGCATAGTGCCGCTGGGTGCCATCAAGCAGAACGACACCGCCAAGGTGGGAGACACACTCTATCTGACCAAGCCCCTTGGCATCGGCATCCTCACCACGGCCCAGAAGAAGGGCAAGCTCAAGCCCGAGCACGAGCAACTGGCCCCCAACGCCATGTGCACTCTCAACAAGATTGGCCAACGCTTTGCCGAGCTGCCCGGCGTGCATGCCATGACGGACGTGACCGGTTTCGGGCTGGCGGGCCACCTGCTGGAGATGTGCGAAGGCTCAGGGGTGTGCGCCCGCCTGGATTTCAAGGCGCTGCCATTGCTAGACGAGGTGGATCACTACCTGAGTGAGGGCTGCGTACCAGGCGGTACCCTGCGCAACTTCGACTCCTATGGTCACAAGCTCGATGCCATGAGTGATCGCACCCGCAACATACTGTGCGATCCGCAGACCAGCGGCGGCCTGCTGGTGGCCGTCGGTCAGGAAACCGAGGCCGAATTCCTCGCCATTGCCGAGCAGGCCGGGCTGGCCCTCTCCCCCATTGGCCGCTTGCAGCCACTGGATGGCGCGCGCTTTATCGAGGTCATCCAATGAGTGCACTGCGGTTTGTCGCCCCGACGGTTCTGACCTGTCAGAGGGATGCACGATGAGTGAACTGCCGCTCGAAACGAACCTGGCGCGCATCTTCCTGGAAGACGTGCCCCTCATCGATCTGCGCGCCCCCGTCGAATTTAAGGAAGGGGCCTTCCCCAACGCCGTCAGCCTGCCGCTGATGACGGATGACGAACGCGCCCAGGTGGGTACCTGTTACAAGCAGCAAGGTCAAGCGGCGGCCATCGAACTCGGCCACAAGCTGGTGGGGGGCGCCGTGCGCGCCACCCGTATTGAAGGATGGCTGGCGCAGTTGCGCCAGCAGCCCGATGCCCTGCTCTACTGTTTTCGCGGTGGCCTGCGCTCGCAGACAGTGCAGCAGTGGCTGGCTGATGAAGGTGTCATCCGCCCGCGGGTGGCCGGCGGCTACAAGGAGCTGCGCCGCTTTCTCATCGATACCCAGGAGAGCGCCAGCGCCCAGTGTCACTGGAGTGTGCTGACCGGCATGACCGGCTCCGGCAAGACCCACATGCTGGCGAAAATTGCCCAGTCGGTGGATCTGGAAGGGCACGCCCATCACAGGGGATCCTCCTTTGGCCAGTTGCCGGGGGGACAGCCCAGCAACATCAACTTCGAGAACCGGCTGGCCATCGAGCTGCTCAAGCGCCGTCACAATGGCGAACATGCCTTCGTGGTCGAAGACGAGAGCCGCCTCATCGGTCGCTGCGCCCTGCCGCTGAACCTCTATGAGGCCATGTGCCAAGCTCCCCTGGTGGTGGTAGAGGTGCCTCAGGAGGAACGGGCCGAGCAGATCCGGGTGGATTACGTGCAGGATCTCTGGCAACGCTATCTGGAAATGTACGGCAGCGAGGCGGGTTGGCCACAGTTTGCCGGTTACCTGACCGATGCCCTGGCCCGCCTCAAGCGTCGCCTCGGTGACAAGGACCACCGGGAGCTGGATGACCTGATGCAGGCAGCGCTCAAGGAGCAGGCCAACACGGGGGATACGGCGCTGCACCTCGCCTGGATCCGCCTGCTGCTGACCCGCTACTATGACCCCATGTACCTCTATCAACTGAACAACAAGCGCGAGCGGATCCAGTTTCGTGGTGACAAGCAGGCCTGCCTCGCCTACTTCGCCGAACAGCACGCCCGTCAGACCCATCAGGAGAGTCCCACATGTTGAAGTTCGAGGTGATCCCGGTCACCCAGTTTGCCCAGAACTGCTCCCTCATCTGGTGTGACGAGACCAACCAGGCTGCGCTGATTGACCCCGGTGGCGAGGCGGAGAAGCTGCTGGCGGCCATCGCCAGGCGGGGGCTGACCCTGACCCATATTCTGCTGACCCACGGGCATCTGGATCACGTGGGGGCGGCGGCCGAGCTGCGGGAGAAAACCGGTGTGGCCATCACGGGGCCCCACAAGGAGGATGCCTTCTGGCTCGACATGCTGCCCCAACAGAGCCAGATGTTCGGCTTCGCCCATACCCCCGTGTTCACGCCGGATCACTGGCTTGAGCAAGGTGACAAGGTGCAGTTGGGCCAGTGCGAGCTGGAGGTCTATTTCTGCCCCGGCCACACCCCGGGGCACATAGTGCTGCTCAATCAAGCCGAACGACTCGCCTGGGTGGGAGACGTGCTCTTTGCCGGCAGCATAGGCCGCACCGATTTCCCCCGCGGGGATCATGCCACCCTGATCCGCTCGATCACCGAGACCCTGCTGCCCCTTGGCGATGACATCGTCTTCGTGCCGGGCCATGGCCCCAGCTCCACCCTGGGTCGCGAGCGGGTCAGCAATCCCTACCTGACGCAACCTATCTGGTAATCCCCCCGCGCCTCGCGGGTGTCCCACTGAGTCTTGAGGCGCAAGATCTCCGGCATGATCTCGAGAAAACGTGCGAGCAGCCGGGGATCGAAGTGCTGACCAGCACCGTCACGCATCGTCGCCAGCACCTGCTCCAGAGGCCAGGGGTCCTTGTAGGGGCGACGCACGCTCAGGGCGTCAAACACATCGGCGATGGCCACGATCCGCGATGCCTCGGGGATCCCTTCGCCGGTTTCTCCTGCGGGGTAACCCGAGCCATCCCACTTCTCGTGGTGATGCAGGGCAATCTCCGCCGCCATGCGGAAGATAAGCCCGTCGGAGCGTTTCAAGATTTCGTAACCGATACGCGGATGGGTACGCATGATGGCCCACTCCTCTTCGGTCAGGGGGCCGGGCTTCTTGAGGATGTGATCGGGGATCCCGATCTTGCCCATGTCATGCATGGGAGCCGCCAGCTCCAGCAGGTCCGACTGCTCCGGGCTCCAGCCAACCGCATCGGCCAGGGCACGGGCATAGGCGGCCATGCGCCAGATATGCACACCGGTGTCGGTGTCGTTGTAGTGACCCGCCTCGCTCAGCATCACGATGGCGGTACGGTAGCTGCGCTCGAGCTGATCGAGACGCACCAGGGAGAGGTGGTTGCGCACCCGGGCGCGCACCGTGCTCGGGCAGACCGGCTTGTAGATGTAATCCACCCCGCCCGCCTCGAAGCCCTGACTCTCGCTGTCTGCGTTGTCGCTCGCCGTGATAAAGAGCACCGGGATCCCGGCATACGCCGGATCGGCCTTGAGCCGGCGGCACACCTCATAGCCGTCCATGTCGGGCATGCGCACGTCAAGCAGGATCAGGGCTGGCTCGTGGCGACCCACGGCGGCCAGCCCTTCCTCCCCCCCCTTGGCAAAGAAGAGGTTGTACTCTTCCTTGAGGATTTGCCGCAGCAGCCCAAGGTTACTCGGCTCGTCGTCGATGATCAGCACTCGCGGTCGATTCATGGTGCAGGTTCCTCACGCTCCTCCAGATAATCCTCCAGCTTGCGGGTGGCGAACGGGATATCGAACAGCTCCAGAGCCGCACTTATTTCACTCACCAGCTCGCAAGGCAGGTAACTCTTGGCCTGACTCAGCGCCGGCTCAATCAGATCCAGATCCTCACTCACCAGGGCCTGATGCAGGGCGTGCAAGCACGCCTCCCGCGCCTCCCCCTGGGCCTGCGGGGAGCTGACTGCGCCCGGCTCGCGCCCGGCATAGGTATCGATGGACTGTTGCGCCCGCTCCAGCGCCTCGAGGAAGGGAGCGATGAGCTGACTGGTGTCGCCTCCCTGCTCGATGGCCTCGTTCAGCTCGGCGCTGACGCGCGCCACATCGGTGAGCGACAGGCTGCCCGCCACCCCCTTTATCTTGTGTGTCAGGCTCGCGGCCGCATCGGTCTCGTGCTGGGCGATATAGTCAGGCAACACGGTGCCGACCGTCATGTAGTCATCGCGAAAACGGCGCAGGTACTTGAGATAGACCGAGGCTTCGCCCCAGTTGCGAAGTCCGGTATCGATATCGATGCCGGCCACCGGCTCCTGGACGAGGGGCTCGTCGCTCACGGCGAGCGGCAGGACGCTGTCCGGGAGATAGCGCAACAAGGTCGCGATGAGCTGCTCCACATCGAGCGGCTTGGCGATGAAGTCGTTCATGCCACTGGCCAGCGCCGCCTCGCGCTGATCCTTGAACACCCCGGCGGTGAGAGCCAGCACGGGAGTCTCCTCCCGTCCCGGCAGTTGGCGCAGGCGACGGGTCGCCTCGTAGCCATCCATCACTGGCATCTGTACGTCCATGAGCACCAGATCGATGCGCCGCGCCGGATCGGCGAGACAAGCCAGGGCCCGCTCTCCGTCGATGGCGGTGATCACCTCAGCCCCTTCCCGTTGCAGCAAGCGGGTCGCCACCTCCAGGTTGATGTCGCTGTCATCGACCAGCAGTACATGTACGCCCGGCAGCCGCAGACGGCGCTGGCCACTCTCCAGCGGCTCCACGTGCTCGCGCTTCTCGTGAATGAGGCGCGCCACCGCGTTGTAGAGGCTGGAGCCGGTGACCGGTTTGTGCAGCACCAGATCCACCTGTTCCGAGCCGGGACGGTGCATCAGTTCGTCCTGGGAATAGGCGGTCGCCATGATGATGATGGGTGAACGCTCCTGCCGCTCGAAGGCACGGCGAATAGCCAGGCAGGTCTCGAGCCCGTCCATGCCCGGCATGATCCAGTCGAGCAGAATCACGTCGAAGCGCTCACCCTGGCGCAGCAGGTGGTGCAGCGCCTGCTCACCGGATTCCACTACCCGTGACTGCCAGCCGAGGGAACCCACCGTCATCGACAGGGCGTCGCGAGTCACCTGATTGTCGTCGGCGATGAGCAGCGAGATGTGTTGCAGACGCTCGCTCAAGGCCTCGGGCCGTTCCACCTGCTCCAGCCGGACGCGGAACCAGAACTCGCTCCCCTTGCCCAGTTCACTGGTGACGCCGATCTCTCCCCCCATCAGGTTCACCAGGCGGCGACTGATGGTCAGGCCAAGCCCGGTTCCCCCGAAACGGCGGCTGGTGGAGGAGTCTGCCTGGGAGAAGGCATTGAAAATATTGGCCTGCTGCTCGGGCGGAATGCCGATCCCGGTGTCGCGCACCCGAAACAGCAAGGTGGCCATGCCATCTTGCTCGGCTTCCAGCTCGACCTTGACCTCCACCTCCCCGCGCTCGGTAAACTTGATGGCATTGCCGGTCAGGTTGAGCAACACCTGCTCCAGGCGCAGGGCATCCCCAATCAGATGGGAAACCTGCTCGGGGGCACTGCTCACCACCAGTTCGAGGTGCTTCTCGCCAACGCAGGTGGACATGATGGCCGCCACATGATCGAGCACCTCTTCCATGCTGAATGGCACCCGCTCAAGCTCGAGCCGGTCCGACTCAATCTTGGAAAAATCGAGGATGTCGTTGATGATCCCGAGCAGCGCCTGTCCGGCCTGGTGGATCTTGCGTACCAGAGCATGCTGACCATCGTCGAGCCCTCCCTGCTCGAGCAGGTAGGTCAGCCCCATGATGGCGTTCATGGGGGTACGGATCTCGTGGCTCATGTTGGCAATGAAATCCCCTTTGACCTGCGCCAGCCTGGCCGCCTCCTGCTGCGCCAGTTGCTCCCGACGCCGGCTGCGCACCAGCGCGGCCACGCCGGCACCGAAAAGCAACAGCAGCATGGCGCAGGTGACCGAGATGCTCCCCCAGATGTGAGTGCGAATGGCCAGCAGCTCGCTGCGCGGTACCAGAGAGGCGGCTTTCCAGATCAGCTGATCGTGATTCTGTGCCGGGTACAGGGTGGTCCAGCTCCACAGCCCATCGGCAGACTCCATCTGGCCACTCGGAGCGCCCCAGAACGCATGCCAGGCCTGGGGAGAAGCGTGCTTCAGGGTGAGTTCCGGGCGGTCGAGCATGAAACCCCACTCCTGAGATGGGTCCGGGCTACGCAGCCAATAACCGTCCTGGTTGAACAGCATGGTGTGATCCGTCGCCTTGCCGCTGCTGTTGGCGAACGCCTTGAGCATACGAGCAGCCTGCACGTTGATGAGCAGCAAGCCAAGATCATGTCCCCCAAGGCGAAGGCGCTTGGCAATGCGGATCATGGGGTTGAAGGGGCGATCGATCACCCCGTGTTCAACGTTGAGATCGAGCGGAGAGACGTAGACTCGCTCCCAGGGCAACGCCATGGCGTCGCGAAAATAATAACGCTCCACCTTGTTCTGCAACTGCTCGTCCGCCACACGCAGCAGGCGCTGGCCCTGACGATCGATGCGTACCCGCTCCATTCCATCCGGGGCCAGCCAACGCACCTGGGCATAGTCGGGATTACGGTTCATCAGGATGGTGAACTGGACTGCCATGGTGTCACGGTCATTGCGACTCGCCGCCTCGAGCAGGATGGGTTCTTCCGATATGCTGCGCACATGGCGCAGCGGCACCGCCAGCTCGTCGTCAAGACGGCCGCTGGCGAGCGCCAGGAAGGTGCTCTCATCGCTGCGAACGCGGTAGAGCTCGCGCTCAATCAGTGCATTGCCCAGCAGATACCCCCCCGCCAGGACCAACAGCAGAATAGGTGAAAACAGCAGGAAATATGCCCGTACGATTCCCTTCATAACGGTCAACATCACCCCAGAAAATGGCCTTGAATGAATACCTTGTGGACATCAGAGCACCACAACACGTGTCCTGCTGTCAATCATGCCTGCAAGTAAAGACCAATAGTGCTGTTCGAGTATTTTATTTTCCCGACAAAAATACCGTAAAACAAAGAGGCCACCCGATTGGGTGGCCTCTTTACAGGAAAGTTCGTTGCCGATTAGACGCGAACGAAATCCAGGTGAACCAGCTTGTAACGTACCGGGTGACGTTGGATCGCCTTGACGTTTACTTTTACTTCTTCGCCGTTGATGACCAGGGTCAGCTCGGAGGAGTAGAACTCCGGCTTCTCTTGGGCCAGGATCAGCTTTTTGTGGTCCAGGGTAACGGACACGGCTTCTTTGCCTGCACCGTAAACGATGGCAGGAACTTGGTCAGCATGACGCAGGCGGCGGCTCGCACCTTTCCCCAGGTCAGAACGGACTTCAGCTTGGAATACGAAAGACATAGTGGTTATCTCTTTTAAGATGAATATATGGTGTTGACTGCGACCGGTCAGCACCTCGCAAAACGAGCGCGAATACTAGCATGGGCCTGGGGTGGATACAAGGTACGAGCGACTCGCCATCCATACCTCCCTGCCGCGGCACCAGATCATATCCGAACGCAGCTCAGCGCTGCTGCTCCAGGCGGGCAAATTGCTGCTGACGCTGGGCCGGGCTCATGGCGTCGAACCGAGCCAGGGTCTCGGCATTGGGGCAATAGAGACGCTGGCCTGTTTGTACCCTTATCCCCTTGCCCATCCCGGGGCGGTTCTCCTCCACCAGCGCCAGCAGATAGCTGTAGGTATCAGACCCGCTGCCCACCTGCGCCTGGAGCTGGCTGGCGATGCGCCAGAGCGTCTCCCCCGCCGCGACCTGGTGGCAGACTCGCGATGCCCCTTCCGCCGCTGTCGTAGACAGGGTCAGAGTGGACCCCTCGGCTCCCTGGCCGAGGGCAGCGATCTGAACAGCCCCGATCTGAGCGGCGGTTCTCTGAGGGATAGGCGCCGCCCGCCCAATCAGGTTGGCCAGCAGCGGCTCAGCCTCCGGCATTCGTCCCCTCCCCGCACTCGCCCCCGGCAAGGAGAACTCGGCGATGAAGGGTGCCACCCCCAGTTCCTGAGAAGAGAGAGAGGTGGTGGTGACGGGCAACACGGATGAATGCGGGGCCATGCCATAGGCCATCTCATCGATGCGCTTGAGCCTGGCCAGATAGGCCTTGGAGAGCTGGGCCTCCCCTTCGAACAGATCGAAGGGGGGCACCAGACGGGCAGGAAACAGGATCTGCCAGCGGCCGTTCTTTTTTTTCTGCTCCAGCGGCGGGAACTGATTGCCCCGCCAGGCGGCGAAGATGGGCGGCACGGCCCTGTGCACCGGATAGTACTCCGGATTGAGCTGCACCCAGGTTTGCTCCGCAATGGGCTGATAGCCGCTGATGTTGACCAGCGCAACCCCCAACCAGATCCCCAGCATGTGATGGCCTCCCTTCCTGCGCTTCCCTGGCTCTTATCGCCACACTCTTCGCCACGCTCTTCGTCACACTATGGCTCAGAAAACAGACACATAGCAGCTTAGCACTGGGCTATGGCGCTCTGCACCCGTTTATCCGAGATGGGGTAGGGTGTCCCCAACTGCTGGGCGAAGAAGGAGACCCGCAGCTCCTCTATCATCCAGCGGATATTGGCCACCTCCGGCGGGATCGGCTGGGATTTGGGGATCTTGGCGAGCAGCGCCTTGTAGTCGCTCTCCACGCTCTGCACCTTGAGCATATGGACCCGGTCCCGGTTGGGATCGATGGCCAGTTTCTCGAGGCGCCGCTCGATGGCACGCAGGTAGCGCAGCAAGTCAGGCAGTCGCTGCCAGCCGGTCTCGGTGACAAATCCTTTGTGAATGAGGTTGCCCAACTGCTGCTGGATGTCCGACATGGCAAAGGCGGTGTCGAGCTGCATCTTGCCCTTGAGCCGCTTTTTGATCTCGTGGGAGAGGGTCAGCACGGCCTCCACCTGCTTGGCCACCTCCACCACCGCATCGTTGAGCTCGGCGCGCACGAACTCCTTGAGCGACTCAAACCCGGCCTCATCCCAGGCCAGGCCGCCGTGCTGCTCGATCAGCTTGTCACAGCCACAGGCGATACAGTCATCAATCAGCTCGGCCACCTTGCCGAAGGGGTTGAAGTAGAGCCCGAGCTTGGCCTTGTTCGGCAGCTTCTCCTGCAGATACTTGATGGGGGATGGCACGTTGAGCAGCACCAGCCGGCGCTGGCCCGCCCACATAAGCTGCTGCTGGGCCACCGGGCTCTCCACCAGCTGGATGGCGACTGAATCTTTCTGATCCACCAGGGTCGGATAGGCCTTCACCTCGAAGCCGCTGCGCTTCTGGCTGTACTCCTGAGGCAGTTCACCAAAGCTCCACAGGGTGAGACCGGACTGCTCGATATCGTCGTCCGCCACCTGGGAGAGGGTCTCCTGCACCTTGCCGCGCAGCGACTCTTTCAAGGCCTCGAGATCCTTGCCCTCGGCGATAGGCTTATGCCTATCGTCCACCACCCGGAAGGTGAGTTTCAGGTGATCGGGCACCGCATTCCAGTCCCAGGCTTCGCGGGGTACGGTGACACCGGTCATGCGGCGCAACTGGCGTTCCATCTCGTCCAGCAGCGGGCCCTGCTCGGGATTGAGGGTGGCGAGCAGCGCATCGGCGTAGTTCGGCGCCGGCACGAAGTTCTTGCGCATCGGCTTTGGCATCGACTTGATGAGGGCGACCAGCAGCTCATGACGCAGCCCGGGGATCAGCCATTCGAACCCTTTCACCTCCACCTGGTTCAAGAGCGGCAGCGGGATATGCAGCGTCACACCGTCCGCAGCCTCCCCCGGCTCGAACTGGTAGGTCAGCTTGAGCTTGAGGCGCCCCTGCTGCCAGAAGTTGGGGTAGTCGAGATCACTGATGTGGGCGGCATCCCCCTTCATCAGCATCTCTTTCTCAAAGTTCAGCCGCTCGGGATCCTGCTTTTGCGCTTCCTTCCACCACTTGTCGAAGTGGCGGGCGGAGATGACGTCCTCCGGCAAACGGGCGTCGTAGAAGCGGAACAGATCTTCGTCATCCACCAGGATGTCGCGACGACGGGATTTGTGCTCCAGCGCCTCCACCTCGGCCAGGAGCTTGCGGTTCTCGCCAAAGAAGCGGTGGCGGGTTTCGAAGTCCCCTTCCACCAGGGCGCGGCGAATGAAGAGCTCGCGGCACTGGGCCGGATCGATACGGCTGAAGTTGATGGTGCGCTCATTGACCAGGGTCAGGCCGTAAAGCGTCACCTTCTCCTTGGCCATGACGGCGCCGTTTTTCTTCGACCAGTGGGGATCGCTGTGGTGGAGCTTGATGAGGTGTGCCGCCAGCGGCTCTACCCATTCGGGCTCAATCTTGGCGTTGATGCGGGCGTAGAGGCGGGAGGTCTCCACCAGCTCTGCGGCCATCACCCACTTGGGCGGCTTCTTGAACAGACCCGAGGCCGGGAACAGGTGGAAGCGGCCGTTGCGGGCACCAAGGAATTCGGGCTTTTCCAGATCCTTGTTGCCGATATGGCTCAAGAGGCCGGTCAGCAATGCGCAGTGCACCGTCTTGAAATCCGCCGGTTCATGGTTGGCCTTGAAGCCCAGCTCTTTCACCGTCTGGCGCAGCTGGAAGTGGATATCCTGCCACTCGCGCACCCTCAGGTAGGAGAGAAACTCCTTCTGGCACATGCGGCGGAACGGGTTGCTGCCCAGCAGATCCTGCTGCTCTTTCAGGTAATTCCACAGATTGACGAAGGCGAGGAAGTCGGAATCCTTGTCCTCGAAGCGCCTGTGCTGCTCGTCGGCGGCCTGTTTCTTCTCCATGGGCCGCTCGCGGGGATCCTGGATGCTGAGGCCCGCGGTGATCACCATCACCTCGCTCAGACAGCCGGTTTTCGCCGCCGTGATCACCATCTTCGCCAGACGTGGATCAAGGGGAATACGCGAGAGCTGACGACCGGTTTCGGTCAGCTGCAGCTTGGGTTCTTGCTCGCGGGTACCGGGCAGCTCTCTGACCGCCTCCAGCTCTTTCAAGAGAGTCAAACCATCCTTGATATGACGCGACTCCGGTGGCTCGACGAAGGGGAAGGCCTCCATGTTGCCAAGGCCGAGCGCCAGCATCTGCAAGATGACGGAGGCCAGGTTGGTGCGCAGGATCTCGGGGTCGGTAAAGGCCGGACGGTTGTTGAAATCCTCCTCGGAGTAGAGGCGGATACAGATACCGTCCGCCACCCGACCGCAACGCCCTTTACGCTGGTTGGCGCTGGCCTGGGAAACCGGCTCAATGGGCAGGCGCTGCACCTTGGTACGCCAGGAGTAGCGGCTGATGCGAGCGGTACCCGGATCGATGACGTAACGAATGCCCGGCACCGTCAGCGAGGTCTCCGCCACGTTGGTGGCGAGCACGATGCGCCGACCGGCGTGTTGCTGGAACACCTTGTTCTGCTCGGCGTTGGAGAGGCGGGCATAGAGCGGCAACACCTCGGTGTCGCGCAGGTTGAGTTTGCGCAGGGCATCGGCGGTGTCGCGGATCTCCCGCTCGCCGTTCATGAAGATAAGGATGTCCCCCAGCCCCTCTTGGGCCAGCTCCTCCACCGCATCGAAGATGCCCTGCAGCTCGTCGCGCTCCTCCAGCGCCTCATTCTTGTCTGCGCTCTTGTCACCGCTCTTTTTATCAGCAAACAGCGGGCGATAGCGCACCTCCACCGGGTAGGTGCGCCCTGAGACTTCTATGATGGGCGCCTGGTTAAAATGGCGGGAGAAGCGCTGCGGGTCGATGGTGGCCGAGGTGATGATCACCTTGAGATCGGGGCGCTTTGGCAGCAATTGCTTCAAGTAGCCCAGGATGAAGTCGATGTTGAGGCTGCGCTCGTGGGCCTCATCGATGATGATGGTGTCGTACTGGGTGAGCATGCGGTCGTGCTGGATCTCGGCCAGCAGGATACCGTCTGTCATCAGCTTGATGTGGGTCTGCTCGCTCACCTGATCGGTAAAGCGTACCTTGTAGCCCACGTAGTGGCCGAGCTCGGACTCCATCTCTTCCGCGATACGGGCCGCCACGGTGCGGGCCGCCAGACGCCGCGGCTGGGTGTGGCCGATGTAGCCCTTGACCCCGCGCCCGAGCGAGAGACAAATCTTGGGGATCTGGGTGGTCTTGCCCGAGCCGGTTTCCCCGGCAATGATCACCACCTGGTGCTCGCTGATGGCGCGGGCGATCTCCGCCTGCTTCTGGCTGACCGGCAAATTATCCGGATAGGTGACCTTAGGCACACCGGCCAGACGGGACTGGTAACGCGCCTCGGCGACATCCAGATCGGCGGCGATGGTCTCCAGCATGGCGGCCTGTTTGGCCTCGGGCAGCTTCTTGACCCCGTGCAGACGGCTGGAGAGGCGGCGGGCGTCGAGGTTCATGCAGGCAGAGAGACGGCGGCGCAGCGCCTCGATAGAGAGAGACAAGGTAGGAATTCCTTAAATAAGTGCCCAGAGGGGCCATATCGATTAGCTGGGAGCGATCCTAAAGAGCGAGCGGGGGCGGTGCAAGCCTTAAAGCGGCACCTGCCAGGTTCAATGACGCGGCGGACAATAAAAAGAGCAGGCACCCGGCCTGCTCTCGATGATCCGGCGAAACCGGATCAGACCCTGGCCTGGTGCACGAAGCAGGTACCAAGCTGGGCATGGATGGCCTGCATCACATTGTGCCGGCTGATCACCCCGAGCAGGCGACCCTCCTCCACCACCGGATAGATCTTCGGCTTTTGGCCCATCATCATCTCCGCCAGATCCAGGATGCTGGTGTCCGGCCCCACGGCCAGCACCTCCTTGCGCATTACATCCTTGACCTGGGCCACCTGTTCACAGTGATAGGCCTCTTTCAACATGACGGCAATGCAGTCCTGCTCGGACACCCAGCCAATCAGGTGGCCCTGGCTGTCCACGACGGGGCCGCCAAGCTGATGACTGTTGAGAAACTTGGTGACCGCATTTTGCACCATCATGTCCGCGCTGAACGTGATGGGTTTGGTCTGCATATAATCCTTTGCCTTGAGTGATTCCATGACGCTTCCCCCAACAGGCCTCCCGACAGGAGGCGCGAGCCGGGCACTATGTCCGGCTCACACCAAGCATAGCTCGTGCCTATCAGGAGATGGACTGCAGCAACAGCAGCAGCTCGTTCTGGCTGTGGCAGTCGGTCTTCTTGAACACCCCCTTGAGGGTGGAACGCACGGTTTCCACCTTGACCCCGCGCAGCTCGGCGATGTCGTTGCTGCTGTAGCCCTTGCTCATCAGCACCAGCAGCTCCTTCTCGCCGATGGTGAGGGGATAAAGGCTGGCCAGCGCCTCTATGTCGGGATTGAAAGAATGCTCGGGATCGCGCAATACCACTTCCACGTAACGCTCGAAGCGGCTGAGGCCGCTCATCAGGGTGCACTGGATCAGCAGCGGCCTGAGATTGGACTGGCGGGGAATGGACATATAGGCGCTGGCACCTGGCAACAAATAGGCAAAGCCATTCAAGGTCTCCTTGAGCTGGCGTTGCTGCTCCTTATTTTGCAAAGAGAAAATACCATTGACGGCCCGCAATTCGACGTTTTCATCGGCGATGCGGTTGAACGCCACATTGGAATAATGAATATGCCCCTTGTCATCTATGATGGCGCTGGGTTTATTATGGTTTTTCACCAGTTGCTGCAGCTGATAGTTCTGGGTTTCCAGGGCCAGCAGGTTCCAATAATGCTGGCTCCAGGCGGCCAGACCAGAATAGATCTCTGTCAGCGAGGTGAGATCCCGGCTGCTGAAGTCATCCTGGGCGGCGCCGCGGTAACTGCACAGTGTGCTAAGACCCCGCCCCTTCACGCGGCAGACGCCGCCCGCCGCAAACTGGGCACCAAAACTGGCCAGCAGCCCCACCGAGCTGGAAATGGTATTGGCGCTGACGATCCCCTGGCAGCCCTTGTCCAGATAATGATTGAACCACACATCCTGGCGATGGTGTTGCACATAGAATTGCTGCTGGGCCTCGGTCAACCCGCTTGAAAAGAGCTTTATTCCATCGCTCTTGTCATCATCCCGCAATAAAAACAGGGATGAACTGCCGGACAAGTCGGTGCGAAATTGGTCTACCACCAACTTAATGTCAGAATCATTAATACCGCACTCGTATAACTGGCTGATATAGGGCGATATCCTTTCTTTCTCTAATGCCTTCACACCCGAACTCCTAATTCTTATTTTTATTGAAGTGGCATCTTACTCCGCAATGAGATACTCGAAAAGTAGTCAAATGAACAAAGGCTTTATGACCAACTCATAAATAGTTATAAAAAATTCACCTTGAGGAAGATTGTAGAGATGTTTAAATCCAGGATCAGGTTCCCTGTTTTTTTGGTCGTTATGGAACATCTTTAACCGCATCCCTCCTGCGTATCTGCCGACCTTGCCCTGGCTCGCGCCTTGACAGGCAAGGTCGGCACGACCTGACCGCTACCCGACCCGCTCCCCGCGGTATGTTCCTACCGAAGGTTTCATACGAATTCACCCATCACGAATGTTGCATTTTAGTGTCTTTATTGTTTCCATTTTCGATTTCGGCAGATATTGTATATACAAATACCTGTCATCAACGGAGTTGAATCATGTGGATCACAAGGAGAGGAAATGGAACCTGAACACGCACTCACCGCCCCTGCCCGTTCGGGGGCTGGCATCAAACTGCTGCTGACCAGCCTGCTCGGCATCGCCATCTTTTTCGTGCCCTTCGAGCTCGCGGGCCGCAGCACCATACTGGTGGATCACCTGGCGGGCTTCCTGATGGCGCAGCGCCCGCTCGCCTTGGGGCTCATCCTGTTGCTGATCGCCTATGGCGCCATCAGCCCGTTGCTGGATGGCCGCTGGCGCGCCCGCCCCATCGACAGGGTGCTGAGCCTGTTCAAGCTGCTCGGGCTGGGGCTGGCCATCATGTATGTGGCAGGCTGGGGCCCCGCCTGGCTGATGACGCCGGATCGCCTGCCTTTCCTCTTTGACAAGCTGGCCATGTCGGTGGGGCTCATCGTGCCCATCGGCGCCATGGCCCTTACCTTCCTGCTCGGCTTCGGCCTGCTGGAGCTTATCGGCGTACTGATGCAGCCGGTGATGCGCCCCCTCTGGCGCACCCCTGGCCACTCCGCCATCGATGCAGTCGCCTCTTTCGTCGGCAGCTACTCGGTGGGCCTGCTCATCACCAACCGGGTCTTCCTCGCGGGCAAGTACACGGTACGGGAAGCCGTCATCATCGCTACCGGCTTCTCCACCGTCTCCGCCGCCTTCATGATCATCGTGGCCAAGACCCTCAACCTAATGGGGCACTGGAACTTCTACTTCTGGTCCACCCTGGTGATCACCTTCGTCATCACCGCCATCCTGGCGCGCGTCCCGCCCATCAGCGCCATGGCGCACCAGAGCGAGACCGACGAACCGCTGCCGGCAGGCATGAGCCGCTGGCAAGCGGCGCTCGCCTCCGGGCTCACCCAGTCCAGCCAGGCAGATCCCGTGCTGCGTCAGTTGCAGGACAACCTCAAAGATGGCCTTTATATGGCTGCCGCCGTGGTGCCCACCATCTTGTCCGTCGGCCTACTGGGACTGCTGCTGGCCCAGCACACGCCGCTGTTTGATCTGTTGGGCTGGCTGCTGTGGCCCCTCACCTGGCTGCTGGATCTGGGGGAACCGCTGGAAACTGCAAGAGCGCTCTCGGCCGGCTTGGCGGAGATGTTCCTGCCCGCCATTCTGCTCAAGGATGCGGATCTGCTGGTGCGCTATGTGACCGCTGTGGTCTCGGTGAGCTCGGTGCTCTTCTTCTCCGCCTCCATCCCCTGCATCCTGGCTACCAAGATCCCGGTCAACCTGGGGCAACTGGTGGTGATCTGGCTGCTGCGCACCCTGCTCGGTATCCTGCTGGCCGCCCTGTGTGGACGGCTGGCCCTGACGATGGGCTGGCTCAACTAGCCTAAGGTGATATCAAAGAAACAAAGCGCCATCAGGCGCTTTGTTTCTTTGTGCGGGCTGACAGCCACCACATCGGCGAGCTGTCATTCGAGCCATTGTCGCAGCGCCAGCGTGGCGAGATCCACGAAGGCGCGCAGCCTGGGAGGCATGAAGCGCTGCCTGGGGTAGACGATATGGATGGGATCCGCCTTGCCATGCCACTCGGGGAGGACAGGCACCAATCTTCCCTCATCGCAGGCCTGACGACACAGGTATGACGGCAACAATGCCACCCCCCCTCCGGCCGAGACCATGGTCATGATCAGGCCGACGTCGTTGATCAGCGTCTGCCGGGCCAGAGAGACGGTCACGCTGTTGGCGGCTCCGTCGTGGAGTACCCAGGCCTCCTTGCCCAATGGGGTGAACTGCAGGCAGGCATGATGTCGTAGCGCCTGCGGTGCATCGATCGCCGTCGCACTGGCGAGGTAATCCGGACTCGCAAACAGGGCCCAGCGTGCAACGCCCACCTGCTTGGCTATCAGCGTCGAATCCTTGAGAGGACCGGTACGGATGGCGACATCGACGCCTTCTGCGACTAAATCCACATAGCGGTTCATCAACACCAACTCCACATCGACCTTTGGCCACTGGCTACGCATCTCTCCCAGGATCGACGACAGGATCTGGTTGCCGATATCAACGGGCGCCGTGATACGCAGCAGACCACAGGGCTCTTCCCGCGCCTCGGTCACCGCCGCCTCGGCGTCAAGCACATGCACCAAGCCGGCCGAGGCGTGGTCAAAATAGATCTGTCCAGCATCGGTCAGATGCAACCGGCGGGTGGTCCGCTGCAAGAGGGTGACGCCCAGACGCTTCTCCAGCATGGCCACCCGATGGCTGACGGTGGAGGTTGGCAACCCCAGCAGACGCGCCGCAGCGCTGAAGCTGCCGGCTTGCACGACCTTGACGAATACGACGACCTGATTGAAGTCCATCTTCCAACTTAATAGAAAGTGTTTTCTTATTTAACCATCTAGTCCGGTAAATGGCGACTTTCTACACTGTGTCCATTGATTCAACGGAGACACCGAGATGAAAGAACTGGCATTTATCAAGCGCAGCAACGGACAACACTGGGTGGGTGACGGCTTTCCGGTCAGGAGCATCTTCTCCTATAACGACATCGCCGAGGAGATGTCCCCCTTCCTGCTGATGGACTACGCGGGCCCGGCCAATTTCCCGGCCACCTCCCATCAACTCGGCGTCGGCCAGCACCCTCACCGCGGGTTCGAAACCGTGACCATCGTCTACGAGGGGGGGGGTCTCCCACAGAGACTCCTCGGGGGGCGGCGGCACCATAGGTCCGGGTGACGTACAGTGGATGACGGCCGCATCTGGCCTGATCCACGAGGAGTACCACAGCCCGGCATTCGCCAAGGCAGGCGGCCCCTTCGAGATGGTGCAGCTGTGGGTGAACTTGCCCGCCAAAGACAAGATGACGGCCCCTGGCTACCAGGGCATCACCGCAGGAGAGATCCCTCGGGTGGCACTGCCAGATGGCGCAGGTGAAGCGCGCATCATCGCCGGTCGCGTGGACGACACCTCCGGCCCTGCCCGTACCTTCACCCCGATGAACGTCTGGGACATGCGTCTGAGGGCCCATCACCAGGTGACGCTCGAGTTACCAGAGGGACACACCACCGCCCTGTTTGTGCTCAAAGGCACCATTCGCCTCGGCAACCGCCACGCGGTCAGCGCCGCCGAGCTGGCAGTCATGGATCGCCGCGGCAGCAAACTGGTGATGGATGTCGAGGAGGAGACGACGTTGCTGCTGCTCAATGGCGCCCCCCTCGATGAACCCATCGTCGGTCACGGCCCCTTCGTGATGAACACCCAGGAAGAGATCGTGCAGGCCATCAATGATTACAACAGTGGCCGCTTTGGCCAGATCGGACGCTGAACAACCAACATCGGGAAAGCATCCTCAGCAAGCAGGCACCACGCTTATACGCTGACAATCATCGACCAACAGCCATTGATCGACCGCGGCGCATGGCGCTGCAAAACAACGAAATGCTGGCCCCCAGCGTTAATCTCTTTGCCAACAAACCTGGAGAAAAGTCATGAACAAGCCCTACGTCAAACTCGACAAACACAATGCTGCCGTGCTGCTGGTGGATCATCAGGCCGGCCTCTCTTCCCTGGTGCGTGACATCGAGCCGGACAAGTTTCGCAACAACGTCCTGGCGCTGGCCGCACTGGCCAAGTACTTCGAGCTGCCGACCATACTGACCACCAGTTTCGAAAACGGGCCCAACGGCCCACTGATGACAGAGCTCAAGGAGACCTTCCCGGATGCCCCCTACATTGCCCGCCCAGGGCAGATCAATGCCTGGGATAACGAGGAGTTCGTCAAGGCGGTCAAGGCCACCGGCAAAAAGCAGCTGATCATCGCCGGCATCGTCACCGAGGTGTGTGTGGCCTTCCCGACCCTGTCCGCACTCGAGGAAGGCTACCAGGTGTTTGTCATCACCGATGCCTCGGGAACCTTCAATGAAATCACCCGTCACTCGGCCTGGGATCGGATGTCCGCCGCCGGGGCACAGCTGATGACCTGGTTTGGTGC
The DNA here is from genome assembly GCF_027707605.1 of Aeromonas sp. QDB31. NCBI lineage: Bacteria > Pseudomonadati > Pseudomonadota > Gammaproteobacteria > Aeromonadales > Aeromonadaceae > Aeromonas > Aeromonas sp. QDB31. The sequence goes on along the minus strand of NZ_JAPCIX010000002.1, from coordinate 310,372 downwards.
CGCCTGTGAACTGCACCGCGACTGGCGCAACGATGTGGAAGGCCTGGGCACCTTGTTCGCCAACCACATCCCCGACTATCGCAATCTGATCAACAGCTACACCACCATCCAGAGCAGCAAGTAGCACATGCCTGCCCCGGGAAACCGGGGCCTTTTGTCTCCCGCCATTTCCCCCAGCCCCCTCAATCCCCATGCCTCCCCGGCCAATGCCATGCGTGAGACAGATCTGGCCCGCAGAAGTGGGACGCCGCTCCCGGTGCTCGTGCCTGTGTCGGATCAAGGCGCCCGTGAGCTTACCGGCGGCTTATGTTGGCAACCTCCTCTGATACACCCGAGGCGAGTTTCCAGGTTACTCCCCTCGACAGGCGAGTCAGGGGATCCTCCACGCCAGCAAGTGTGATCATGCAGGATGCCGGATAGCGGGGCGGCATCGCACGGGTCAGGGCAAGACAAGAAAAGATGCGAAGAAGGGCGCTTGGGAAGGCTGCATGCCTTGGCCAGAGGCTGAGTCGGTGACTGCGTCACCATGCCAAGCAAATGCCGGGCAGGCAGGCCAGAAAAAACAAAGCGCAGCTGACACGGAGAAAACCGTATCGGCTGCGCCATCGCCATGGGTCATGGCTTCTTGATTTGAAAAGCTTTAACCCTTAGAACGGCATCTTGAAGCCAGGGGGCAGTTGCATGCCACCGGTCAGCTCGCCCATCTTGCTCTTGTTCTGCTCTTCCACCCGGCGCACGGCGTCGTTGACGGCGGCGGCGACCAGATCTTCCAGCATCTCCTTGTCATCTTCCATCAGACTCGGGTCTATCTCGATACGGCGCACACTGTGGCTGCCGGCCATGGTGACCTTGACCATGCCGGCGCCGGCTTCGCCGACGACTTCCATCTGAGCCAGCTGCTCTTGCATCTTCTGCATGCGCTCTTGCATCTGTTGGGCCTGTTTCATCAGGTTACCCATTCCACCTTTACCAAACATAGGTCGTCTCTCGTCTTGAAATCCGGCATCCAGCGCCGGGCTGTGGGGTTGTTCTGCCCCGGATATGGGGGCAGCCAAAAGATTTTTCAACCGGGACTCGGGTCCCGGCATGGGATTTAACTCATAGCGCTCAGCGACTCAGAGGTTCGATGCTCTCGGGATGGAGCACGGCGCCGAATCGCTGTTGCAAGAACTGCACATTGGGATCGTCCGCCAGATCCCGGCTCACCTGCTCACGCACCCCCAGGTAGAGGCGATGCTCGATCTCGAGCGGCGTCTCCCGCACCGGATCCGTGCCCAGGGTCACCTCGACACGCACCGACTCTCCGAGCTCGGGGCCGATGATCCCCGCCAGATCGGCCAGGGCTCTGTCGCTGACCAGATGGCGCTGCTCCGGCTTGAGCACCAGGGACACCAACTCCCCTTGTCGGGTCATCACCGAGTTGATGGCAAGCTGGCGCAGCCGGCCACCGACCCCGGTGCGGGCGATGAGCTCGGCCCAAGCGTCACCGCAATTGACCAGCAGGGAAGAGGGGATCAGGCGACTGACCTCCTCCCCCTCCATCGGCTGGGCGTCGCTCTCCAGCTCATCCCAGTCGATGGTCTCCATCACCTGGGCCGTCGTTGGCTGCGCGTTGTCGGGCACTGCAAGGGGCGTCGCAACTGGCGCTGCCGGCGCCACGGCAACGGGAACAGCGGCAGACCTCGCGGGTGTACCGTCCAGATCCCAGGGGGGCAAGTCATCCGAGACGGGACTGGCCTTTTGCGCAACTCTCGGCCTTGGCGCCGCCGCTTGCGCCGCAGGGGCACTGACCGGCCCGTCGCCGAAGCCCTGACTCAGGTACTCCTCGTAATCGCTGCCACTGTCGTCATAGGCATCGAGCGGCGGCAGATCCTCATAACCCGCTACTGCTGAACTCTGGGTCGGCGCCACAGCGGCAGGTTGCCAAGCAGGGGATGCGGGTGCAACAACCGGCTGCGTGATCGGGCTGGCCTCAGGGGCCGCCACCGGCCGGGTGGGCGCAACGCGAGGAGGTGCGGATGCAACGGCGGTGGCTCCTGGCTCACCACGCAGCCGGCTGCGCAGCAGATTGCGCTTGCCCAGCAGGCTCTGCATGCTGGAGGCCGCCGAGGGGGCAGCCTCGGGTTCAGGGGCTATGGCAGGGGCCGCCGTCGGCAGGGCCTCCTCATGGGAGGAGACAGGCGGCTCGGGTTCTACGGGCTGCGTTTCCTGTACCTGGGGGGCGCCACCGGTCTGGTGCTCTGGCTGCATCGGCTGCGCCTCGAACCCCATCTGCTGCGCGGCTTGCAGCAGCTCTTGCTGCTCGGCAAAGAGGGCTGCGCTGGCCTCATCGTCGCCGGCAGCCGGCTCATCTTCCTGCACAGCCAAGAGCGGCGCTGTCGGCGTCTGGGCTACGGGCGCGGCCGTGCCGGCCGTCGTCGCGGCCTGATGCGGGGCTGGCTCAGCCCCTGACGGCTTTCCCGGCAGGGCCGAGACTGCCTCCCTCCCCGCCCCGGGCAATGCGCCCATGGATACGGGCAAGGCGCTCAGATTGGCGGGATGCACCGCCTCGCGGCGCGGCGAGAACGCCAGCATCCTCAGGCAGGTCATCTCCAGCGCGGTGCGGCCATCGGGCGCCCAGGGCAAGTCCTTGCGCCCCCCCAGCACTATCTGGTAGCAGAGCTGCACCTCTTCCGGGCTCATGGCCCCTGCCAGCTGCAGCAAGGCATCGGCATCCGCCCCCTGCTCCTGCACGCTGGCAGGAAGCAACTGGGCCATGGCGACGCGATGGAGCAAGGCTTCCAGTTCGGCGTGGAGCTGATCGAAGTCCGGCCCCAGGGTGGCGATTTCGGTGATCTTGGCCATGGTGGCCGGAGCGTCCTGGCGCAGGACAGCCTCCAGCAACTGGTGCAGGTGGTGATGATCCAGCGTCCCCAGCATAGTCAGCACGCTTTCCAGACGCACGCTGCCATTGCCATGGGCCAGCGCCTGATCCGTCAGGCTCAGGGCATCGCGCATGCTGCCATCGGCGGCCTTGGCCAGGGCCAGCAGGGCGCGGGGCTCGAACGGCTGACCTTCCTGATCCAACACCCATTCGAGCTGCCTGGCGATCTGGGTCTGATCCAGGCTCTTCAAGTGGAACTGCAGGCAGCGGGACAAGATGGTGATGGGGAGCTTCTGCGGATCCGTGGTGGCCAGCAGGAACTTCACATAGGGGGGCGGCTCTTCGAGGGTCTTGAGCAGCGCATTGAAGCTGTGACGCGACAGCATGTGCACCTCATCGATGAGGTACACCTTGAAGCGGCCACGGGCCGGGCGGTACTGCACGTTGTCGAGCAGTTCCCGGGTGTCTTCCACCTTGGTGCGGGACGCCGCATCGATCTCCAGCAGATCGACGAAGTTGCCCTGATCGATCTCGCGGCAGGTGTCGCATACGCCGCACGGATGGCTGCTGATCCCCTGCTCGCAGTTGAGGCTCTTGGCCAGGATGCGGGCGATCGTGGTCTTGCCGACCCCGCGGGTGCCACTCAGCAGGTAGGCATGATGCAGCCGTCCCTGATCAAGGGCATTGGTCAAGGCGGTCAGCACATGCTGCTGGCCAACCACTTGTTCAAATGTATGGGGGCGCCATTTACGCGCCAGAACCTGATAGCTCATAGATCTCGATGCTGGAAAACGAGGCATTGAGGCAGGATGCTAACACAAATGGAGGGCGGGCTGTATGGGCTATCGGCCGCCGTGGGAGGAATCGCTTGATTTTCAAACCGGTGCCCATTCAGGCACCGGTTCGGGGCATTGGCGGGTTGACGAGGCCCGCCTGCCAGGGGGGATTACTCGCCTGCGAGCTCGACCAGAGAGACCACCTTGACGCCTGAGGCGGTCAGGCGGGCATCACCGCCCAGCGACGGCAGGGAGATGATGAAGGCCGCATCGGCGACTTCACCGCCGGCGCGGCGAATGAGCTTCACGGTCGCATCGACGGTACCGCCGGTGGCCAGCAGATCGTCCACCACCAGCACCTTGTCACCGGGCACGATGGCGTCGGTGTGCAGTTGCAGGGTATCGGTGCCGTACTCGAGGGCATAGGACTCTTCGATGATGGCGCGGGGCAGTTTGCCCGGCTTGCGCACCGGCACGAAGCCCAGCCCCATGGCGTAGGCCACCGGGGCGCCGAAGATGAAACCGCGGGCCTCGGTGCCGACGATCTTGGTGATCCCTTGATCACGATAATGCTCGGCCAGCAGATCTATAGTGGCCTTGAAGGCCTCGGCATTCTCGATCAGGCTGGTGATGTCGCGAAACAGTATGCCCGGCTTCGGATAGTCGGGAATGGTCTTGATGCTCGCTTCGATAAACTTCAGGGTATCCGGATTCATTATTTGACCGCTTATTTTTGAGCCCAGGCGTGGCGTCTCTTGCGCTGCCCGCCAGCGGGCAATAAAAAGGCCCGTCATGCAAAAAATGACAGGCCGACTCCATAGCATTATTGCCGCGATAGCTTAGGGATTTCACTTCTCCATTGCAACTGGCTCCAGCACCGGCAGACGCATTAACCAGGTGAGCAGGATCACCATTATGACAACCAGCAGCAGCCTCACCCAGGGCAACGGCACCACCATCAGCGACACCGAGAAGGAGAGCAGGATGAAGACGATGGCACGGCGTCTGGCATGGCGCCGAATGCCGCGATATAGCTGCCAGTCATGGATGGGGGGCCCGAACCAGGGGTGTGTCAGCAGCCAGCGGTGAAAACGGGGGGACGAGCGAGCAAACAGGGCCGCCGCCAGCAACATGAAGGGGGTAGTCGGCAACAGGGGCAACACTATCCCGACTATCCCGGTGGCGAAGGCGAGCCAGCCCAGGGCCATCAGACACCAGCGTTTCATGGGTACTCCTCTGAATGCATCTCTGCCTTTAGCCTAACAGAGTTGGCCCGGAAGCTGACAGCCCGGCCCATGCAGCAGCAGTCGATTAGGCTCATCGAGTGGGCAGACGGCTGACAACGCCGCCCATTGCCACTACAATCTGCGCTCTTTTTTCTCCCCTTGTCTTCGGAAGCAGCTATGCGCGTTATTTTGGCCCCCATGCAGGGGGTGCTGGATCACCTGATGCGGGAGGTACTCACCTCCGTCAACGATTACGACCTCTGTGTCAGCGAATTCATTCGGGTCGTCGATCAGCTGCTGCCCGCCAAGGTGTTCTATCGCCTCTGCCCCGAACTCAAGCAGGATGGCAAGACCCGCGCCGGCACCCCGGTGCGGGTGCAGCTGCTGGGCCAGCACCCCGAATGGCTGGCGGAAAATGCGGTGCGCGCCATCGAACTCGGCTCCCCCGGGGTCGATCTCAACTTCGGCTGCCCCGCCCCCACGGTCAACAAGAGCAAGGGGGGGGCCGTACTGCTCAAGGAGCCAGAGACCGTCTACCGCATCGTCAAGGCGGTGCGCGAAGCCGTCCCTGCCCACCTGCCGGTGAGCGCCAAGATCCGTCTGGGGTACGACGACAAGGAGCTCTACATGGACAACGCCCAGGCGGTCTATCAGGGGGGCGCCAACGAGCTCGCTGTCCATGCCCGCACCAAGCGGGAAGGCTACAAGGCGCCGGCGCACTGGGAATACGTGGATCTCATCCGCCGCGCCCTGCCCATTCCGGTGACCGCCAATGGCGAGATATGGGATCACAAGGATGCCCTCGCCTGCGCCGGCGTCTCCGGCTGCGACGCTCTCATGGTGGGCCGCGGTGCCATCTCTCTGCCCAACCTGGCCAACGTGATGAAAACCGGCTGTGCCCACATGAGCTGGGCCGAGGTGCTGCAGCTGATGGTGACCTATACCGAGCAGGATCTGGCGAGCGACAAGGCCGACTACTACCCCAGCCGCATCAAGCAGTGGTTCTCCTACATAGTGCGGGAATACCCCCAGGCCGATGAGCTGTTTCGCCGCATCCGCACCATCAAGACCGCGGACGAGATCCGTATCGCTCTCGAGCGCGAGTGCGCCGCACGGGCCTAGTCTTGGCCGCCGCCCCGCGGCACCTTATGATGAAGGCTCAATGACAGGAGGTCAGGATGCAGGGAGTACCGGTCACATTTACCCATCAGCACGACAGGGCCGATTTTCGTGCCCTGCCTGGCCAGCCTGCGACCGAGCTCTACCGCGCCCACATCCAGCACCACACCTTCGATCCCCATAGCCACGAGGGGTTTGGCCTCGGTGTCATCGAGTGTGGCGCCGAGCGTTTTCGCTATCGTGGCAGCCAGCTCCTGGCGGGCCCCGGCAGCCTGGTGCTGATGAACCCCGATGAACTGCACACGGGCGAGGCTGCCTGCGAGCAGGGGTGGCGCTATCGCATGCTCTACCTGCCCGCCGATCGGCTCGAGGCCATCAGCGGCGAGCGCGGCTGGTATTTCGCCGAGGCAGTGCGAAGCGACCCGCACGCCGCCCCCGTCCTGCAAGCGACCCTGGACGCCCTCTGGCACTGTGACAGCGAGCTCGCCGCCGACGGCCTGCTGCTGAGCGTGTGCGAAACTCTGCGCCCCCACGCCCGGGCCCTGGCGGCCCCGCGCGAAGCAGCCCATCCTCTGGGCCGCGCCATCGACTATATGCAGGCGTACTTCGCCCGCCCCATCACCCTGACCGAGCTGGCCGGGGCGGTGAACCTCAGCCCCTACCACTTCCAGCGCAGCTTCAAGACCCGCTTTCATGTCACCCCCCAGCAGATGCTGATGGCCATACGCCTGCAGCGCGCCAAGGGGTGGCTGGCCGCCGGCCTGCCCGCCGCCGAGGTGGCCGCCGCCTGTGGTCTGGCCGATCAGTCACACCTCAACCGCGCCTTCCTGCGCCGCTATGGCACCACCCCGGTGCGCTACCAGAAACAGGTGCAGGCCGGCCGCTAAAGCGCAATCTGGTTCAATACACCGCCCTTCCCCGCCTGCTAGGCTGGCCTCCTTCTTCTCCACCGGAAATAGAAAATGTTGCTCGGAGTCTTGTTTGCCCTGCTGGCCGGCCTGATGTGGGGGCTCATCTTCGTCGCCCCCCTGCTGGTTGACGGCTATCCCCCCGCCCTGCTCGCCAGCGGCCGCTACCTCGCCTTCGGCCTCATCGTGCTGCCGTTCGCCTGGCAGGCCCGCAAACGCCTGGCGGCCCTCTCGGCCAGCGATTGGCGAGAGGCTCTCGCTCTCACCCTGGTGGGGAACCTCATCTACTACTTTTGCCTGTCGGGGGCCATCTTGCGCATCGGCTCGCCGCTGGCGGCCATGATCATCGGCACCCTGCCAGTGGTGACGGCCCTGGCCGCCAACTGCCTCTATGGCGCACGGGACGGCCGCCTCTCCCGCGCCCGCCTCTACCCGGCCCTGCTGCTGATGGGGGCCGGCCTCTATCTGGTCAACCACGCCGAGTTGACCTGGCAGGCAGAGGCGCCCACCGAGCAGCTGTTCGGGCTCGCCCTGGCGGTGGCCGCCGTGCTGTGCTGGACCTGGTATCCCCTGCGCAACGCCCGCTGGCTACGCGAGCACCCGAGCCGCAGCCCGGTCGTCTGGGCCACGGCTCAGGGACTGGTGACCCTGCCGGTGGCGCTCATTGCCTACCTCGGCAGTCTCGGTCATCTCGCCCTGAGCGCACCGGACTTTCCCCTGCCCTTCGGGCCGACGCCCCTGCGCTTCGTGCTGCTGATGGGGGCGGTAGGGCTCTTTTGCTCCTGGCTCGGCACCCTGTGCTGGAACGAGGCGAGCCAGCGTCTGCCGACCGTGCTGGTGGGACCGCTCATCGTGTTTGAAACCCTGGCGGGGCTGCTCTACGCCTTCATGCTGCGCGGGATCATGCCTACCATGAGCACCCTGCTCGGTATCGTCTGCCTGGTGGTGGGGGTGCTCTACGTGATCACCGGCAAGCCACGACACCTGCCGGAAAAACGCGTCAAAGCGCGGTTAACTTGACTCATGTCATCTTGATAAACCGCGGCTTTCCCTATACTGGCCGAGTTTTATCACTCGTCTTTGGGGGCTGTTGTGTGTGAAGTGACGCAAGCCCGGTTGGCCGAATGGCGTGAGCGCCTGCTGACCGATTGGGCACAAACAAGAGAAGCGCTGATTACTCAGCTCAAGGCCTGTCGACGTGACGACTGGGCACAGAAGGTGGCATCCTGCGAGCGGGATCAGCTGGTGGACCTGACCAGTCGCCTCGACTTGCCCAAGGTGGAGTCGAGCGTGGCACGGCTGAAACGCCTCGACGCGGCGCTCTGCCAGATGGAACTGGGTCTCTATGGCCTCTGCTCCGATTGCGAGGAGCCGCTCGCCATCGAGCAGTTGGATCAGGATCCCAGCCTGCAACGCTGCCCGCGCTGCGAAACCCGTTATCGCAAGGGATTCCACGCCCACGAACTCTGATGGCCCTTCCCCTGCCCACAGCCATCCATGTCCTCCTCCTCTTGCCAAGGCCATAGCTGACTCTCAACTCGACAAGGGCACCCGGCCCCTTCATCACGCGGGCCCCGGTGGCCTGCGGCAGAGCATCGCTGCCTTGGGAGGCCGACAAGCGTTTCAGGTCTGGGAGCCTTGCTCTGTCAGCGCATGCTTCTGTGCATAGGCATAGAGGCCCATTCGATTGCGAATGCCCAACTTGGCATAAATGGATGTCAGGTGATTGCGCAGGGTGTGCTCACTGATGTTGAGGCGCCGCGCGATCTCGAGGGTATTGGCATCAACGCCCAGGGTAATGACCGCGATGGTCAGTCTCTCCTTCCGGGTCAGCCGCGCTATCTTCGCCTGCTCGGCATGGTGAGCCCCCTTCTCCCTCGCGATGGCCATCAGGATCCGCTCGGTGGCGGCGCGATCGACCCAGTACTCGCCCCCGTGCACCTTGCGGATGGCCTTATACAGCACCTCCACCGGTTCCCGCTTGCTGATGGCGCCGCAGGCCCCGGCCAATACCGCTCTCTCCTGCAGTTCAGTGCCCTCCGCTGTGGCGATCACCAGCACGCGAACGTGGGTATCGCACAGCAGGGAAGGTATTTGGTCGATGCCATTTCGACCATCCAGATCAAACAGGACGACACACGTCTTGCCTGGCACCATCCACTGCACGGCATCGACGGGATCGGCCACGCAGGCGATGACGTTCATCTCGTTGGGCTGTGCATTAATGGCCCCGCGCAAACCCCATGCGACTATCGGCAAGTCGCAGATCACGATGACATTGATTCTGGTATCCATACCCCGCTCCCCAACGCCTACGACAACGTGACAGGCATCCTGCCTGACAATGGTCCCCTCTCAAATTAGTCGAAATATCCTGGTTTTGTCCTGGGTCGACCGTCACTTTGTCCCACATAAATCGGCCTGATTCTTCCATTTTTCATCTTCCCCTTCTGGCCTAGGCTAATCGGCATGACAACACCCACACATATCCATGCTCGCCAGCATGATCGCATCAGGACGGTGATACCTGTCCGGCTCTCGGGCCAGACAGGGTTCACCCGGGACATCAGCATCGGGGGCTGCTACCTGCAATTCGAGGAGGCTGCCACGCCTGAGAACCAAGTGAGTAATGTCTGCTTCGATCTCGATCCCGGGGTGACGCACGGTGCCATGAAGATCCGGTGTTGCGGGCAGATAGTGCGGCGAGACCAGGACGGCCCTCTCACCGGTATGGCCATCAAAATCAAAGACCTGCAACTGCTGGTGAAAGAGATCCCCGACTGTTGCACCAGATGAAGTGTTACGCGGTACAAGAGCAGATGGCCAGGACGGCGATCTTGTCTCCATACCGAATCATCTTCCCGCTTTCTGAAGGAGCAGACCCATGGCTGACATCAGCGGCACCAATAAAAACGACTCGCTCATTGGCGGCACAGGAGCCGACCTCATAGATGGAGGCAATGGCAGTGACATGCTCGACGGCGGCAGCGGGAGCGACACCCTGCTGGGCGGCAACGGCGAGGATACCCTCTACGGCGGGCTCGGGGACGATATCCTCTCCGGCGGCAACGGCCAGGACCTCGTCTATGGTGGATCCGGCAACGACGTCATCGGGACATCGCTCGTCAACAGCGAGAACGGTAACGACGTCATCTACGGCGACGGCTGGGATGACTACCGGCAGCAGAGCCGAGCCATCGCCGGCAGCGACACCATCTACGGCGGCAATGGCTCGGAGACCATCTATGGCGACAACGGCGATGGTCATGCAAGTGGCGGCAACGACTCTATCTATGCCGGCAACGGCAACGACACCGTCTACGGTGAAGGTGGTGACGATACCATCCAGGGCGGCAATGGCGCCGATTTGCTGAGCGGCGGTAGCGGCAATGACCTCTTCGTCTACCAGAGCGCGATGGAATCCAATAGTGGCGGGATGGATACTATCCGTGACTTTTCCGGTGTGCGTGACGCCAACCCGGACAACGACAAGGTCGACCTGCGTCCGTTGCTGGGTTCCACCGACCTCAAGTGGGGAGGCACCATTTCCCTGATCAACGGTGTCTGGTACGAGCAGAACGCCGGGCAGAATGCCACCTACATCAAGGCCGATACCAACGGCGACGGCCAGGCCGATCTGGTGATCAAACTCGACGGTCTCAAGGACCTGAGCAACACCGACTTCCTCGGTGTGCAGAACAACGGCCCCACCATCACCTCCGACGGGGGGGGCAGCTCGGCGGCTCTGGCCATCGACGAAAACACCACTGTGGTCACCACAGTGACGGCCAGTGACCTGGACGTCGGTGCGCTGCTGACCTACACCATAGTCGGTGGCGCCGATGCAGGACTCTTCACCATCAATCCCAACACCGGCGCCCTGTCGTTTGTCAACGCGCCCAACCGGGAAAGCCCGAGCGACAGCAACGGCGACAACACCTATGAAGTGGTGGTGCGCGTCTCCGATGGCAGTGCCTTCGACGAGCAGACCTTCACCATCGCCATCAACGATGTTGACGAGTTCGATGTCACTACCCCGACCGACACCAACGCCGCCACCAATGCCGTCGACGAGAACATCGCCATCGGCTCCCTGGTCGGCATCACCGCCTTTGCCAGCGACGCCGACGCCACCACCAATGCCGTCACCTACAGCCTGTCCGGCAATCCCGGCGGCCTGTTTGCCATCGATCCCGCCACCGGTGTGGTCACCGTCGCCACCGCCATCGACCGTGAAGCCCTCGGTGCCAGCGTGAATATCGAGGTCACCGCCACCAGTGCCGATGGCTCCAGCCAGGCGCAGACCTTCACCATCGCCATCAACGATGTTGACGAGTTCGATGTCACTACCCCGACCGACACCAACGCCGCCACCAATGCCGTCGACGAGAACATCGCCATCGGCTCCCTGGTCGGCATCACCGCCTTTGCCAGCGACGCCGACGCCACCACCAATGCCGTCACCTACAGCCTGTCCGGCAATCCCGGCGGCCTGTTTGCCATCGATCCCGCCACCGGTGTGGTCACCGTCGCCACCGCCATCGACCGTGAAGCCCTCGGTGCCAGCGTGAATATCGAGGTCACCGCCACCAGTGCCGATGGCTCCAGCCAGGCGCAGACCTTCACCATCGCGGTCAACAACCTCGACGAGATCGCACCGACCATCACCTCCGGTGGCACTGCCGCCGCTATCAATGAAAACAGCGGCGCCGGTCAGGTCGTCTACACCGCCACCGCCGACGACAGTGCCGACATCAGCGCAGGCGTGACTTTCAGCCTCGCCGGTACCGATGCCAACAAGTTCACCATCAACGCCATCACCGGTGCGGTCACCTTGCTCGGCAACCCCGATCACGAGACCCAGTCCAGCTACAGCTTCAGCGTCCTGGCCAGCGATGGCGTCAACCCGGCCACCGAGCAGGCCGTCACCCTCGCGGTCAACAACCTCGACGAGGTCGCTCCGACCGTACTCTCCATCACGGGCATCAGTTCACGTAGCGGCAACTCCGGCACCGCGACCTTCACCGTCACCTTCTCCGAACAGGTCAACGGGGTCAGCGCCGAAGACTTCACCCTGTTCGGCAGTGCTACCAGCGTTTCGCCCTTCCCCAGTATCACGGGCGTCTCAGGCTCCGGCTCGACCTGGACGGTGACTGTTGCCTACGATGGTCGACAGCCAGCCAATGGCGACCGAGGTAACACTCTAGGGCTAAACCTGAATGCGGGTAACAATGTGATCGACAGCAATGGCAATGTCGCCACATCAACTTCCTTCGGCACACCACAGATTGCATCTCTTGCACCCGCTGGTATTGCCGGTGAACCGATCCACCTGGCCCTGGAAGCCCCCGAGGGGCTTATTGGCCTGATCTCGATGAAGATATCCGGCGTTCCCTCGGGTTGGACCATAAACGGCGGCAACGACAATGGCGACGGCACCTGGAGCCTAATGACCGAGGATCCGAGCGGCCTCACTGTCACCACCCCGGCTGACTTTGTCGGGGCCGCAGTCCTGGCTGTCAACATGAGCTGGACCAACGTCGACGGCAGCATGGGCAGCGCCTATATCGCCGACAACGTCGAGGCCTATGCCCCAGGCTCCCCCATCTTCGCCCTGTCGCAAGACGACAACCTGACCGGCTCATCCGGTGCGGATCAGTTCGTGTTCGCCCAACCCATCGGCAACAACGTCGTCTACAACTTCGACGTGACCACCGACAGGCTGGATCTGATCGGCTTTGCCGGCGTCACCAGCATGGCAAACGTGCAAATAGGCAATGACGCCGATGGCAATGCGGTGATCAGCATTGGCGAGGGCCAGAGCATCACGATCAAGGGGGTCGATGGGGCGTTGCTCGGCGAGGCGAACTTCGAGTTCAACGTCGATCCGGTGACCCGCAACGGCGGTACCCTCACCATAGATGACGGGGCCATCATGCCGTTTGGTGGCAGTCTCATCAACGAAGGGATGATTGCCCTTGGTGGCCACGACAGCGGCGCCAGCCTGGAGATCCTGTTCCGCGGAGCCAGCCTGAGTGGCGGCGGGCAGTTGGTGCTCTCCGACAGCGACCACAATGCTCTGTTCGGTGGCAGCGCCGATACAGTGCTGTTCAACATCGACAACAGCATCCGCGGTGCAGGCCAACTCGGCGCCGGGCAGCTGATATTGAACAACGCAGGCAGCATCATCGCCGATGGCAGTCATGCCCTGGTGATCGACACAGGCGATGAGGTCATCATCAACTCCGGCATGCTGGCAGCGATCGGGGCCGGTGGTCTGATCATCGACAGTGGGCTCGACAACAGCGGCCTGCTGTGGGCCAATGGCGGCAATGTGACCTTGAACGCGGCTGTCAGCGGTACCGGCAGCGCCTTGATCAGCGGCATGGCTACGCTGGCTTACGCTGCTGCGTCGAACATGGACACCGCTTTTGCCCTCGAGGGGGATGGGATCCTAAGGCTGGCACATGCCGCCGACTTCACCGGCACTGTCTCTGGCTTCAACGCAGGAGATAAGTTCGAGCTGGCCGACGTTGGCAACGCAACCATCAGCTATGTCAGCAACGCCACCGCGAGCGGCGGTGTGCTGACCATCGACGATGGTACCCACCGTAGCGAAATCCAGTTGCAGGGCACCTATACGACAGCCGGTTTCCAGATGACACAAGGAGAGGATGCGAGCACCACGATCAGCTACCACGCGATACTGGCTGATCAAATACTGACGGGGACAGAGAGCGATGACGGCCTGGTGGGCAGCGATGGCAACGACACCCTGAACGGGCTGGTTGGCCATGATGTTTTAGTCGGCGGGGAAGGAAGCGATACCTTCGTCTTCGGCCGCGAAGGGGGGGTGGACACCATAACCGACTTCAATGGTGCCAACCTGATACAGGGGGGAGACGTATTGGATCTGCGAGATCTGTTCCAGGATACGACGGGCGGCGACCTGTCGGACTATCTGGCGGTGCGGGAAGAAAATGGCAGCACCATCCTTAGCGTGGATAGGGATGGTGCAACGGGGGATGCCGGCTTCCAGGATCTGGTTCTGCTGCAGGGCACCACAGGCCTGCATCTCGACGAGCTGCAGCAGCAAGGCAACCTGCTGACCCACGGATAACCCCGGCTCACGCCATCCAAAAAAGCAAAAGCCCTGGCCGCACACGCAGCCAGGGCTTTCGTCATAGGGGCACCAGAGGCCGCTACTGTGCCAGCAGGTGGCCCACCAGCTCATGACGCCACCCTTGCAGCAGCATGGGTTTATCCGCCCTGGCCCGCTCCTCGGCGCTCATGCGCCAGCTCCAGGTGAAGTACTGGTGGATGATCTTCTTGCTGGCAACCAGCTCCGGCGGAATGTTGCTGGCCTTGGCCTTCTCTTCCACCATGGCCTTAATGCGCTTGAGCTCGGCCTTGTACTGGGGGAAGTCCACCAGCCGGCGAATGGGCTCTGGCCAGCTGTCCGGATCGCTCTGCTGGGCGGAGACGACGATGTCCAGCATCCGCTTGCCGTGGATCTTGATCTCGATGGGGGCCAGCCCCAGCTCGTTGAGATCCCGCAATGAAGTGGGTCGGCGCTCCGCCACCTTGAATAGGTGCAGCTCCTTGACCACGAAGTTGAGGGCCAGATCCCGGCGTACCGCCTCTTGCTGACGCCAGGCGGCGAGCTCGCGCAGGATGGCCAGCTCACGCCGACCCAGTTGCCAGGCGTTGATGATCTCGAGGTAGGCCTGACGGGGATCGCTGCCCTGGGTCTTGCGGGCGGAGTGGTTCTGGCACTCCTGCTCGAACCAGGCAAACTTGCCGCTTTCATGCAGCCTGGCCATCACCTTCTCGTAGAGGGGCATCAGGTAGAAGACATCCGCCGCCGCGTATTCGAGCTGGCGCGCGGTCAGGGGGCGGGCCAGCCAGTCGGTGCGGGCCTGATCCTTTTCCAGTTCCACCCCGAGGAACTCTTTCACCAAGGCGCCGAAGCCCACCGAGACGCCGTACCCCAGAAATGCCGTCGCGAGCTGGGTGTCGTGCATCTGGTTGGGCAGGTGGCCCGCCTGATGCTGGATGAGCTCCAGATCTTCACCGGAGGCGTGCAGTATGGCGATCTGCCCTGCCCGGCCGAGCCGCTGCCACAGGCCGGAGAGATCCAGAGTCAGCGGATCCAGCAGAGCGAGGCGTTCGCCGTCATAGATCTGGAACAGACCGAGCTGGGGATAGTAGGTACGGGTGCGAACGAATTCGGTATCTATGGCCAGGGGAACGTCGGCCAGGGAAGCGAGATACTGCTCCAGTTCGGCTTGCTGTGAAATGAGTTGATATTGCATCTTTGCCTGCACGTTGGTCGGGACCCAGAAAGAAAAAACCGTGGCATGACCCACGGTTTTGCATAACGACAGCGCTTGACTGCAGAGCAGTGCATGCCGGTTACTGCTTGGCAATCTCCTCGTCGCGCAGCACGCGCCGCAGGATCTTGCCCACATTGGTCTTGGGAAGTTCGTCGCGAAATTCTACCAGTTTCGGCACCTTATAGGCAGTCAGATGTTTGCGGCAGTGGGCAATTATCTCGTCCTCTGTCAGCTTTGCATCTTTCTTGACCACGAAGATTTTCACCAGCTCGCCGGAAACCGGGTTAGGCACGCCGACGGCAGCCACTTCCAGCACCTTGGGATGGAGCGCCACCACGTCTTCAATCTCGTTCGGGTAGACGTTGAAGCCGGAGACCAGGATCATGTCCTTCTTGCGATCGACGATCTTGAAGAAGCCCTGCTGGTCGCACACCGCGATGTCACCGGTACAGAGCCAGCCATCCTGCATCACCTCGGCGGTCGCCTCGGGACGTTGCCAGTAGCCCGTCATCACCTGGGGGCCACGCACCTGCATCTCGCCGGGGGCGCCCAGCTCGGTGATAACCAACCCCTTGTCATCCACCAGCCGGATCTCGGTGGAGCAGACCGGCAGGCCGATGGAGCCGTTGTAATCCACCAGATCGTAGGGGCAGACGCTCACCAGGGGTGAACACTCGGTCAGGCCATAGCCTTCCAGCAGCGGGGTCCGGGTCAGCGTCTTCCACTGCTCGGCCACCGCTCGCTGCACCGCCATGCCGCCCCCTATGGTGAGCTTGAGCTTGGAAAAGTCCATGCCCTGGAACTCGCCATTGTTGACCAGGGCGTTGAACAGGGTGTTGACCCCTGTGATGCAGGTGAAGGGGTACTTCTTGATCTCTTTGACAAAGCCCGGGATGTCGCGGGGGTTGCTGATGAGCAGGTTGTAGCCACCCAGGCGCATGAACAGCAGGCAGTTCACCGTCAGGGCGAAGACGTGGTAGAGCGGTAGCGCCGTGACCACGAACTCCTTGCCCCGCTCCAGCACGGGACCATAGACACCGAGGCACTGCTCCACGTTCGCAATCATGTTGCGGTGCGTCAGCATGGCCCCCTTGGAGAGACCCGTGGTGCCGCCTGTATATTGCAGGAAGGCGATGTCCTGGTTGCTGATCTCCGGCTTGATGTACTGCAGGTAGCGCCCCTTGGCCAGGGCCTGGCGCATAGTGCTGGCGTGCGGGAGGTTGTATTTGGGCACCAGCTTCTTGACGTACTTGACTACGAAGTTGACGAGGGTGCCCTTGGCCAGGCCGAGGTTGTCCCCCATGCGAGTCAAGATCACGTGCTTGACCGGGGTGTCGTAGACCACCTTCTCCAGGGTATGGGCGAAGTTGGAGACGATGACGATGGCCTTGGCGCCGGAGTCCTTGAGCTGGTGCTCCAGCTCGCGCGGGGTGTAGAGGGGGTTGACGTTGACCACCGTCATGCCGGCCCGCAGTATGCCAAACACGGCGATGGGGTATTGCAGCAGGTTCGGCATCATCACCGCCACCCTGTCGCCCTTGCCGAGCTTGAGCTCGTTTTGCAGGTAGGCGGCAAAGGCACGGGACTGCTCTTCCAGCCGGCGATAGGTAATGGTCTGCCCCATGTTGACGAAAGCGGGCTGGTCGGCGAACTGGGTCACCGACTCTTCAAACATCTCGACCAGGGAGCCGTATTGGTCTGGATTGATCTCGGCGGGCACCCCTTCTGGATAACGCTTCAGCCAGACTCTTTCCACGAACTTCTCCTGCATAACTAGCACCTGTGCGCTCACTGTGTTGCCTCCGTCCCTGTCACATCCATTTCAATCAGTTGTTTTAAGCTACAGCTCTAATGCCGCACATAGTTACACAAGGCAACATCGATTAACAGCAAATTAACAACGAGAAGTGTGAGGGAGAAAGCAAACCTGACATGATTGAAAGCCGGCGATCCTACCGGATCTGACAGAAGTTTTCGATATAAACGGCGGTTTTGGCCGAATTTTCCATATGGAAGTGATGATTTCCCGCCACCTGTACCATTTCAATCTGGCCAAAGAGTGGTCCCCGCTGCTGCCACTGCGCCAGCAGACCCTGGAACCCCTGCTCGCCACGGATGAAGAGCACAGGGCAGGCGATGGCCCGGATCAGCGCCTGGGCCTGGCCTTCGCTCATGCGCATGGGCGAGAGATCCCGCAGACGTGGATCGCTGCGCCAGTGCCAGCGCCCTTCCCGCACCTCCAGCTGGCGCTCGCAGATGAGGCGCGCCGCCGCCGGGGAGATCTCCGCCACCTTGCAGCGGGCTGCCACCGCCTCGTCGAGGGAGGCAAACCCACCGGACGCTCGCTCGCGAGTACGGCTGCGATTGAGAATGGCCCGCCGCAACTGGGCAGGCACCTCCTCATCGGGTTGGCTCAGTGGCCCCAGCCCCTCCAGCAGGATGAGCCGCACTATCTGCTCGGGGAAGACCCCAGCATAGGCGCTGGCGATCAGGGCCCCGAGGGAGTGGCCGAGCAGGATGAAACGCTGCCAGCCCGCAGCCTGGGCAATCTGGTGCAGATCGTCGAGCCAGTCGACGAAGACATAGGGGGTCGCCTTGTGATCCGAATGACCGTGCCCCGGCAGATCGACGCAGACGAGGTGGCACTCATCGAGATGGGGGGCAAGGGGCAGGAAGCTGGCGCCGTTGTCGAGCCAGCCGTGCAGGGCAATGACCAGGGGCTTACCCTGCCGGCCGTTATCCAGCAGGGCAATGCGCCGGCCATCGGCCAGGGTGAGGAAGCGCTCTTCCATCATCACCAGCGGGAGTAGTGGCGTCTTGGCCAGAAGGGATCATAGAAGGGGTCGTAGAAGTAGGGGTCCATGTAGCGGATCTCCACCTCCTTCACCGGCGGCCACAGCTTGCTGGCGGTGACCTTGAGCACGGAGAAGCGATATTTGTGATCGCCTATCTGGCTGTCCACCGGCTTGTCCAGGGTACCGAGCACCGTCAGGCTGCGCCCCTTGGCATAGAGCGTCGGATCCACAAACCCCTTCATGACGGCCAGAAAACGCCCCGGGCTCTGCTCCGTCTGGGTCGGTACGCCGTTGGCTTTGAGCGGCAGGTAGACCACTTCAATGACGCTCTGATCCTGCTCGTTGTGCACCGCCGAGATGACGCCGCTCCAGCGCGCAGGCCTGCCCTCCATCCCCTGCAGGGCAGGTTGATAGGCCACCAGCTGGCTTTCCGGCTCATAGGCCAGCTCCTTGGGCACAGTGCTGCAGCCGCCGAGCAGCAGCCCCGTCAGGCCCAGCATGATCACGCGTTTCATCATTTGCCTCTCCTTCTCCGCACCGTCTGCCTTCACTCACTGGCGTCGAGTCACGGCTCGCCGTTGGATGTCACTCGCGACCCGGCAGTTTTTTCCAGGTCACCTTGTCGCGCAAATAGACGGGGGTTGCCTGCTCAACAGCCACCGCCTCCCCCGCCAGCCAGGCGCTGCGTGCCAGGGGCAGCATGTCGACCGCCGCCGGGAAACGCACCTGGCTCACCGCCAGCTCGTCGGCCAGCGCATTGAGCGTCTCGCCATAGGTTTCAAAGCCGGTCCCGACGCAGCTCAGGCTGCCCGCCAGCTTGCCGCGCGCGTCAATCAGCGCGGCGGGATCGCTCACCACTTCCTCTCCCACCAGCTGCATGCGGCCGTCAAGCAGCTCGTAGTGGCCAAAATAGACCTCGTTCATTCGCGCATCGATGGCGGTCAGCACCCGCGTTGCCCCCTCCAGACGATGAGCCCCCTGGGCCATGGCAGCCAGGGTCGAGATGCCGATGAGCGGCACGCCGGCACCAAAGGCGAGCCCCTGGGCCACGCTGATCCCGATGCGCACGCCGGTAAAGGAGCCCGGCCCACGCCCGAAGGCGATGGCGTCGAGCTCAGCCAACGATAGACCGGCCTCGTCTAACACAGACTGAACCATGGGCAGGATTTTTTGGGTGTGATCCCGCGGCGCCTCTTCCCAACGGGAGAACAGCTTGTCGCCCACCAGCAGGGCGGCGGAGCAGGCTTCGGTGGCGGTATCAACGGCCAGGATCTTCAACTCGGTCATGGGTTACAATCTCTATAAAATCAGTCAATTACATAACGTGCAAGCGAGCAGTGCTCACCCGTTTTCTTAACATGGCAAATCCGTCAATCGCTATCCACTCGCCAGCATCTCAGGTCCAATGCAAGGCGCGCCGGGTACGCGGCCCAGGCCAGAGCATCCCGCTCGACACAACGCCCCAGGGTAGCCAGCTCCCACGTTCTGGTAAATAGCCTGCCGAGTTACTCGCCGCGGTCAAAGAAACGCCCCAGTGACCCTAACTCCCGGGTACGAGGGATGGCGGGCAGACTCTTGATGAAGGTGGCGCCATAGGGCTTGTTGACCATCCGTGGATCACAGATGACCAGCACGCCGTGATCACTGCGATCACGAATAAGTCGCCCCACCCCCTGTTTGAGGGCAATCACCGCCTTGGGTAGCTGCAGCTCGGCGAAGGGATCTCCCCCCTTGAGCTTGCAATCATCCACCCGCGCCTTGAGCAGCGGATCGTCCGGGCTCGCAAACGGCAGCTTGTCGATGATAACACAGGACAATGCCGCCCCTCGCACGTCGATCCCCTCCCAGAAACTGCTGGTCGCCACCAGCACGGCGCGCCCGTTCTCAACAAACTCCTTGAGCAGCCGCTGCTTGTTGTCCTCCCCCTGCAAGAGCACGGTGCGGCCGATTTCCCGGCGCAGCACCTCGGCCACCTGCCGCATCACCTGATGGCTGGTACAGAGGAAGAAGCAGCCCCCCGGCGTCTTGTTGATAAGGGGGATCATCAGATTGGCCAACTGTTCCCCCCGCCCGAAGGCATTGGGTTCGGGCAGGAAGCGCGGCACACAGAGCCGCGCCTGCTCGCCATAGTCGAACGGGCTGTCGAGGATAAGCTCGGCGCTGCCAGCGAGCCCCAGCTCAGCCTTGAAGTGATCGAAACGGTTGTCCACCGTCAGGGTAGCGGAGGTAAAGATCCAGGCCACCTCGGGCTTTTGCACCTCGGCGCCAAATCGCTCGGCCACCGACAAGGGGGTGAGATTGAGGGAGAAGTGCAGCCGGGAGCAGTCATACCAGTAGGAGAAACCGGTCTGATTGACCGCCAGCACCTCCCCAAGGCGGGTGCGCAGCTCGCAGACTCGCTCGAAGGCGTGATCCAGCTGCTCGCCACGGCCGAGCGCCAGTTTCAGCACCTCGTAGCAGAGCCCGATGGCGTCGTTGAGACGAGCCAGGGCCTGGCCCCAGAGCGGCTGGCGCAGGATATCGCGGGTATTGCCACGCCCCCCGTCTATCCCGAAGGCGAGGCGCAAGTCCTGGCTCGCGATGGAGAGCCTGTCCGCCGCCTTGCCAAGCTGCCCCATATCGTGGGCCTCGGCCCTGTAGGCGAGCTGGATGTCCTGCGCCAGATCCAGGATGGTGCGGCTGCCCACCGACTTGCCAAAATAGTTGGTGGCGATCTCCGGCAACTGGTGCGCCTCGTCGAACACATAGACCTGCGATTCGGGCACCAGTTCGCCAAATCCCGTGTCTTTCACCGCCATATCGGCGAAGAAGAGATGATGATTGATCACCACCACCTGGGCATCCATGGCACGGCGGCGGGCCACCACCAGATGGCAGTCGTCATAATAGGGGCAGTCGCGACCGAGGCAATTGTCATTGGTGCTGGTGACGTGGGCGAGGATCTCGGCGTTCTCCTGCAGCCCCGGAATGTCACCCACATCACCGTTATCGGTGGCCGTGGACCAGGACTTCACCTTGACCAGATCGCTGAGGATCTCGGGCTTTTGCAGGTGGGATTCGCTCAGGAGGCGGTTCATGCGCTCGATGCAGAGATAGTTGCTGCGCCCCTTGAGCAGGGCCACTGGCGGGGTGTAGGAGAGCGCCCCCGTGATGGTGGGGAGATCCCGGTAGAAGAGCTGCTCCTGCAGGTTCTTGGAGCCGGTGCTGATCACCACCCGCTTGCCGGATTCCAACGCCGGCACCAGGTAGGCGTAAGTCTTGCCGGTGCCGGTGCCCGCCTCCACCAGCAGGCGGCCGCCACTCTTGATGGCGCGCGCCACCGCTTCGGCCATCTCCAGTTGCGGCGCACGGGCCTTGAAGCCGTCGATGTGGCTGGCCAGAGGGCCATCTGGCTTGAACAGGGTCTGGATGGTCAAAGGAGCGTCCCGCGCAAAAGCGGCCATTATGCCAAAAGCACGACGAAAGCGGGACTGATAATGCGTTCAGACGAAGAGATCGATCTGATGGTCCGGATCCGGCTTGTGATCATCATCCTGCACCTTTGGCTGATCACGCTTGGCCGGAGGGTACCCCTGCTGGTGCTGCTGGGCGCCGCCACCATTGTCGGTGCCAATCTTGCGCAACTGATGTTTCTGGCTGATTTGGGTCACCTCCCGCTTGATGTCGTCGGGGCTCGGGGTCGACGGTGCGCGCGGCAAGATGGGAAATAACAGATCCTGGCTGGGCATGGTGATCACTCCTCAGGTTATCTTGATTAGTTATCGACCAGAAAACCGTTTTCCCCACTTTAATCGGGCAAAACACAATTTCAGGTTGCATTTTCCGTCAAGGCAGGTAGTTTAAATCAGGCGTCAACTACGACATCTTATTTGTAAAGGATTGATTACATGAAGTTCACCCTGCTGAAGACTCATCATCACCATCATCATCCCGACTAGTCTTTCAGGAGGTTGACTGCTGGAAGACACTTAACTGGTGACTTCCAAAAGGACCGCAAGATTCATAAACCCTCGGAAGCACACACTTCCGAGGGTTTTTTCGTTTTTGACTAGAAGGAAATCGAGCAATGGAAACACAACGTCTGCGCATCGCCATGCAAAAATCCGGTCGCCTGAGCCAGGACTCCCAGGCCCTGTTCAAGAGCTGCGGCCTCAAGATCAACCTGCGGGAACAGCGCCTCATCGCCCACGTGGAAAACATGCCCATCGACATCCTGCGGGTGCGTGATGACGACATCCCAGGGCTGGTGATGGAAGGGGTGGTCGACCTTGGCATCATCGGCGAGAACGTGCTGGAAGAGGTGCAGCTTATTCGCGCCTCACAGGGACTCCCCTTCGAGGTCAAAACCCTCAAGCAGCTCGACTTCGGTGGCTGCCGCCTCTCCCTAGCGGTGCCGGAAGACGTCACCTACACAGGGCCGGATAGTCTGGCAGGCAAGCGCATCGCCACCTCCTACCCCGGGCTGCTCAAGCGCTTCTTCGACGAGAAGGGGCTCGGCTTCAAGAGCGTGATGTTGGGTGGCTCGGTGGAAGTGGCCCCCCGCGCGGGACTGGCCGACGCCATCTGCGATCTGGTCTCTACCGGCGCGACCCTGGAGGCCAACGGCCTCAAAGAGGTGGAGGTAATCTACCGCTCCAAGGCTGTGCTGGTACAGGCCCCCAACCCCTTGAATGAGGCCAAGCAGAAGCTCATCGACAAGCTGCTGCCCCGCATCCAGGGGATGCAGCAGGCCCGCGAGAGCAAGTACATCATGCTGCACGCCCCCAAGGACAAGCTCGATGCCATTACCGATCTGCTGCCGGGTGCCGAGCGCCCCACCATCATGCAACTGGCCGGTGACACTAACCAGGTGGCCCTGCACGTCGTCTCCAGCGAGACCCTGTTCTGGGAGACCATGGAGCAGCTCAAGGCCCTCGGCGCCAGCTCCATTCTGGTGCTGCCCATCGAAAAAATGATGGAATAAGGAAGGGACATCATGCAGACCCTGATCTGGAAGACCCTCTCCCTCGCCCAGCAGGCCGATGTGCTGACCCGCCCCGCCCTCAACGATGAGGCGGATATCGGCGCCGTGGTCAAGGAGATCATCGCAGCTGTGCGCAGCCGGGGTGACGATGCGCTGCGCGAGCTGAGCCTGCGCTTCGAGCGCGCCCCCCGTGAGCAGTTGCGCGTCAGCGAGGCCGAGATCGAGGCCGCCTGTGCGCGCCTGGATGACGGCATCAAGGGTGCCATCGAGGCGGCGATTGCCAACATTCGTACCTTCCACGCCGCCCAGGTGCAGCCAGTGGTGCGTGTCGAAACCCAGCCCGGTGTGGTGTGCGAGCTGCGCACCCAGGCCATCAGCCGGGTCGGCCTCTACGTGCCGGGGGGGAGCGCACCGCTCCCCTCCACCGTGATGATGCTGGCCATTCCGGCAGGCCTGGCCGGTTGCCGTGAGGTGGTGCTCTGCACCCCGTCCCCCGCCAGCGACGAGATCCTGTTTGCCGCCCGCGCCTGCGGCGTCGAGAAGGTGTTCGCCATCGGCGGCGCCCAGGCCATCGCCGCCATGGCCTACGGCACCCAGAGCATTCCCAAGGTGGACAAGATCTTCGGCCCGGGCAACGCCTACGTGACCGAAGCCAAGGGCCAGGTCTCCCGGGACTGGCGCGGCGCCGCCATCGACATGCCGGCCGGCCCCTCCGAGGTGCTGGTGATTGCCGACGAGAGCGCGAGCCCCGCCTTCGTGGCCGCAGATCTGCTCTCCCAGGCCGAGCACGGCCCCGACAGCCAAGTGGTGCTGGTCACCACCTCGCCGCTCCTGGCAGACGCCATTGCCGGCGAGATCAAGGGCCAGCTGGCCCAGCTCAGCCGCCGCGACATCGCCGCACAGGCGCTCGGCAGCAGTCTGGTGATCCTCTGCGACGATCTGGACGAGGCCTGCGCCATCTCCAATGCCTATGCGCCGGAGCACCTGATCGTGCAGACCAAAGCGCCACGGGAACTGCTGGATAAACTCGAGAACGCCGGATCCATCTTCCTCGGGGCATGGACGCCGGAATCGGTCGGCGACTACGCCAGCGGCACCAACCACACCCTGCCCACCTACGGCTATGCCCGCACCTGTTCAAGCCTGGGGCTCGCTGATTATCAGCGTCGCTACACTGTGCAGGAGCTGAGCATCGAGGGGATCCAGGGCCTTGGCCCCATAGTCCAGCGCATCGCCGATGCGGAGGGCCTCGATGCCCACAAGAATGCCGTGACCCTGAGATTGAACGCACTTTCAAACCAGCAGCAAAAGGATTTGTCATGAGCATCGCCAATCTGGCTCGCCGCGTGGTGCGGGCCCTCACCCCCTATCAATCCGCCCGCCGCATCGGCGGTCAGGGTCACGTCTGGCTCAACGCCAACGAGGCCCCACTGGCCTACCCCTTCACCATCGAGGGCAATCGCCTCAACCGCTACCCCGAGTGCCAACCTGCCGAGGTAGTCAACAGTTATGCCGCCTACGCCGGTGTTAATCCGGATCAGGTGCTGGTGAGTCGTGGCGCCGACGAGGCCATCGAGCTGCTGATCCGCACCTTCTGCGACGCCGGTGAAGATCAGATCCTCATCTGCCCCCCCACCTACGGCATGTACGCCATCAGCGCCGAGACCTGTGGCGTCGGCATCGTCGAGCTGCCGCTCACCGCCAGCCGTCAGCCGGACTGGCCCGCCATCGCGGATCGGCTCTCCGACGTGAAACTGGTGTTCCTCTGCTCCCCCAACAACCCCACCGGGGATCTGGTGGGCCGCAAGGGGCTTATCGCCCTGCTGGAGAAGGCCCGGGAACGCGCCATCGTGGTGGTGGACGAAGCCTACATCGAATTCTGCCCGGAAAGCTCAGTGGTGGATCTGCTGGCCCAATACCCCAATCTGGTGGTGACCCGCACCCTCTCCAAGGCCTTTGCCCTGGCGGGGATCCGCTGTGGCTTCACCCTGGGGGATCCGGAGGTCATTGCCATGCTGGCCAAGGTAATCGCCCCCTACCCCATCCCCGAGCCCATCGCCCAGATTGCGGCCCAGGCGCTCTCCCCCATGGGGCTATCGCTGATGCAGGAGCGGGTGCAGGAACTCAACAAGCAGAAGGCCCTCATCAAGGCCGAGCTGCTCCGGCTTGCCTGCGTGAAAGAGGTGTTCGAGGACAAGGGCAACTTCGTGCTGGTGCGTTTCAATGACGGTGCCAGCGTCTTTGCCGCCATGAAGGCCGCCGGCATCATACTGCGGGACTTCTCCACCAAGCCGGGCCTGGACAACAGTATCCGCATCACCATCGGCTATCAGGGGGAGATGGATGCCGTGATCAACGTGCTGCGAGATCTGTCACTCAACGCCCCCTCAGCCAGCAACCAGACTGCCGCCAGCATATAAGGAAGTAGCCAGATGAAGACCCCGTTTTTGTTTATCGACCGTGACGGCACTCTGATAGAAGAGCCGGTGACCGACAAGCAGGTGGACAGCCTCGCCAAGCTGCGCTTCGAACCCATGGTGATCCCGGTGCTGCGCGAGTTGCAGGCCGCCGGGTACGTGCTGGTGATGGTGACCAATCAGGATGGGCTGGGTACCGCCAGCCTGCCGCTGGAGAACTTCCAGCCCCCTCAGGATCTGATGATGCACCTCTTTGAGTCCCAAGGGGTGAACTGGGAGCAGGTGCTGATCTGCCCCCACTTCCCCACCGACGGTTGCAACTGCCGCAAGCCCCACCTCGGACTGGTGAAGGAGTACCTCGCGTCCGGTCGTATCGACTTTGCCAACTCCTTCGTCATTGGCGACAGACAGACCGATCTGCAGCTTGCCGAGAACATGGGCATCCGCGGCATCCGCTACCACCCGCAGGATCACGATTGGCTCGCCATCCGTGATCAGCTGCTCGCCAAAGGGCGCACCGCCGAGGTGGAGCGCTACACCAAGGAGACCCGCATCCAGGTGGCGGTGGACTTGGACAAGAGCGGCGGCAACCAGATCGCCACCGGCATCGGCTTCTTCGATCACATGCTGGATCAGATAGCCACTCACGCGGGCTTTCGCCTCAAGCTGAAAGTCAGCGGCGATCTGCATATCGACGATCACCACACGGTGGAAGACGTCGGGCTGGCCCTGGGTCAGGCCCTGCGCCAGGCCCTTGGCAACAAACGCGGGATCGGCCGCTTCGGCTTCGTGCTGGCGATGGACGAGGTGCAGGCGGTGATCGATGGTCGTCCCCGCGAGGGCGACCAGGCTCCCTCCCTGACCGAGCTGGACGTGGCCACCGCGCTGGACTTGAGCGGTCGCCCCTACTTCGTGTTCGACTGCCCGAGCGGCTTTGGTCGCGACAGCGTGGGTGAGATGGCCACCGAGATGGTGCCCCACTTCTTCCGCTCCCTGTCGGACGCCATGGCCATCACCCTGCAGATGAAGGTGGGCAGCGGCAACACCCACCACCAGGTGGAGGCGCTGTTCAAGGGCTTCGGCCGTGCCCTGCGCCAGGCCATCCGGGTGGAAGGGAGCGAACTCCCTTCCAGCAAGGGGGTGCTGTGATGACGAACCAGAAGCTGGTCATCATCGACACCGGCTGTGCGAACCTGGCTTCGGTGCGCATGGCGTTCGAGCGCCTTGGCGTGCAGCCGCAGGTCTCCTGCCAGACCGCCGACATCGAGCAGGCGGACAAGCTGATCCTGCCCGGGGTGGGCACTGCGGTGGCCGCCATGAAGAATCTCAATGAACGTAACCTGGTGCCCCTGATCCGCGCCGCCAAACAGCCGCTGCTGGGCTTTTGCCTCGGCATGCAGATGCTGGCACAGGCCTCCGAGGAGAACATGATCGCCGATGGCGACTCAGGCCAGCTCATCGACTGCCTCGGCATAGTCCCTGGCAGGATCCGGCTGATGGAGGTGGACAATCTGCGCCTGCCCCACATGGGCTGGAACCAGATTGAGCACGATGAGACCCATCCCCTGCTCAAGGGGATCCAAAGCGGCAGCTACTTCTACTTCGTTCACTCCTACGCCCTGGAGGTGACCGACGCGACCCTGGCCACCTGCGACTATGGCCAGCCCTTCACCGCCATCGTCGGCCGTGACAACTTCTTTGGCGCCCAATTCCACCCGGAGCGATCCGGCTCGGCCGGTGCCCGTTTACTGCAAAACTTTCTGGAGCTGTAACAAGGATGATCATTCCCGCAATCGACCTCATCAATGGTCAGGTAGTCCGACTCTATCAGGGGGACTACGGCCAGAAGACCGCATACAGCAGCAGCCCCCAGGCCCGCTTCGACGACTATGTCGCCCAGGGGGCGGAGCAACTGCACCTGGTGGATCTGGACGGCGCCAAGGATGCAAAAGCCCGCCAGCTTGCCCTCATCACGGCGCTGCTGGCGACCACCAGGGCGCCGGTGCAGGTGGGTGGCGGCGTGCGCAGCGAACAGGACGTGGCGGACCTTCTTGCCGCTGGTGCCAATCGGGTGGTGGTCGGCTCCACCGCGGTCAAGTCCCCGGAACTGGTGGCGAGCTGGATGGAAAAATATGGCCCCGAACGCATCGTGCTGGCCCTGGACGTCAATATCGATGCCCAGGGCAAGCGCCAGATCGCGGTGGCCGGCTGGCAGGAGAACAGCGGGGTGACTATCGAGGCGCTGATCGAGCGCTTCCTCCCCGCCGGGCTCAGGCACGTGCTCTGCACCGACATCAGCCGGGACGGGACGCTCTCGGGCAGCAACGTCGAGCTCTACCGGGATCTCTGCGCCTGCTACCCGAGCGTGGCGTTTCAGGCCTCCGGCGGCATCGGCGGTCTGGCCGACATCGAGGCGCTCAAGGACACCGGCGTCAAGGGGGTCATCCTTGGCCGCGCGCTCCTCGAGGGCAAATTTTCGGTGAGTGAGGCCATCACCTGCTGGAATGAGTGATCATCGGGTGATCCAGGGGAGCCTGTCCGGCCATCAGCGCCGGAACAGGCACCTCTTCTGCCGGGAGCCAGCGGCAAGTCCTTATAATCTGGAAGCAATTGACTCTATACTCGGTCTCATCGAGATAACGTCACGGAAGGCTTATGTTCACATCTCACTGTGCCACCATCCTCATCGTCGATGACTCTCCCGAGAACCTGATGGTGCTGACCGAGTTGCTCTCTCCCAGTTATCGGGTGCTCGCCGCCCAGAGCGGGGAGAAGTGCCTGCGTATTGCGAGCGGCAAGACGAGGCCGGATCTCATCCTGCTGGATGTGATGATGCCCGGCATGGACGGCTATGAGGTGCTCAAGCATCTGCGCATCAACCCCGACACCCGCCGCATCCCTGTGGTGCTGCTCACCGCCCTCGCCGATCTCCAGAGCGAAGAGTACGGCCTGTCGCTCGGCGCCGCCGACTACATCACCAAACCCATCAAACCCGCCATCGTCCAGGCGCGGGTGCGCACCCAGCTGGAGGCCAAGCAGGCCCGGGATGGTCTGCAAGATCAGAATGCGGCCCTGGAGGCCGAGGTGGCGCGCCGGATGACGGAGAACGATCTGATCCAGCAAGTCTCCATCCGGGCGCTGGCCCATCTGGCGGAGATCCGCGATCCCGAAACCGGCAATCACATCCTGCGTACCCAGGCCTACGTAAGGTTGCTGGCGAGCACCCTGGCCAGCCACCCCCGCTTTAGCGACACCCTGACGCCTCGTTACATAGATCTGCTGAGTCGCTCGGCCCCCCTGCACGACATCGGCAAGGTCGGCATTCCCGACCATATCTTGCTCAAACCGGGCAAGCTGACCCCCGAGGAGTGGCAGACCATGCGTACCCACGCCAAACTCGGCAGCGATGCCATCGAGGAGGCCGAGCAGGATATAGAGCAACCATTGGCCTTCCTCACCCTGGCCAAGGAGATAGCCCACTGGCACCACGAGAAATGGGACGGCAGCGGCTACCCGGACGGCCTGCAGGGCGATGCCATCCCTCTCTCGGCCAGGCTGATGGCGCTGGCAGATGTGTTTGACGCCCTTATCAACGTCCGGGTCTACAAACCGGCCATGTCCTATGAGGAGGCCCGCGCCCTGATCCTCTCCGGCAGCGGTCAGCATTTTGACCCTGACGTGGTGGCGGCCTTTGACAGCCACTTCGAGCAGTTCGTCATCATCGCCGAGCGTTATCAGGATGGCGCCGAGGCACCCCATGGCTGAGCAGTCTCCCCTGACCCGAGCCCACGTGCTCAACGTGGTACTCACCTATGCCGCCGTGGCAAGTCTGTGGATCCTGCTGTCGGACAAGGCGGTGGAGTGGCTCTTCAGCACCCCGGCCCAATTCGCCCTGGCCAGCACCATCAAGGGCTGGCTCTTTATC
Organism: Aeromonas sp. QDB31; assembly: GCF_027707605.1. Classification (NCBI taxonomy): domain Bacteria; kingdom Pseudomonadati; phylum Pseudomonadota; class Gammaproteobacteria; order Aeromonadales; family Aeromonadaceae; genus Aeromonas; species Aeromonas sp. QDB31. The sequence goes on along the minus strand of NZ_JAPCIX010000002.1, from coordinate 281,044 downwards.
CTCATCACCGCGCTCATGCTCTATGTCATGCTGCGCCGCCGCATCAATCAGTCCACGGCCAGTCCCCGGCTCTCCGGGCGCCAGTGGCTGCCCATCCTATTGCTCAACAGCCTCATTCTGGCCCTGGCTATCATGGCCATCGCCCAGAACATCGGGTTGACCCGGGACAAGGAGGTCGCCCGACTTGAAACCATCGCCGATCTCAAGAGCAGGCGCATCACCGAGTGGCTGGGCAACCGGGAACAGGATCTTCGTCAGATCCTCGACAACCCGAGTTATGGTGCCCTCTCTCTCTCCGGGCAGAGGGACAGGCCATCCGATGAACAGACCCAGCGGCTGATCGAGTTCATCTCGGTGCGGGGATTCGATGGCGCGGCCCTCTTCGACCGGACCGGCCAGGCCCTGTGGCAGACTCCGGGGGCGAGCATCATGAATGCCACGTTGCGCGATGCCCTGACACGGGCGACAGCAGGCAAGGTGCTCAGGGTCGGGCCTTATCTGGATGAACAGGGCCAAACCAGGTTCGACTTCCTGACGCCCCTGGCCACGGCGGCGGAGCCGGCGCCCATCATAGTGCTGCAGATAAGCGGCAGCCACTGGGTAAACCAGATCCTCAACCCCTGGCCCATCCCCGACAGCAGTGGCGAAGCCACGCTGTTTCGCCAGCACGCAGACCAGGTGCAGTATCTGAGTGACCTGCGCTATCGCCCCGACTCGGCCCTGCGCCTGCAGCTTCCGCTCCATCACAGCACCCTGTTGGCGGCCCAGTATCTGCGCCTTGAGACCGGACAACGAAAACCCGGGGTGCTTTCCGGTATGGATTATCAAGGCATAGCGGCCTTTGGCGTCGTCTATCCGGTCGCGGGTACGGATTGGTTCCTGCTGACCAAGATAGACAAGGCCGAGCTCAACCAGGCCAGTTTCAAAGAGAGCATCTGGATCGGTCTCATCACCTTGCTGGTGCTCTTCGTCACCAACGCCGGCATCATCTTGCTGCGCCAGCACACCCGACTGCTGATGGCTGAACAGATCCGTCATTCCCAGACGCAACGGCTGCAGGCATTGCAGCTGCTCTCCGCCATCGCCGACAGCTCGGAAGATGCCATCTTTGCCAAGGACAGAGAGGGCAGATACATACTGTTCAATCGCGCCGCCAGCCAGTTCGTGGGCAAACCGGCCGCCGAGATGCTGGGCCAGGATGACATGGCCATCTTCCCGCCCGAGCAGGCCAAGATGCTGATGGAGGCAGGCCATCGGGTGATCGAGAACAACCGGGTGCAAACCGAGGAGGAGTACCTGACCCTGCCCGGTGGCGATCGGGTGTTCCTCGCCACCAAGGGGCCGCTGCAAGACAACGACGGTCAGGTGATCGGCATCTTCGGCATCTCCCGCGACATCACGGGCTTCAAGCGTGCCGAGGCAGACCTGCGGGAGCGGGAGGGGCTGTTTCGCGCCCTGGTCGAGCAATCGCTCGCCGGCATCTACATCATCCAGCAGGGCAAACTCTGCTACATCAACCCCTGTTTTGCCCACCTGTTTGGCTATGACTCGCCCGGCGCACTGCTCGGCGTCGGCACCCTGCAAGCCCTGGCAAGCCCAGAGGACAGCGACCGGGTGGCCGAGCTGGTGCTGCACTGCGAGCAGGAGGGCGGCGACATCCATACCCGCTTCAGCGCCTTGCACCACGGCAGTCAGACCCTGGAGGTGGAGCTGTACGGGCGGCGTGTCGACTATCGCGGTCAACCCGCCCTGCTCGGGCTCTTGCTCGATGTCACCGAGCGGGAACAGGTCGAGCAGGCCTTGACACATCAAGCCATGGAGCTGCGCCAGCAAAACGAGGAGCTCGAGCGTTTCAACAAGGTGATGGTGGACAGAGAACTCGCCATGCTGACCCTAAAGCACCAGATCAACACACTCTCGCGCCAGCTCGGGCTGGCACCGCCCTACCCCCAGGCTCCCATGCCGCCGGAGGAGCATCCATGATGAACCGACCGCAACTATGGCTCGTCCGCCCCTCCACCCAGCGCTGGGGCGTCTGCCTGCTGGCCCTGCTACTGCCCATCCTGATGTTGCAGATCCGGGTCCAGCTACCCATCGCCTTTGGCGAGCGGCCGCTGCTGGTGCTCTTCATGCTACCCATCATCATCTGCGCCCTGCTGGGGGGCTTGCTGCCAGGCCTGCTCTGTACCCTGATCAGTGCCCTGGCCACCGCCTATTTCCTGCTGCCCCCGGTCTATGAGCTGACCGTGGCAACCGGTCAGGATCTCGTACAGTGGGGGATCCTGATCGCCAACGGCATCCTCGTCAGCCTGCTCAGCGCCGCCATCCACAACTCCCGCGCCCGGGAGATCCAGCGCTGGCAGGAGCTGATTAGCACCCAATCTCGCCTGCAACAAAGCGAAAATCGCTTCCAGGCTACCTTCGAGCAGGCTGCGGTCGGTATCGCCCTGGTCTCTCCCGATGGGTGCTGGCTGCGGGTCAATCAGCGCTTGTGCGACATACTGGGCTACCACGCCGATGAGCTCATGGGCATGAGCTTCCAGCAGATCACCCACCCGGACGATCTCTTGATTGACCAACACTATGTGGCCCGGATGCTGGCAGGCGAGTTGCCCCATTACACCCTGGAAAAGCGCTATCTGCACAAGAGGGGTGACGTCATCTGGACAACCCTGACGGTAGCCCTGGTCAGGGATCTCGAGGGCGAGCCCGATTACTTCATTTCCATCATCGAGGACAATCAACAGAACAAGGAGACCGAGGAGGCCCTGCGTCGCAACGAGGGGATCCTGCGGGAATCCCAGCGACTGGCCAAGATTGGCAACTGGCGTTGGCGCATCGACGACGACAACCATTTCTGGTCGCCGGAGATCTATCGCATCTATGGGCGTGACCCCGCCCTGCCCCCTGCCGTCTATCCCGAGGTGAAAAAATACTTCACCCAGGAGGGCTGGCACACCATCTCCCAGTCCGTCGAGCGCTGCCTGCGTGATGGGTTGCCCTATGAATGTGATGCCAGCGTCATCAACGAGCAGGGGAACGCCGTCTGGGTCATCGCCCGTGGCGCGGCCTTGCGGGACGGTGACGGCCATATCGTCGAGCTCTATGGCACTGTGCAGGACATCACGGAGCGCAAGCTGACCGAGCAGCAGTTGCTGCACAATCAGCAGACGGCCCTCGATACCCAGCGCCGCGCCCGCCTGGCGGCACTGAACCTGATGGACGATGCCATCAGTGCCAGGGTCCGAGCCGAGTCCATCAGCAGCGCCCTGCGCGAGAGCGAGCAACGGTTGCTGATGGCTCAGGAGGGCGCCCACGTCGGGATCTGGGAGTGGGACATGGTCAATGATCGCCTCTTTTTCTCCCCGGAATGCGCCCGCCTCTATGGCCGCACCACCGAGCAACTCGCGACGTTTCACGCCTGGCAGGCTTGCCTGCACCCGGACGACAGACCCCGTGTCGACCCCTTGCTGGCTGAGCTGTCGGCCAGCGACAAACCCTTCGAGATAGAATTCCGGATCCTGCTGCCAGACGGTGACATGCGCTGGCTGGTGAGCAAGGGCAGCGTCTATCGGGATGCCCGCCAGCGTCCGTTGCGCCTGCTCGGCATCCATCTTGACATCACCGAGCGCAAGCAGGCCGAGCAGCAGTTGCGCCAACTCTCCCTGGCCTTGGAGCAGAGCCCGGATGGTGTCTTCATCACGGATACCCAGGCGCGCATCGAGTATGTCAACGCGGCCTTTCTGGCCATCAGTGGCTACCGGCAGGACGAGGTCATCGGCCAGACCCCCGCCCTGCTGCGCTCCGGCCTCACCCCCAGGGCGACCTATATCGCCCTGCGGGATGCGATTAATCAGGGTCAACGCTGGCATGGAGAGTTCATCAACCGGCGCAAAGACGGCTCCCACTATCAGGTGCTGGCCACTGTCTCCCCCATCCGCCAGGAGAGCGGGATCGTGACCCACTATGTGGCGGTACAAGCCGACATCACCGAGAAGAAGCAGCTTGGCGAGGAGCTTGATCAGTATCGCTACCACCTGGAGGAGATGGTCGATGAGCGCACCCTGCAACTGGCCCAGGCCCATCAGAGAGCCGAGAGCGCCAACCGCGCCAAGAGCGCCTTCCTGGCCAACATGAGTCACGAGATCCGCACCCCCATGAACGCCATCCTGGGGCTGACCTACCTGCTCAAACGCGACACCCCGGACAGCACCCAGCACGAGCGGCTGGAGAAGATCGATCACGCCGCCCAGCACCTGCTCACCATCATCAATGACATCCTGGATCTCTCCAAGATCGATGCGGGAAAGATGGCGCTCGAGCAGGGCGACTTCTCCCTCACCGCCATGCTGGACAACGTCAGTGCCCTGGTGAGCGAGCAGGCCCGCACCAAGGGGCTCACCATCATGGTCGATATGGGAGACTCGCCCACCTGGGTCCATGGCGACATTACCCGCCTGCGCCAGGCACTGCTCAACTATGCAGCCAATGCCATCAAGTTCACCGAACAGGGGGCGGTCACCCTGCGGGTGCGGGTGGCGCGTCCACTCGCCAGCGGTTACCTGCTGCGCTTCGAGGTGGAGGACACCGGTATCGGTATCAGTCCGGAGCAGCGCGAGAAGCTGTTCCAGGCGTTCGAGCAGGCCGATGTCTCCACCACCCGCAAATACGGCGGCACCGGCCTCGGACTCGCCATCACCAGCCGGCTCGCCGCCCTGATGGGGGGGGAGGCTGGCGTCAGCAGCACCCTTGGCCAGGGGAGCTGTTTCTGGTTTACCGCCGCGCTCTCGGCAGGTCAGGGGGAAGTGCCGCAGCCGAGCCCGCTCGTGCAGAGCGTGACGCAGACCTACTTCCCTCACCACGCCCGGGTACTGCTGGTGGAAGACAACGCCATCAACCGCGAAGTGGTGCTGGAGCTGCTTTGCAACAGCGGCCTCGTCATCGAGACCGCCGTCAATGGCCAGGAGGCGCTGGAGCGCGTCCGCCAGCACGCCTTCGATCTCATCCTGATGGACATACAGATGCCGGTGATGGATGGTTACGATGCCACGCGCGCCATCCGCACCCTGCCCGGCCGGGAGCTGCTTCCTATCCTCGCCCTGACGGCGAGTGCCTTTGAGGAAGACCGAAAGGCATGTGAATCTGCCGGCATGAACGATTTCATCACCAAACCCGTCACCCCTGCCAAGTTGTTTGAGGCGCTGCAGCGCTGGCTGCCGAGCAACGGGATGGTGGAGCCCGAGCATCAGGCGCTGTCCCACGACATGCAGGCAGGCCCCCTCGCCCACCTGCAGGGCTTCCACGGGCTGGACCTGCAGCAAGGGCTGACGGCACTGCAGGGCAATCAGGACAAATACATCGCCTTGCTGCGCTACTTCGCCAGCGAGCATGGCCAGGACATGACCCTGCTCGGCCACCACCTGCAAACGGGGGATAAAACGAGCGCTACCCGGCTGGTTCACACCCTGCGCGGGGTCGCGAGCACCCTTGGGATGGTGGATCTCGCGCAGCAATGCCTGCAGCTGGAGCAAACACTCGCGGGGGATGACCCTGAGCCGACCGCCTTGATGGCGGCCATTGACGGGGCCTTGACTGCCCTGCACGACCGGTTGGGAGAGGAGGTGCCCGCCCACGCGGCGGAGCTCATCCCCCTTGGCAGCCAGTGGCAACGGGCACTGCGCCACCAGATGGAGGCATTGCTGGTGCAAAGCGATACCGCCGTGATCCCGCTGTTCGAGCAGTATGCCGCCCCCTTGCGGCTCATGCTCGGGCCACGCAGCGAAACCCTGGCCAGGCAGTTGAAGACATTTGACTTCGACGGTGCCCTGCTCACCCTTCGCCAATGTGAGGGTGCAGATGAGCCCCAAGCTGAGGCCGAGACCTCCCTCCCCGATGGCCCTTCGCTGCCCCCGGGCCCGGTGAAGGGAGACAAAGGGTTGAATCACTGAATAAAGTCATGCATATAGTGTTGGTTCCCCCGGGGCCGCGCCGCCCGATGAGCGCGCCGTTTCCCGCTCAGGATCCTGCAGTGAAAGCATGCCAACCGCTTTTCCGTTCGCCGCCTGATCCTGCATCACCGACAGAACGATGTTTTTTTAACTGTGCTTTACATGGAGCAATGAGCATGTTGTCAAAGCGTATTATCCCCTGCCTCGACGTCAAAGATGGCGTGGTGGTCAAGGGCGTGCAGTTTCGCAACCACGAGGTGATGGGCGGCATCGTCGAGCTCGCCCGCCGCTACGCCGAGGAGGGTGCCGACGAGCTGGTGTTCTATGACATCACCGCCTCGAGTGACGCCCGTGTGGTGGACAAGAGCTGGGTGAGCCGGGTGGCCGAGGTCATCGACATACCCTTCTGCGTCGCCGGCGGCATCAAGAGCGTGGAGGATGCCCGCCAGATCCTGGAATTCGGTGCCGACAAGGTATCCATCAACTCCCCGGCCCTGGCCGATCCCACCCTGATCACCCGGTTGGCGGAGCGCTTCGGCGTGCAGTGCGTGGTGGTGGGCATCGACTCCTACTTCGACGCGCAGAGCGGCGAGTATCAGGTCAAGCAGTTCACCGGTGACGAGAGCCGCACCCGCACCACCAGCTGGACCACCCTGGAGTGGGTCAAGGAGGTGCAACAACGCGGCGCCGGCGAAATCGTGCTCAACGTGATGAACCAGGACGGCATGCGCCAGGGCTATGATCTCGAGCAGCTCAAACTGGTGCGGGCCGTCTGCAAGGTGCCGCTGATTGCCTCCGGCGGCGCCGGGGCCATGGAACATTTTCGCGATGCCTTTACCCTTGCCGACGTGGACGGCGCCCTGGCGGCGTCCGTATTCCACAAGGGCCTTATCCCCATTCCCGAATTGAAACGCTGGCTGAAAAACGAAGGAGTCGCCATCCGTGAATAATCAAGCAGTAGACAATGCATTGCCCCTCGCCGAGCGCCTGGACTGGGACAAGTGTGACGGCATGATCCCCGCCATCGTCCAGCATGCCGCGAGCGGCGAAGTGCTGATGCAGGGCTTCATGACCCGCGAGGCCCTGGAAAAGACCCAAACCACCGGCCAGGTCACCTTCTTCAGCCGCAGCAAGCAGCGCCTGTGGACCAAGGGGGAGAGCTCGGGCCATGTGCTGAAACTCGTCGCCATCAGCACCGACTGCGATCAGGACTCCCTGCTCATCGCCGCCGATCCCGTGGGCCCCACCTGCCATCTGGGCACCCCGTCCTGCTTCGACGGCCACCCGCTGCCGCCACTCGGCTTCTTGGCGGAGCTCGAGCAGATCCTGGCGTCGCGCAAGGGGGCCGATCCGGCCACCAGCTACACCGCCAGCCTCTATGGCAAAGGCACCAAGCGCATTGCCCAGAAGGTGGGTGAAGAGGGGGTGGAAGTGGCCCTGGCCGCCATGGCGAAAGACAGGGAAGAGCTCATCAACGAATCCGCCGATCTGCTCTACCACCTGACCGTCTTGCTGCAAAACGAAGGGCTGGGACTGAAGGATGTGGTGCAGCGTCTCCATGAGCGCCACAACAAGTGATCTGATAATAAAGCCGGGATTTCCCGGCTTTATTTAGTCAAGATGCACTGCCAGCTCGACTAAATTCTTATACGTTGCTAAACGTCGCTCCAACTGTGACAGCTCTTTTTCGGCCAAAATAGTATTTTCTTCTACAGTCAAATTCCGCATTCGCTTAGCACAATCTTTTGCCAACGTTATTAAACGATAAGAACATTCATCGTCTGAATTCGGTTTGAATAGGTTCTCATAAGACATGAACAAAATTTTCTTTAATGAAACCATATATTCACCATCTCTAAATGGATTTAAATATCGTTCATAATCGACATCCTCAACATAACTTCCTATGGTACTTCCTGCTTTTATAAAGCATTGGAAGTAATGTTCTCCATACTCATTTGTTAGTGTATTGAAACCTTTTAGCTTTGGATGGTTATCTGTCGTAGGCATTTTGCCATCCGCTACAGCGCGATAATCTTCATTGTTTTTCTCGCACAGAGAGAACAAGTAAACAAGAAAAATCAGATTTAATGTATACCCTTGATAATTCACGATGGAAGCAAACGTTCTATCCAACACTTGCTCTGTTTTTCTTAAGCTCAATAAAAAATGATCACTGACAGCTGTCAATATATTTACCAATACTTGGGTATCAGTTATCTCCGGCCATACCTTGACATGCTCAAAATGCAATTTTTTATCTACTATTGTCTGTTGAATAAACTCTCGCCGAGAGATACTGCCTAACGTAAATCGTCTATGAAAAAATCGCCCAAGATAGCTCTCCGCATCAAAGCCGTCACCATAAATTACCTTGATAGCATGCTGAAGTTGTTCGGTATCCGTTGCGAGTACAAATACCACACCAGGGATATCGAATATATGCTTGATGGTTTCCAGCATTTCTACCGCATAGGAGGGACGGCAGCGATCCAACTCATCAATCAAAATAAAGGCGGGATAATCCAAGCGACCTTGGCTATCCAATTGATCTAAATTTGCAGCAACAGCCGCTTCAATCCATTGCCTAATCTCTTGTTTAAGATACTGAATAGATTCATAACGCTCTTTATGATTGCTGCAAAGTGTATCAACCAGCTTATCTGCGTCTTCTCCTTCTACAGAAAAGTCACCATCTTCCAGTCCAGCTTTTTTAATGGCTGACTTGAGTACCAATTTCCCACCAACCTTTAGCAATCCTAAAAGCTTTGATTTAATGCCATCAGGTACGGCAAGCTTATTTCCCGCAGCATCTCTCAATTGTTCGACAATCGATGAGATCACCGTCAACAAGGGATCATCGGAAAAGTCCTGCTGCCAGGCATCGATATAAACGGTGGGATAATGCTCTTTAAGCTCCATATACCAGCGCTTGATAAACCAGGTTTTACCCGCGCCCCATTCGGCATTGAGGTTCAACACATAGTTGCGCTCTTTGCCCTCTGCCGCCAGATAGTTGGTCAGAAACTCGGCATAGCGAGCGCGCTCCAGTCGATCTCCTGCGACCTTTTCCTCTCCCCCTTCAATAGCTCCAGGACCATCCCATGAAACAGATTCCACCCAATCAAATGTTGCAAGCGCCATAGTATTTCCCTGTCTCGATACTGAGCAGGATATTACCAGAGTGAGTTCCGAAAGAGTTTGATGAACATAGGATTTGGCGCCATATCATCCCGAGGCAATATGGCGCCGACTCAAGCACTCAGAAGAGAGTAACGTCCCACCCTCACTCCAGCTGTTTTCGCAGCATAAATTTTTGCACCTTGCCGGTGGAGGTCTTGGGCAGCGGGGTGAAGATGATGCGCTTGGGGACCTTGAAGTGGGCCATCTGCTCTCGGCAGAACGCAATCAGCTCCGCCTGACTGAGCACCCGCCCCTCCTTGAGCTTCACAAAGGCGCAGGGCACCTCCCCCCACTTCTCGTCCGGCATGGCGATCACCGCGGCCTCGTCCACGTCCGGGTGGCGATAGAGCACGTCCTCCACCTCCAGGCTGGAGATGTTCTCCCCGCCGGAGATGATGATGTCCTTGGATCTGTCCTTGATCTCCACGTAGCCGTCCGGGTGCCAGACCGCCAGATCCCCGCTTCGAAACCAGCCGTCCGCCATCGCCTCTTCACTCGCCGCCGGGTTCTTGAGGTAGCCCTTCATGACGATGTTGCCGCGCAGAAATATCTCCCCCAGGGTCTTGCCATCCCGGGGTACCGGCTCGCCGCTGACGGGGTTGGCCACCCGCATCTCCCCTTGCAGCGGCGAGGCCACCCCCTGGCGCGCCTTGAGCCGCGAGAGCGCCGTGGCATCCTGTCCCTGCCAGCTTCGCTGGGGCTCGCACACCACGCAGGGGCCATAGGTTTCGGTGAGGCCATAGACGTGGGTCACGGCGATCCCCATGGCCTCCATGCCGGCGATCACGGTGGCAGGCGGCGCCGCCCCCGCCGTCATCGCCTTGATGGGATGACTGAGCCCCAGTTTCAAGGCCGGATCGGCGTTGTTGAGCATGTTGAGGACGATGGGGGCGGCGCAAAAGTGGCTCACCCTGTGTTCGTGCAGTGCCTCATAGATGGCGCCCGCCTGCACGTGGCGCAGGCAGACGCTCACCCCGGCGGTCGCCGCCAGAGTCCAGGGGAAGCACCAGCCGTTGCAGTGGAACATCGGCAGGGTCCACAGATAGACGGGGTGCTTGGGCAGCTCCCAGGAGAGCACGTTGTTGATGGCATTGAGGTGAGCGCCGCGATGGTGATAGACCACTCCCTTGGGATTGCCCGTGGTGCCCGAGGTGTAGTTGAGCGAAATCGCCTGCCACTCGTCCGCCGGCAGCCAGCCGGGCTCCTGCTCATCCCCCGTGGCGACCAAGGCCTCGTAGGTCAGCTCGCCGACCAGCTCCCCCTCCCGAAAGAGGGGATCGTCGATGGCGATCACCAGGGGTTGGCGTTCGATCAGGGAGAGCGCCTTGCGCACCACGGCGCCAAACTCCCTGTCCACCAGCACCACCCTGCTCTGGGCGTGCTGAAAGATGAAGGCCATGGACTGTGCATCGAGCCGGGTATTGATGGTGTTGAGCACGGCGCCGCTCATGGGCACGCCGAAGTGAGCCTCGAACATGGCCGGCACATTGGGCGCGACGATGGAGACCGTATCCCCCTCACCGATGCCGCGGCGGCGCAGGGCCGAGGCGAGCCGGCGGCATCGCACCTCGGTCTGGGCCCAGCTCTGGCGCAAGGGACCGTGGATCAGCGCCGGGTAGTCGGGGTAGACCCGAGCCGCCCGGGCCAGAAAGCTCAAGGGGGTCAGTGCCTCGAAATTGGCAGCGGTTTTCTCAAGACCTGTCTCGTAGATGTTCTGGCTTGTCATCGGGTTCCTTCCTCATCGGGGTGCAAAGCGGCGGTGCAGCCGTGAACGCGCCCTGGCATCGTGCCGGCGGTGGCTTTCTGGTACTCAATGCAAGGGTATCAAGGGGCTCTGGGGGCAGGTATTAGCAAAACGTCTTAGGCAGGCCCGACCCCACGCCTGCTGGTCTGCGCCCTTCGACCGCCCTCTCTTTTGTCGCCAAACACAGACGCCTTTTTGCCGCGGTCATTTTTTGCGCAGTCAGGCCTTGTCGCAGACCGGGGCCCCTTTGCTTGAGTGGGGGCAGCAAAATGACAAGAATGCTCACAGGCCCCGAGAGCGGGCAATCACAGTAGACAGGAGTTAAAGAGATGAACAAATCCATGTTGGCAGGTGTCGGGATCGGTATTGCCTCTGCGCTGGCATTGTCGGCGGCAGCCAGCGGATCCCTGTTTTCATCAGAGCCCCAGTTTGCCGAAGTGCTGGCCAGCAAACCGGTGACCGAAACCATCAAGACGCCGCGCCAGGAGTGTCGCAACGTCACCGTCACCCACCGCAAGCCGGTGCAGGATGAACACAAGATCCTGGGCACAGTGGTCGGCGCAGCCCTCGGGGGCGTGGTGGGCCACCAGTTCGGTGGCGGCAGCGGCAAGAAAGTCGCCACCGCGGCGGGGGCCGTCGCCGGCGGCTATGCAGGCAACCAGGTGCAGGGCAACATGCAGGCCGGGGACACCTACACCACCACGGAACAGCGCTGCAAGACGGTACAGGATAGCAGCACCCGCACCCTGGGCTATGACGTCACCTACCGCCTCGCCGGTCAGGAAGGGGTGATCCGCATGGAGAAACAACCCGGCCCCACCATCCCGGTCAAGGATGGCAAGCTGGTACTGAGCAACGCGCAGGGTTGATACTCCGTTAGGAGCGCCCTGCCATGGAGAAGGCCCACCCGACGAGGTGGGCTTTTTTCATGGGCGAAGAGATGCCCGTATCTCTGCGTTGCCAGGCAGGCCGCAGTGCCGGCCGACAAAAAGGGGCCCGCGGGCCCCTTGTGTTATGCATCTTGGTACTGACGCTCATCAGTGGCGCCCGAAGGGCCACCAGGGCTTGTCGTTGTCCTGAATATCGACCCGGGTCTGCTGAACTGTGCCCGGCTGGGCCCCTTTCAGCTTCTCGAGGTTGACGCTGAACTGCTCGGTGGACTCCACGAACCAGTCATCCAGGATCAGCACCTTGACCGACTTGCTGCCACCTTCACCGGCGGCCCAGCTCACCGACTGGCCGAACCAGGGCAGGAAATCCAGCCCCCAGCGCGCCGTGCTCCCCTCAAGGCCCAGCTGGGCGCGGGCCGGCTTGCTGAGATCACCGCTGCGTACCACAGGGATCTCGGCAAACCACTGCCCCTCGTTCACCGTCAGGCTGGTCTGGGCCAGGGAGATGGTGGACGGTGCCAGCTTGTCCTTGATGGTCACTAGGGTCTGGAGCTGCTCCCCCAGCGCCGCGCCGCTCGGGTCAAACAGCTCCAGGGTGAAGGTCTCATTCCCCTCGTGCAGGGTGTCGCTCTTCACCGGGATCTGGATGGTCTGGCTGTCGCTCTGGCCCGCCGCCCAGTTCAGAGTACCGGTGAGGGGTGCCACGTCGTTGGCATCGGCGCTGCCAAAGGCGATGCGATAGCTGACGCTGGCCTCCCCATGGCTGCCGTCACGGCGCGCCACGGACAGGGCGAGAATGCTGCCCTCCTCCACGCTGGCGGCGGCGCTCTCGAGACTCAATACTCCGGCGGGCGGCAGCGGATACTGGATCGCCACCAGCACGGGATCGTGATCCGAGGCGCTGAAGGGCCCGTCCGATTTGGCCAGCTGGCCTGTGTACTTGCTGCCGTACTCGAAGAAGTTGCTCTCGGCGGAGTTGATGTGCCAATCCTCGATGCCGATCACCTTGGCCACGAGGCCGGGGCTTGCCAGGGCGTGATCCAGGTTGCCGAGCTCACCCTCATAGCTGTAGGAGTAGGTGTCGGTGCCGTGGAAACGGGTGTTGAGGTTCACCAGACCATAGCCCTTGCCAAGGGCGCTGCCGCTCTCCTCGAAAGGCTGGCCCGCCAGTGTGGTGAAAGAGGCGCTAATGATCTGGCGCGATTGGGCGGCCGGATCATAGTCGGTCAGCACCCGGATGGGATCCTCCATGCCGTAGGCGTTCAGATCGCCGATGAGCAGCAGATCCCCGCTCACCTCCTTGAGGCGCTCACCCAGCACCTTGGCGGCGGAGACCCGCAGCGCGTTGCAGTGGCCCTGCCCGTCCAGCGGATCGGCGGTGGCGTAGTCGGGGTAATCCTCGAAGCAGGCGGAACCCTTGGACTTGAGGTGGTTGACCACCAGGGTCAGGGGCGCATCCCCCTTGGGCGAGCTGAAGCGCTGCAGCAGCGATTCGCGCATGCCCTGCTTGATGGCAACCGGCTTGCCGCTGGCGTCCTGCGCCTCGGCCTGCTGCACCGGCAGCTCGATGAGGCTGGCAGCCCCCTCTGGCGTCACGCTGGCGGGTCGGTAGATGAGACCCACCGTGATGGCGTCGGTGCCGATGGGCTGGCCATCGGGGGAAGCCACCCAGGTATAGTGATCCGCCTCATCCGGCTGGGCGGCGTTGAGGGCCGCCACCAGGTTGGCGATGGCGGAGTTATCGCCGTAGCCGCTGTTCTCTATCTCCATCAGCCCCACCACGTCGGCATTGAGACGGGTGATGGCGCTCACGATCTTGGTGCGCTGCAGCTCGAACTCCGCCACCGTCAGGGCGCCCCGGTTGCTGCCGGTGGGGTTGGCATCCCCCCCCACCACGGTGGTGAAGAAGTTGAGCACGTTGAAGCTGGCGACCCGCAGATCCCCCGCCTCGGCCAGCTCAGGGGTCTCGACCCTGTCCCAGCCGCTGTGATCGATGTTGCTGGCATCGATGCGGTTGTTCGCCACCAGTCTGAACAGGTTGTAGGAGTAGCCAAGCGCCCCCTCCAGCCCGTTGAGCTTGTCACCGATGCGCAGGTAACCATCCTCGGCGTTGAAGCCGGGGAACCAGGGCAGCACACCGTCCGGCGCCTTGGCGTCGGTCTCCACTACCAGCTGGTTTTGCTGGTTGCGCAGGGCCCAGTCGCTCGCCTCCTGGCTCATGGCGGCAAATTTCTGGGTAGACTTGATAAGCGGCGCGCCATAGGCCAGCACCAGGTTGTTGCGCTTGCCGTCGTAATCGAAGCTGAAGTTGCGGGTCACCACCAGACTGGATTCGGGCACCAGCCGTACCTGCATCCCCTCGTGGCGCTCCAGCAGCTGGCTGAGGCTCTCGCCCGCCACCGGCACCAGATCCACCGCCGTCGGCACAGCCCCCACCGGCTGGGTCACTACCAGCGCATCGGCACTGAGCTGGGTCTGGTTGAAATACTCCTTCACCTTGCCCGAGACGCATACCTCGGCGCCCGGCACGATGGCGCCGTTGGCCTGGGTGCTGTGGATGAAGAGACCGTCGGAGGTGGCCGGATCCCCGTCCCCTTGCGGGTCCTGGATGAAGAAGCCCTTGTAGAGACCGTTCACCACCTGAGTGACGATGCCACGGGTGGCATGGGCCTGCTCGGATTCAAACTTGCCGGCCGGTACCAGCGGGCTGCTGCTGCCTGAACCCTGAATGGCAGGCACCGGCACAAGAGTGTCTACCGGACAGACGAAGGCGGGCGGCTGGGTACCATCACAGGAGGCATCGCCGCTGCAGCCGAGACCGCTGGCGTCATCCTTGGCGGCGGCCACGTATTCCAGTGCCGGATCGAAGGGGGCGGTCGCATCAGTGCGGCCAGTGCTGACGGTGGCCTTGCGGCGCAGGGTCATGTCCAGTGTCGAAACGCTGCCAGACACCCAGGCAGTGCCCGGATCCACCCCGACTTGGCCGAAACTGTCCACTATCTCGCTGCCGCGATAGAGCACCAGGGCGTCGTCACCGTTGAACACCAGGTTGCCGCTGGTCTGGGTCGCCTTGGCCAGGATCTCGCCGCTGGCGGAGGGGTTGGCCAGCACCAGGCTGGCACCGGGGGCGAGCGTGCCTTGCAGTGTCAGGCTGTTGGTGGGGGCATCGGTGAGAGGTTTGCCGTTGGCATAGAGCGCCAAACGGTATTGAGAGAGATCGACGGGAGTCGCGCCCAGATTGCTCAGCTCCACCGCCTTGTTGTTGCTGGATCCTTCCAGGTATTCGCTGATCAGCAGTTGTGCCTGTGTCTGTCCAGAGAGCGCCAGCCCGACGGCCAGCGCTACCAGAGAGTGTCTTCCTGACATGGTCAGTTTCCTTTTTTTATTTGCAGATTATGTTATTGGCGCCCCGCGCAAGGCGGGCCGCAGCACCTTGTTACCTGTCGAACTCGGCCGATGACCAAGAGCGCGCCTACTCTGCCCTTTTGACGACGGAGCCGCTGGGAGCTGGCTAACAATGACCGCAAATTGTTGCGCGCAGGTGACGATCAATACCCGAATGGGCAGTGCCTGTCATCGGTGCGCAGGAAATCGTCGCCACCTCCGGGGGGCCATGCCAAGGGGCTCGACATCGAGCAGAGTCCGGAGCTGAGAGCCGCTCCAGATGTGCGAGCGAGGCGGCCAGAGCGTGGTTCCAAGTGCAACCAGATAGACGCCACAGGCCCCCATGCCCCGTGAAGGCAGCGAGATGGGCTCCATTGGAACGATACTCTGTGCTCGTGTGAAACCGGTTCAGTAATGACAGAAATAACAAGAGAGGAGATGGCACAAACGCTTGTTGCTTTTGCGCTCGCGAATGGCAATAGTTCTCACTTTCTTTTTTGACCGTCTTTATTCCTGAGGTGCTACAAGATGTTTCGTCACCCCCTGGCAAAGTTGCTGCTGCTTGGTCAGCTCGCCCTGATGAGCTGGATGGCGCAGGCCGCCGCCCCCGTTGAAGTGGAAGATGTGATGGGCCGCAAGGTTTCCCTGAGTCTGCCCGCGAGTCGCATCGTGCTCGGTTTCTATCCCGAGGATTATCTGGCCGTGGCCGGTGAAGGCGGCGCCGATCGCCTGGTGGGCATGTCCCGTGGCTGGTTCGTCAAGTCCCGCCCCGCCATCTGGTCCCTCTATGTGGCCAGCCTGCCGCAACTGGCTAGGGTGCCCGACCTTGGCAACGTGCAGGATCAGAGCTTCTCCATCGAAAAGACCCTGGCAGTCAAACCCGATCTGGTGATCCTGGCCCAGTGGCAATATGAGGCCCTGGCCCCGGATCTGCCGCGTCTCGAGCAGGCAGGCATCCCGGTGGTGGTGGTGGACTACAACGCCCAGACCCTGGACCGCCACATGGCGAGCACCTTGCTGCTTGGCAAGGTGACCGGCCAGGAAGCCCGAGCCCAGAAAATGGCCGGCGAGTACAAGGCCAAGATTGACACCATCACCTCCCGCATCGCCGCCGCGAAGCGCCAGCCACCCCGGGTCTATATCGAGCTGGGTGACAAGGGACCGGCCGAATACAGCTACACCTATGGCAAGGACATGTGGGGCGCCATGGCCCTGCTGGCGGGCGGTGACAACGTCGCGGCTCCCTTTGTCGAACGCTGGGGCCCCATCCACCCTGAGCAACTGCTGGCGAGCAAGCCCGAGGTGATCCTGATGGCGGGATACGAGAGCGTGAGCAGTGCAGAAGCGATGCAAGTCGGTCAGGACGTCTCGGCCGAGACGGTGCGCCAGCGTCTGCAGGGCTTTGCCGCCCGTCCGGGCTGGAGCGAGCTGCCCGCGGTGCAGCAGGGTCGCCTCTATGCGGTCTATCACGGCGCTACCCGCAGCATCATGGATGCCGCCCTCATCGAGTTCATGGCCAAGGCGCTCTATCCGGATCTGTTCAAGGATCTCGATCCCCTGGCCACCTATCAGGGCTTCTACCACAGCTATCTGCCCATTCACCCCCAGGGCACCTTCATGCTGGGTATCAAGCAGGGTGAAGCAAACTAAATCCGGTCGTTCGGGCTCTGCCCACCTTGGCAGAGCCCTTTTCGTCATCCCTCTTTAACCGGGCGCCCTCATGGCGCCCGCTTCAGGATTGTCATCATGAATGATTTGGCTGCCCTGCAGCAGACCCTCACCCGCCAGCGGCAACGGGAGCGCCGTCGCTGGCACTGGCTGGCACTGCTCACCCTGGTGCTGTGCATTACGCTAGTGCTCGACATCGCCACCGGCCCCTCCCTGCTGCCCCTTGGGGAGGTGGTCGATGCCCTGATCGCCCCCGCCCAGGCGGACTCCATGACCCGCACCATAGTCCATGACATGCGCCTGCCCATCGCCCTGATGGCGCTGGTGGTCGGCGCGTCGCTCGGCCTTGGCGGCGTCCAGATGCAAACCCTGCTGGACAACCCCCTGGCCAGCCCCTTCACCCTGGGGCTCGCGGCGGCGGCCGGGCTTGGCGCCGCACTGGCGCTCTATAGCGGCGGTCTCGGGCTCCCTCCCCTGATCGCCATTCCGGCCGGTGCCTTCATCCTGTGCATGTTTGCCGCCAGCCTCTTGTTTGGTCTGGCCATGATGCGCAACATCAGCAGCCAGACCCTGATCCTGGCGGGCATCGCCCTGCTGTTCCTGTTCCAGTCTCTGCTCTCCCTGCTGCAGTTCCTCTCCTCCCCCGAGCTCAACCAGCAGATCATGTTCTGGCTGTTTGGCAGCCTGATGCGCACCACCTGGGACTCCCTGATCATCACGGCCGCCGTCACCCTGATCTGCACCCTGCTCATCTACCGGGATGCCTGGGCCCTCACCAGCCTGCGTCTGGGGGAAGCCCGGGCCAGGAGCCTCGGGGTCAACGTGGACAGGCTGCGCATGAAGACCCTGATCCTGGTCGCCCTGCTCACCGCCACCGCCACCAGCTTCGTCGGCATCATCGGCTTCGTCGGCCTGGTGGCCCCCCACATCGCCCGCATGCTGGTGGGGGAAGATCAACGCTTCCTGATCCCGCTCTCGGCCCTGTGCGGCGCCTGCATGTTGTCGGCGGCCTCGGTGCTCTCCAAGTCCATCATTCCGGGGGCTCTCTTTCCCATCGGCATCGTCACCGCCCTGATTGGTGTGCCCTTCTTCATCTGGCTGATCCTCGGCAGAGGGCGTAAACGTGCTTGAAATATCCCGACTCTCCCTCTCCCTCGGCCAGCAGATCCTGCTGCGAGAGCTCGACCTCACCCTGCATCCGGGTCAGGTCCATGTGATCATCGGCCCGAACGGGACCGGCAAGACCTCGCTGCTGCGCGCCCTGTTCGGTGAACTGACCCCGGCCGCTGGCGACATCCGCCTGGGGGGCCAGAGTGCCCGCCAGATGACGCAAGCCAAATGGCGCCAGCAGTTTGGCTACATGCCCCAGAACATCCAGCTGGAGCTGGATCTCAGCGTCATCGAAGTGGTGGTGCTGGGGCGCCTCGACAGCCTCTCCATGCGTCTGGCGGACGAGGACATACTGGCGGCCGGTCGCGCCCTGCAGGCGCTCGGCATCGCCCATCTGGCGGATCGCCCCCTCTACTCCTTGAGCGGCGGCCAGCGGCAGATGGTGCTCTTTGCCCAGGTGCTGCTGCGCGATCCCCGCATCATGATGCTGGACGAACCGGTCAGCGCCCTGGACCTGCACCACCAGATGCAACTGATGGAGCACCTCTGCCAGCAGACCCGGGAGCAGCAGTGGATCACCCTGGTGGTGCTGCACGATCTCAATCTCGCCGCCCAGTTTGCCGATCAGCTGATCGTACTGGCGGGGGGCGACTTGCAAGCCTTCGGCCCCCCCGCCCGGGTGCTCGACGCAGCCCTCATCGAGCGCCTCTATCAGGTGCCGGTGCAGATAAGCCACGATCAGAGCGGTACCCCCTTCCTGCGTACCCTGCGAAGACAATCATGACGAGACTTCCCATGACGGCGCCTTCGGCATGGCCCGCAACCGGCTCCCGAGTACACACAAGATGAACGGCGCCTCCTACTGGCGGGACTGGCAAGGCATGAGCCCGGCCGCCCGCCTGCTCATCATCAATGGTCTGGCGTTCAACCTCGGCTTCTACATGATGATGCCCTTCCTCGCCCAGCACATGGGCAGCGGGCTTGGCCTCGCCGGCTGGGCCTGCGGCCTGGTCATGGGGATGCGGGTCTTCAGCCAGCAGGGGCTGTTTCTGCTGGGGGGCACCCTTGGGGATCGCATCGGCTATCACCCCGCCATCGTCTGGGGCTGCCTGGTGCGCTCGGTCGGCTTCGTGCTGCTCGGCTGGGCCGAGTCCCTGCCCATACTGCTGCTGGCGGCGACCCTCACCGGTTTTGCCGGGGCCCTGTTCACCCCCTGCGCCCAGGCCTATCTCGCCAGCGAATGCAGCGCGCCCGATCAGCGTCAGCGCGCCTTCGCCCTGCACAATCTCGCCAGCCAGGCGGGCATGCTGCTCGGCCCCCTGGTCGGCCTGACCCTGACCCAGCAGAGCTATGCCCTGACGGGTATTCTGGCGGCTAGCCTGTTCGCCCTGCTCGGAGTGCTGCAGTACCGGGTGCTGCCCAAGCGCCCGGCGGCCAACCAGAGCCCGCGCGGCGCCATTTTGCGCCAATGGCGGGAGATCCTGCGCCAGCGTCCCTTCATGATCTTCACCCTGCTCGCGGGCAGCTACCAGATCCTGTTCCACCAGCTCTATCTCGCCCTGCCCGCCCATATCCAGAGCCTGCCGGACGCCACCCAGCTGCTCGGCGGCGTCTTCACCCTCTCGGCGGTGATCGGCGTTCTACTCCAGTTGCCGGCGTCCCGTCTGGTGGAACGCCATCTTGGGGTGCCGCTCGCCATGGGGCTGGGGATCGGGGTGATGGGCCTGAGCTATCTGGCCCTGCCGCTGCTCTCTCCCTGGCCGACGGCGGGGGTCCTGACACAGGTTGCCCTGCTTTCCTTGGGCTCCATCCTCTGTTTCCCGCTCTTTGCCGCCCAGCTGCCCCGCTACGCCCCCCCTGAGCAACTCGCCAGCTACTACGGCTTCTATGCCAGCGCCGGGGGCTGCATGGCACTCTTTGGCAACCTGCTTATCGGTTTTATGCTGGGGGATGCAGGCAGCCGCCCCGCCACCGCCATCTGGCTGCTGCTGGCCCTCACCGGCCTGCTGGCGGGGGTTGGCCTCTATACCCAATTGCGCAAGGATGCCCAGCCACAACCCGCCACCCATCAATAAACAGGGCGGCCAAGGCCGTCCAGTTTTTATCTCATTCCTCCCTCTCCGCTCTCCCCCCCTTCGTCTAACCCGAAACAAGGCGATATGCTTGGCATCTATCGCACTCTAGTCAGATATATACGCAGTACCTTCCATAATACCTCCATGAATGGACCTGTTTGCATCTACGATGCCATGTATATCCTCTTGTTTTGTTGGCTTTACAATCAATGGATCTGCCGCTATTAATTGACTGCCGCTGTATCTGTGGAGAGCGGTGTAAGGCTGATCCGGTTGTGCCGGTCAGTACCCGCTCTGAGCCAGTCAGGCCGACGGGACTTCAACTTGAACCGAAGTCCGTCCGGCAATCATTCAATCCATACCGTTACGGACTTCAATATCAAATTTATTGAGGTCACGACCATGGGTAACATCGCCAAACAACGCCACCAAGCTGCCGTTCGCCAATCCTTTCACTGCTTCTATTGCGGACTGCCTATGTGGGAATCCTCCCCTGCCGCACTGATGCATCAGTACAGCCTAACCCCTGCCGAAGCCCGGCTATTGCAGTGCACAGGAGAGCATTTAAAGCCACGCGGCAATGGGGGCTCTGATCAGCCCTCTAATATCGTTGCCGCCTGTCGGCACTGCAACGGCACCCGCCACAAAACCCCCAAGGTGCTATCCCCTGAGCAGTATCAAAAAAAGGTACGGGCACGGGTGGGTAAAGGGGGCTGGTTTCCGAAAGGGATCACCAGCAAGGTCAAGGGGAACAGAACCAATCGGGTTTAGGAGCCGTAGGTTCGATGAGCGAAGCGTAATCGGACATTCGCGATAGCAATAAAAAGGACGCCATCAGGCGTCCTTGAATACAACACTAGGTCAACTCCCCAGATGCAGCGCCAACCAGACCGCCAGGGGGATCACCACCACAGAGAGCGCATTGCCACCGAGTACTATGCTGGCCACCTTGTCGGGCTGGCACTGGTACTGCTCGCACAGCATGTAGTTAAGCACCGCCGGGGGCAGCGCCACCGAGAGTGTCAGGAGCGGTATCCAGTCAGGATCC
Organism: Aeromonas sp. QDB31; assembly: GCF_027707605.1. Classification (NCBI taxonomy): domain Bacteria; kingdom Pseudomonadati; phylum Pseudomonadota; class Gammaproteobacteria; order Aeromonadales; family Aeromonadaceae; genus Aeromonas; species Aeromonas sp. QDB31. The sequence continues at coordinate 259,994 of NZ_JAPCIX010000002.1, read as the reverse complement.
AGGGGCAGCAGCCAGACGGCGATCCCAAGAGAGATCCCCCCCGCCAGTAGATAGAGCAGGTTGCATTTGAGCGCCAGCCCCAGGTGGCCCAGCTCCCCCTCCATCAGCCGGATGCCTAAGGCAAACAGCATCAGGGGCACCGCTATCTGGCCGAGCAGGGAGGCGCTGGTCACCAGATAGTCCGGCAGCGGGATCTGCAAGTTGGCCACCAGCAGTCCTGCCAGAGCCGCCCACAGCATGGGGCTGCGCAGCCAGAGCCAGCGCGAGGCATTGGCCGAGAGGATAAACATGCCCACCGAGAAGTGGAGCAGGTTGGAGAGCACGAAGAGGATGACGATGGCGCCGAGCTGCTGCTCACCAAAGGCCAGCACCATCAGCGGGATGCCGAGGTTGCCGGTGTTGCGAAACATGGCGGGCAAGATGAGCGCCGCTCGCTCTATGCCCTTGAGTCTGAGCAGGGAGAGCAGCAAGCCCGGCAGCAGGATCACCAGGGCCCCGGCCGCGATAAGCGGCAGGTGGGCCGCCAGATCCAGCGGGTATTTCACCAGCGCCGAGAAGACCAGCGCCGGGGAGAAGAGCTCTATGTTGGCCCGGTTGATGTAACCGAGTTCGGCTCCCCCGCGCAGCCGCCCGTAGAGGGCGCCGAGGCCCGCCACCGCAAACACCGGGATGACGATATCGAGCAGGGCACTGAGCATGGGGAGTCCGTCTTAGAGTTCGCGGGCGGGGCGCCCCATCAGCACCACGGGATCCAGGGTGACCTCCAGAGTGCCGTTGCTGACCCAGAGCTGGCCGTCCGAGATGGTGCAGGTGAGCTGCATGGTACGCTCCACCATGGCGGTCAGGGGCAGGGTCTGGCTGTCGGAGAGCTCGATCACGGTGAGGTTGTCGTGCAGGCCGAGCTTGCCCTGGTTCTGCTTCCACCAAACGCTGGTGCCGCGGCCACCGTAGAGATAGAGCACCACTTGACGGGAGCGGTTGCACGCTTTCTTGAGGCGCTTCTCGTCGGGCTGGCCGAGTTCAATCCAGAGCTCGATCTCGTCGGAGTAGTTCTTGCGCCAAAGCTCTGGCTCGTCGTCCGCCGAGAGTCCCTTGGTGAACTCCAGCCGCTCGGCGGCGTGCCAGGCAAAGGCCGCCAGCCGGATCATCATCCGCTCGTCGGTCTCGGAGGGGTGACGGGCCAGGGTGAGGGAGAAGTCCTGATAGAGATTGCGGTCCATGTCAGACAAGCTGATCTGGGCCTTGAAGATGGTTGCCTTGAGCGCCATAGAAATCGTGAACACCTGATAAAAGAAAAAGGGCGGACATGCCGGGCGCCAGTGTAATCAAAATGGCCGCCGGGTTCGACCATATTGACCACAGTTGCCCCACTTGGGCCTGGATAAGTGCCTTAAAAGACACATAAAACAAATGCCAGTCGTGAGACTGGCATTTGGCGGCATGAACGAGAGTGACTCACTTCTCGGCGGACTTGACCCCGAAGGCATTGAGCAGCAGGCAGCAGATCACTGCCACGGCCACGAAGCCGCTCAGGAAGATAAAGGGCATGGCCCCGTATCCCAATATGTTCCAGATGGTTTGTTCAAGCAGACTCATAACGTGTCCTTCATCCAGTGAAATGGGTGTCCCTTTCGTGACGGAGTAGTCCCCGTTCCTGATAAGGCTATTTGACCTCAACCGGCGCCTGAGTCCTATGCCACCAAAGTAATAAATGGGGCACCAGTTTGCGCCAGATCAATGATTTGGCCCCTGATGTGCCGATTTTTTGCCCATGGGGCGAGCGTTCCCCCCTTCCCTGCTCACGGTCAGACAAAAAATGCGAGGCGACCCCGGGGTCGCCTCGCATACATCCTTTGCATGTCGCCTGGGATCAGTAGAAGCGCTGCTGCTCCGCCGCCATTGCCTTGAGGCGTGCACAGGGGGCGAAGCGATCGCCATGGCGCTTCTGGTAGTACTCGAGGCGCCCCACCAGGTGATCGATGCCGAGGCTGTCCATGTAGCGGAAGGGACCGCCCAGGAAGGGCGGGAAGCCGATGCCGAAGATGGCACCTATGTCGCCATCACGGGCCGAGGCCACCACGCCGCTGTCGAGCGCCATGGCCGCTTCGTTGAGCATCAGCAGCACGCAGCGCTCGGCGATCTCCTGGCGGGCCAGCTTGGGCGACACCTTGACCCCGAGCACTGCGTAGACGCTCTCGTCCACCGTCTTCTTGCCCTCCTTGCCAGTGAGCTTGTTGCGCGGCGCCGCCTTGCCGTAGAGGTAGAAGCCCTTGCCGTTCTTGCGCCCCTTGCGATCGTCTTGCAGCAGCTTGTCAAAGGCCTTGGGGGCCTGGAACTGCTCGCCGCCGAGCTCTTTCTCGAGGATGGGGGAGATCTTGGCCCCCACGTCGATACCGACCTCATCGAGCAAGGTGATAGGGCCGACCGGGAAGCCGAAGTCCAGCAGGGCACTGTCCAGCACCTCCACCGGTTCCCCTTCCAGCACCAGGCGCGCCGCCTCGTTCATGTAGGGGGCCAGGATGCGGTTGACGTAGAAGCCCGCCTCGTCTTTCACCACGATAGGCGTCTTGCCCTGGGCCCGGGCGAAGGCCAGGGTGGTGGCCACCGTCTCGGCGCTGGTGCCGGCGTGAGGGATGACTTCCGCGAGCGGCATCTTGTCTACCGGGCTGAAGTAGTGTAGCCCCACCACCCGCTCCGGATGGGCGGCATTGGCCGCTATCTGGTGGATGGGCAGGGAGGAGGTGTTGGAAGCAAAGACGGTGTGATCACCGCACTCGCGCTCCACGTCCGCCACCATCTGGTGCTTGAGGGCGAGATCTTCAAATACCGCCTCCACCACCATGTCCACCCGGTGGAAACCGGAATAGTCCAAGGTGCAGGTGAGCAGGCTCATCTGCTTCTCCAGCTCGCTGCGCAGCAGCTGGCGGCGCTTGAGCTTCCTGGCCAGCAGGTCATAGCTGTAGCGCATGGCGTTGCCGATGCCGGCGCTCCCTACGTCCTTGATCCGCACCGGCACCCCGGCCTTGGTGGCGGTGACGAAGGCGATACCGCCCCCCATCAGGCCCCCGCCCAGCACGGCGGCATGGGCCACCTTGCGCGGCTCGGCGCCCTGGTAGCTGACCTCTTTCTTCATCTCTGTGGTGGCGAAGAAAATCGAGCGCAGGGCGGCGGATTCCGCCGTCATCACCAGCTCGCCAAAGTGACGGGACTCGGCGGCGAGGCCGGCCTGCATCCCCTCCTCCACACCGATGCGCACCACCTCGAGGATCCGCTCAGGGGCCGGGTAGTTGCCACGGGTCTTGGCTTTGACTCCCTTGCGGGCCTGATCGAACAGCACCTTGCGACCCAGGGCATTGGTCTCCAGCACCTTGCCCTGCAGATCCCGCTTCAGCTGATGGCGGGGCTTGCCCTTCTTGGCAAGCTTGATGGCGGCCTCCAGCAGTATGGAAGGCGGCACCACATCGTCCACCAGCCCCAGTTTCTTGGCCTGCTTGGCCCGCACCTGCTTGCCGGTCAGCATCAGATCCAGCGCTTTGGCCACCCCGATGAGGCGCGGCAGGCGCTGGGTACCGCCGGAGCCCGGCAGCAGGCCGAGCTGTACTTCCGGCAGGCCCAGCACGGTTTTAGCGTGATCTGTCACCACCCGGCCATGACAGGCGAGCGCCAGCTCCAGCCCGCCACCGAGGCAGGGGCCGTGAATGGCGGCGATCACCGGTATGGTCAGCGCCTCGATCTCGGCAAACACGATCTGCCCTTCCCGCGACAGCGTCTCGGCGTCCTGGGCACTGGTGCAGGCGGCCAGCATGCTGATATCGGCCCCAGCGATGAAGGAGTCCTTCTTGCCGGAGGTGATCACCAGGCCGATCAGATCGCGGTTCCCCTTTATCTCGGCCAGCACGGTGCGGATCTCGTCTGCGAAGGCGGCCTTCAGGGTGTTCATGCTCTCACCGGGCACATCCATGGTGAGGATGCCGATGCCGTCTTTGCGAATATCCAGTGAAAAAGTCTTAGCGCTCATCATTCAACCTCCAGCACCATGGCCACACCCAGCCCACCCGCCGCACAGGCGGTGTTGAGCCCCAGTCCCCCACCCCGACGCCGCAGCTCGTGCAGGGTCTGGGTGATCATGCGCGCACCTGTGGCGGCAAAGGGGTGGCCATAGGCCAAAGAGCCGCCGAGGACGTTGAATTTGTCCATATCCACCTCACCGATGGCCTGATCCCGGCCCAATTTGTCGCGGGCAAATTCGGCACTGGCAAACATCTTGAGGTTGGCCAGGGTCTGGGCGGCAAAGGCTTCGTGCATGTCGATGAGGGTCAGATCGGCCAGCGTGATGCCGGCCCTGTCCAGCGCCAGCGGCGTGGCATAGGAGGGGCCCATCAGCATGTCCTGCCAGACGTCGATGGCGGAGAACGCGAAGCTGCGGATATAACCGAGGGGCTCGAGACCGAGCTCTTTGGCCCGCCCTTCGCGCATCAGCAGCACGGCAGCGGCGCCGTCGGTGAGCGGGGTGGCGTTGGCGGCGGTGACGGAGCCATGCAGCCGGTCAAACACCGGCTTTAGCTTGGCGTAACTCGCCAGATCCGAGCTTTCGCGGATGTTGTTGTCCCGATCCAGCGGCGATTTGTAGGGGGGCACATGGGCGGTGAACACCTCGCCACTGAGCTTGCCCTCAGCCCAGGCTTGCGCCGCCAGCGTATGGGAGCGGTGGGCCAGGGCATCTTGCGCCTCGCGGCTGATCTGGTGGCTCTTGGCCATCTGCTCGGCGGTCTGTCCCATGGAGAGGCCGGTGGAGTACTCGGCCACTGCGGGCGGCACCGGCATCAGATCCTTGATGCGCAGACGACGCAGAATATTGAAACGCTGCTGCAAATTGCGCGCCTTGTTGAGATCCACCAGGGCGCGGGCCAGGGTCTTGCTCACCCCGATGGGGAGCACGGAAGAGGAGTCGGCCCCGCCTGCGATGGCAATGTCGACCGTGCCGGCCATGATGGATTCGGTGACGTTGGCCACTGCCTGGAAACTGGTGGCGCAGGCGCGCGACACGCTATAGGCATCGGTGCTGACGCTCATGCCGGTGCCGAGCACGATCTCGCGGGCGATGTTGGGCGCTTCCGGCATCTGGACCACCTGGCCGAACACCAGCTGGTCGATGAGCTTGGGATCGAGATCGGTGCGGGCGAGCAGCTCACTCACCACCAGTTTGCCGAGATCCACCGCAGGCACGCCGTGGAAGGCGGTGGCCTGCTTGGCAAAGGGGGTTCGCAGACCCGCCACGACGGCAATCCGTTCGCCCTGGCGAGTCGTCAGTTTCAATGGCTGTTTCATCCTGGCTCCTTGGTTAAACGAGAAGATTAAAAGGGAGAGGTCTGACCTCATAGCGCCACATCTTAACAATCCAATCACAACTTTCATACGGCTGATTGAAACTAAATTGTCCCCATCTTGGCCCCCTCCCTCGCCCTTGGGGACCAACTGGAGTATAAAAAGATCAACTTCCATAAAAACAACGGGTTCATTGCATGGCGGCGGCAGAATTCAGAGCACTTGGGGACTATCTTGGCAGTCAGGTTCTGGGACAGGCCCCCCTCATCGAGGGGCTGCTGATCGCCCTCCTATGTGAAGGACATGTGTTGATCGAGGGGGCACCGGGGCTGGCCAAGACCCGGGCCGTCAAGGCGCTGGCCGGCGCCGTCGAGGGGCGCTTCGCCCGCATCCAGTTCACCCCGGATCTGCTCCCCGCCGATCTCACCGGCAGCGAGGTGTTTCACCCGCAAGATGCCAGCTTCGTGTTCCAGCCCGGCCCCTTGTTCAACCACCTGGTGCTGGCGGACGAGATCAACCGGGCTCCGGCCAAGGTACAGTCCGCCCTGCTGGAGGCCATGGCCGAGCACCAGATCACTGTGGGCAAGAAGAGCTGGCGCCTGCCGCCGCTCTTTATGGTGGCGGCGACCCAGAACCCCATAGAGCAGGAGGGCACCTATCCCCTGCCAGAGGCCCAGCTCGACCGCTTTTTGCTCAAACTCATGGTGGATTACCCCAGCCCCGCCATGGAGCTCGCCATCTTGCAGCTCAACGCCGGGGGCGACACCCTGCCGCCGCCCCCCGTGACCCTGAGCCAGGCTGCCTTGCTCTCGGCTCGCAGCGCGGTGCAGGCCGTGCAGATGCAGACCCGGCTAGAGCACTATCTGGTGCAGCTGATCTGTGCCACCCGCCCCGGCAGCGGCCTCTGCCCCGAGCTCGAATCCCTCATTGCGGTAGGCGCCAGCCCCAGGGCCAGCATAGGCCTGGCCCGCGCCGCCCGCGCCCGAGCCTGGCTCGTCGGGCGCGATTTCGTGCTGCCGGAAGACATCCAGCAACTGGCGCCTGCCGTGCTGCGCCACCGCCTCATCCCGAGCTATCAGGCCCTGGCGGACAATCTCGACAACGACACCCTGATCGCCCGTCTGCTGGATCTTATCCCATGCCCCTGACAACCCGCCGTCCAGCGCCACCGATTCATCCCGAGCTATCAGGCCCTGGCGGACAACCTCGACAACGACACCCTGATCGCCCGTCTGCTGGATGCCATCCCATGCCCCTGATGAGCAACCCCCATGACCAGATCCGCTGATCCCCGCGCCCATCCCGACATCGCCCTGCCCCTGTCCCAGTTGCTGGCCATCCGGCTGTGGGCGAGACAGGGTCAGCGGGCGCGCATTCACCAGGCGCGTCAAGGGCGGCTCGGGCGACAGCCGGGTCTGAATTTTCGTGAGCTGCGCCTCTATCAGGCCGGGGACGAGGTGCGCCACATCGACTGGCGGGTCACCGCCCGCCTCGGCCGCCCCCACACCCGGCTGTATGCCGAGGAGCAGGAGCAGGCCCACTGGCTGCTACTGGATCTCTCCCCCGCCATGTATTTCGGCTCTGGCTCCCAGCTCAAGGCCCGCCTCGGCTGCGAACTTGCCGCCGCCTTGCTCTGGCAGGGGGAGAAGCAGGCAAACACCCTGGTCTGCCACGGGGTGGAGACCCGCAGCGAGTCTCAGCGTGACTCCCTGATCCCCCTGCTGGAGGCGCTCTGTCACCACTATGAAGCAGGGCTGGATCGCGCCCCTCTGCCTCACTCCCTGGCCCAGACCCTGGCGCGCCTCAGCCTGCCCCATGGCGCCAGACTGACATTGATCAGCCACCATCAGCCCCTTGATCAGGGGCTCTGCCAGCAGTTGCAACGCCTTGGCAAGCGCCACGACATCCACTATTGGCAGATCCGGGATCCCCTGGAGGCAGCCCTGCCCGAGCAGGGGCAACTGGCGGTGCAATCGGGCAAGCGCAGCGGCTGGCTCGACGCCGGGCAGGCCCTCTTTCGCTGGCGCTACCAGGCCGCGGCAAGGCAGCAGGCCGACGCCTGCCAGCAGCAGCTGTTGCCCCTGGTACAGCGCCTATACCGCCTCGACAACGGCTTGCCGCTGCAACGCCAGTGGCAGGAGGCTGGATGCCGTCTGTTTTGAGCGCCCCTCAAACTGCCCCCCTCCAGCACGAGCCTGGGGAGATCTTCTCGCTGACGCGGCTTCAGGAGATCCAGGGACAGCTTCGCGACATCCATCCAGGCCCGCCCCTGGAGAGCACGAGCGATCCCCGTTTGCTGGCCTGGGGCTGGCTGCTGATCACCGTGCTCGCCGCTTTACTGATCTGGGCCACGATAAACACCCTGTGGCGTCAGCGCCGCTGGGCACGCCAGATAGACTGGCAGGCCGCCGATCTTGTGCCTGGCCTGCAGGCCGCGCTGAGAGAGGCGGCCATCACCCGCTGGCCGGAGGCGCGCGCCCTGCAAGGGGATGAATGGCTCGCCTGGCTCGACCGCCGGGGGGGCTGTCATTTTGGCGAGTTCGTCCACCAGTGGCCGGGTTGGCTCTATGGCTCAGAAACCCCGGATGAGGCGCAGCGGGCGCGGCTGCGCCTTGCCTACCTTAGCTGGGGGCGCCGCTGCGTCAGCGCACCGCACTGGATGGCGCGCCCTGTGTTGTGGCGCCGCACGCGCAGCGGAGGGGCCAGATGATCCTCGCCTGGCCCTGGTTTGCCTTCGCCCTGGCGCTGCCGCTGCTGGTGCGCTTCGGCCTGCCCCCGGTCTCTCGCACCGGCCGCGCCAGGCTGGTCCATGCCGGCTTCCCCCTGCTGCAGCCCCAGGCCGGGCAACCCCTGTGGCGCATGGCCCTGTGCTGGTGTGCCCTGGTGCTGGCCCTGTGCCGCCCCCAGTGGCAGGAGCCCCCCCTCATTCACTACCAGGCCAGCCGGGATCTCATCCTGGCGGTGGATCTCTCCGATAGCATGCGCACCCAGGACATGCTGGACGAGGGGGAGCAGCGCGATCGCCTCTCTGCGGTGCGCCAGCAGATAACGCAGCTCATCGGCGAGCGCCCCGGCGATCGCATCGCCCTCATCGTCTTTGCGGATCACGCCTACCTGCTCTCCCCCCTGACCCAGGAGACCCGGGCCCTGCTGGCACTGACCCGCGAGCTCGATTTCGATCTGGTGGGGCGCACCACGGCGCTCGGCGAGGCCATACTGCTGGCCCGCCAGCACGCCGACCCCGCCCGCCCCACCGCCCTGCTGCTGGTGACGGACGGGCGCAACACCGCGGGCAACGCAGACCCCCTGACCGAGGCCAGGCGGGCCGCCGCCGCAGGCATCCGCCTCTATACCCTGGGGGTGGGGGCCGATCCCGATACCTTCGCCTCCCCCCTGGGAGGGGCCGATCCCAGCGCCGAGCTGGATGAACCCTTGTTGCAGCAACTGGCTGAACTTGGTCATGGCCGCTATTTTCGCGCCCGCAGCCAGGCCGATCTCTCGGCCATCAATCAGGCCATAGACACCCTGGAGCCGGCCGCCCGTCCGCAGACCCTCTATCGTCCCCACCATGAGCTCTATCCCTGGCCCCTGGCGCTCGCCTGGCTGCTGCTGGTGTGGCCGACCCGACTGCGCTGGCCGGGGCGGCGAACGGACAGGGACGCGCCGGAGCCGCCCCATGAATAAGTGGCTTGAAGGAGCGTCATCATGGAGCTGATGCTGCTGCGCCCGCTCTGGCTGCTGGCCCTGCTGCCCTGGCTATGGCAGGGGTGGCGCCGTCGTCGGCAGCGCCCCCTGCTGGCCCCCGCCATGCAGGCCTATTTGTTGCCGGCCCGGGGCCGGGCCATCCCCTGGCTCTGGCTGGCCACCCTGCCGGTGATCCTGGCTCTCGCGGGCCCCGCACTGCGCCAGCAGAGCCAGACCGTCAGCAGCCCTGCCCTGGATCTCTGGTTACTGGATCTCTCAAGCTCCATGCAAGCCAAGGATCTGCCCCCGGATCGGGCGACCCGGGTGCGGCTGTTGCTTCAGGACATGCTGGCCGAGGCGGCGGCCCGGCAGGCGCCCCATCCCCTCGGACTCATCCTGTTTGCCGGGGATGCCTACCTCGCCATGCCCCCTACCCGGGATCATCAGGCCATCTCGCTGCTGCTGCCGGACTTGCGCCCGGCCATCATGCCGCTTCAGGGCAGCGCACCGGAGCGGGCCGTGGCACTGGCCCTGGCGCAGATCCCCCCGGGCCAGCAGGCGCGCCTGCTGCTCATCACCGACGGCCTCTCGGAAAGCCAGATGGCGCGCATCGCCGCTCTCTGGCCCTGTCTGGGTACACTCTTCTGCCCGCAGTCACCGTCCCCCCGACTCGACATCCTGCTGGCCAATGCCGGCGAGAGCGCCGTGCTGCCCCCGCCCCCCGCCGAGGGGGGGCGACTCGGCAGCGCCCTGGGGCAGACTCTGCCGGCACCGGACGGTGCCGCAATGGCGGATCTCGCGGCCAGCACAGGGGGAAGATTGCAATGGCTGCAGGCCGGGCTCCCCTTCTTTGCCCCCCTGCCCATGAGCCAGACCCAGACCGGGGCCAGGTCCCTCGATCTCGGCCCCTGGTTGCTGCTTCCTCTGCTGCCCCTGGCGCTGCTGGCCCGCATAGGGGCGCAGTGGTTGCTGCTGCTCATGGTGGTGTTCATCCCCCCGCCCCCCCTGCAGGCGGCGCCCGCCCCCTGGTGGCCCGCCCAGGAGGCGCCGGGCTGGCACGCCTTCTCCCAGGGGCGTTATCAGGAGGCAGCCCGCGCCTTCCAGGACCCCGTCTGGCAGGGCAATGCCTGGTACAGGGCTGGTGACTATGCCAGGGCCGTCGCCGCCTATGGCCGAGCCGACACGGCCACCGCCCACTACAACAGGGGCAATGCGCTGGTCTGGCTCGGGGATCTCAAGGGGGCCGAGCTGGCCTACCTGGCCGCCCTCAAGCGGGAGCCCGGGCACCAGGATGCCCTCCATAACCTGGCGCTGCTGCGAGCAAGCCCGCCACAGGCGGCACCTTCTGCCCAGGCTCCCGAGAGCGGCGAGCCCCCCGAGCCCTCTGCCGTCCCGGACAACCCCCGCCCCCCGGCGCCCCCCGTACTCTTGCTGGAGCAGCGGCTGCGCAAGGAGGCCGAGCGCCGCCCCCTTATCAAGGTGGAGGAGCCCTGGTGATCCCTTGGCTGCATTCATTCATCCGGTTTATGAAGGGCCTAAGCGGCTGCTGGCTGCTCGCCATGCTGCTGGCCACCCAGGTACAGACAGCTCAAGTGCAGGCAGCCTCCCCTCGCGCCGAGCTGTTGGCGGGGGAGAGCGAACGCGACTGGCTGCTCGTCATCGAAGCCGACGGGGAGCTCAAGGGCGACGAGCTCAGCCTGCTCCCCCTGCTGCGCCAGTTTGCGGTAGGCCGGGTCAGCATCAGCCGCGTCAATACCGAGGTGAGCAGCCTGATCCGCTGGCAGATCCCGCTTCACCTGCTGGAGACCAGTCCCCGCCAGGTGCCTCCCTTGACCCTCGGCGCCGAACAGACGCCCGCGCTGTCCATTCCGACGCGCCCCCGAACGGGCACCCTGATGCCACAACCCGAGGCGAGACCTTCCCCCGTGGAGCTGCAGGCCAGAGTGCTGCATCAGGGCCCCCTCTACCCGGGGCAACCCTTCATCTATGAGCTGAGCCTCTGGCTGCCCGCCAACATGGAGGCCCCCAACCTCGGCGAGCCCCTCGGTCAAGGCTTCACCATACGCCGCCTCGGCGACGATCGCTGGGAGTCCCCCGCCAGCCCCGGCATGCCAGGGCGCCTGATCCGCAAGTGGCTGCTCCAGGCCAGGGAGCCCGGGCTGCATCCCCTGGAGTCCCCCCGTTTCCAGGGTCGATTGCCCCAGGACCCGGACATTGCCGCGCAAAACGACGCGGGGGATCTGCTTTCCGCCAGAGCGGCCACCCTTTTCGTCAAGGTAGACAAGGCACCGGTGGAGCCGGTGGCGAGCAGCCTGATCCTGCGCCAGCAGTTCAGTCCGGCCAGGGGAGCCAGCGTCGGGGAGCCGGTGATCCGCACCCTCACCCTGGTGATGGAAGGAGGGGATGGCAACCGCCTGCCACAGATCCCGGCCCCGGCATTGCCGCAGGGTCTTTCGATGAAACCGGACGGCGAGCAGCAGCAGGAGCGTTTCGTGGCCAAGGGGGCGCTGCGCTTCGAACGCCAGTGGCGCCAGGCCTTGACCGCACAAGCCCCAGGCAGCTATACCCTGCCCGCCGTGACCCTCTCCTGGTTCAACACCCGTACCGGGCGCATCGAGCAGGCCCGCCTGCCGACGCAGACCCTGCACATCGAGGGTGACGCCGCCCCCTCCGATCCCGCCAGGGCGCCGGGCGCAGAGAGCCTCCACTGGGTGCTGTGGGCGCTGCTGCTGCGCGCCCTGTGCCAAGGCGGGCCGCGCTGGCTCGCCTTCTATCGGCTGCAACGGGCCCTGGCGACCCAGGAGCCTGACCCGGCCAGATGGGCCTTGCTGGCCTGGGCAGCGCTGCGCTTGGGACGGCCTTGCCAGCACCTGGCCAACCTGCCCTGTCATGGCGATCCCGCCATGGGCACGCTGCTCGATGACCTGGACAGGGCCTGTTTTGCCGCCCCTGGCGCTGCCGGCCAAAGGGTCGACTGGCAGAGGCTCGCCCAGTCGCTGTGCGCCAGGGAGACTTTTGCGATAGCCTATGTCCTCAGAAAACTGGCGTGGGCACATCCTTGACGCCTGCGGCAAACCACTCATGAAAAAGGAATCGCATTCATGACGTTAGGTTTTTTTAGAAAAAAAAAGGCAGGAACGGGAAAGGATCCCTCGGCCACCCCGGTCTATGGGGATATGGCAGACAAACAAACGAAATACGAGGCCCTGGTGCACGCCCTGCACGGGGACATCTACCGCTACGCCTACTGGCTGTGCCGGGATCCCCAAGTCGCCGAGGATCTGGTGCAGGAGACCTTCCTGCGAGCCTGGAAGGCGCTCGACTCCCTGGTCGATGACAAGGCCGCCAAGGCCTGGCTCATCACCATCTTGCGGCGGGAAAATGCCCGGCGCTTCGAGCGCAAGCAGTTCGATCTCATCGATCTCGACGAGCATCCCCAAAGCGATCCGGATGCGCTGCACAGCGAGCAGGAGATGGAACACGAATGGCTTCGGCGCCATATCGCCCGCCTGCCTACCGAATATCAGGAACCCCTGCTGTTGCAGGTGCTGGGGGGATTCAGCGGCGAGGAGATCGCCGCCCAGCTCGGCCTGAACAAGAATACCGTCATGACGCGGCTGTTCCGGGCTCGCAACCAGATCAAAGAGGCCATGGAGGCTGCGGTACAACAGAGAGGTCACACCAATGGATGAGCTTGAATTTCGCCGCCGGGCCATCACCCATCCCTCGGACAGGGATCCGGCCTTCCTCGCCGCGGCAGAGGCGTCTTCCGCCAATCGCAAGCATCTGGACGAGATGAAGCAGCTGGACAGCAAACTGCGCCGCACCCTGGAGGTGGAGGTGCCCGCCGGTCTCGCCGAGCGGATCCTGCTCCGCCAGGCGATGGACGCGAGCGAGGATGTGGTGATGCCACTGCCCCCCCCGACCAAAGGCAGAGGTTGGCGCCCGCTCGCCATGGCGGCCTCGGTCGCCTTCCTGCTCGGCATGAGTACCCGCTGGATCAGCTGGCCACCGGCATCGGAGCCGTTGTCGCTGGCCCAGGTGGCCATGGCCCACGTCTATGGGGAGGAGCCCTTCATCCAGGGGGTGGATGAGAAGGTGAGCCTGCAGACCATCAACGCCAAGATGGAAAAATATGGTGCCACCCTGATGGGCATGCCCGGCATGAAGGTAACCTATGTCAATCACTGTGCCTTTTATCAGGGGCCGGCCCTGCACATGGTGATCCAGGGCAAGATGGGCCCGGTCACCCTGTTCCTGGTGCCCAAGCATGTACCACTCACGATCCAGCCCGATTTTGCAGACGGTACCCTCAAGGGGGAGATACTGCCGCTCAAAGGGGCAAACATGGTGTTGATTGGAGACATGCAGGAGTCACTTGCCCCGGTTGCCCAGCAGCTTGAGTCACGCCTGCACTGGTCCATTTAACAGAACTTGACTGGGGCTGACTGGGCCCCCGTCCCCTCCATATCACAGGCAGACACCGTCGTTGTCTGCCTGTTCATCTCAGAATCCCGACAACTTCCCGCTTGATACCCACCTGAAGTCACATTTTTACTATTTTTTTTGAAAGATACAAACGACACCCATTGTATATTATTCATTCAATAATGGATAAAACAGACCATTTAAACGGCAAGTTAAAACAAATGATTAACACAATGGAAACTTTTATGTATTCTGCTGTCACTGGTCTGATTTCTTACCTCCTACCAGATCCATAGAATCACGCCAGAAATGAATGGGAAGAAGCTGACATAACAACAGATCTTGTCGTCTATAGCGGCCAAAGAGCCCTGATGTCGACAAAAAATCTGCTTACAAAGAGAGAACACTATGACAACTGCCTTTTTCAAGAAAAGCCTGATCGCCGCGGCCGTCACCCTGGCCAGCACTCAGACCTTCGCCGCCGCGTTCCAGCTGAACGAACACTCGGCTTCCGGTCTGGGCCGCGCCTATGCCGGGGAAGCAGCCATCGCCGACAATGCGTCCGTGCTGTCCCGCAACCCGGCCGCCATGACTACCTTCGACAAGATGGCACTGTCTGTTTCCGGTACCTATATCAAGCCCGACGTGGATGTCGCGGGCGACATCTATGCCGGTCCGGCCAAGCTGGCCTCTTCCAGCGAGAGCGACATCGCGCCAGATGCCTTCGTGCCGGCCACCTATTTCATCCAGCCCCTGAACGATCAGTGGGCCTGGGGGATCGGCCTGTTCTCCAACTACGGCCTCTCCACCGAGTACTCCAAGACCTTCCCGGCCGGTGCCGGTGCCGGTGATACCGAGCTGTTGACCTTCAATATCAACCCCAACATCGCCTATCGCATCAACTCCAACTTCAGCGTGGGTGCCGGCATCAATGCCGTCTATGCCCAGGCCGAGCTGAACCGCTATGCCGGAGCCCTGGCACCGGGTCTGACTGCCAAGACAGGTATCGTTCACAACAGCGACACCGCCATCGCTCACCTCAAGGGTGATACCTGGGGCTTTGGCTGGAACGTCGGCACCCTGTACGAGATCAATGAGAACAACCGCCTGGCCCTGACCTACCGCTCCCAGGTGGACTTGAGCTTTGACGGCGACTTCAAGGGGCTGACCTCCGGCTACCGGACCGTCGATGGCAACCTGAAGCTGGATCTGCCTGCTCAGGCCGAATTCGCCGGTTACCACCGTCTGAACCAGCAGTTCGCGGTGCACTACTCCGTCAACTGGACCGACTGGAGCGCCTTCCAGGAGCTCAAGGCCACCAGCAACGCCTGCGCCGGTGGGGTCTGCCTGCAAAAAGACGAGAAGTTCAAGGATTCTACCCGTTACTCCCTCGGCGGAACCTGGTACGTCAACCCGTCCTGGGAAGCCCGCATCGGCTTCGCCTACGACAACAGCCCGATCGAGCCGGAATACCGCAGCCTGAGCATTCCTGACTCCGACCGTGTCTGGTACAGCGCCGGCGCCACCTACCACATCGATCAGGACATGAGCGTCGATTTCGGCATGGCTTACCTGGATGGCAAGGAAGTGGACGTGAACGAAGGTCTGACCAGCCATACCGATCCGGTTCGCTGGAAGGGCACTTCCCACGGTAACGCCTTCCTGGCTTCCGCCCAGTTCAACATGAAGTTCTGATTTCATCGCGATAAAACAGAGCGCCTCCGGGCGCTCTTTTTTATGCGACATCCCCATCTCGGCGCACAGCTGTAGCAAACAGCTGTACTCTTTTTGTTTTTTATCAAGCTATTAGAGGCAATACCTCCAGCATTAAATCCCGTTTTGTCCTCTCTGCCCCCGCCCCCGTTGCCTTACTGGTCATACCATATAAAATCCCGTCCCCAACCAAATAACAGAATGAATTCCAAGTTCATCCCGAGGAAAAGCAATGCTCCCGAACATGAAGCCCTCCCTCATCGCCCTGTTGGTGTTATCGAGTCAAGCCCAGGCGGCCGGTTTCCAGCTGGCGGAACAATCGGCCACCGGCATGGGCCGCGCCTTCGCCGGTGAAGCTGCCATCGCCGACAATGCCAGCGTGCTCGCCCGTAACGCCGCGGCCATGACCCGCTTCGAGCGCACCGCCTTCTCCGGGGGCGTCATTCACATCCAGCCTGACGTCAACATCGAGGGGGTGACCCGGGTGCCTACCGCCATGGGCCCGGTGACGCTGGATGCAAGCGCCAGCGACATCGCGGACGGTGCCTGGGTCCCCAATGCCTATCTCATCCTTCCTTTGAATGAACAGTGGTGGCTGGGGCTGGCGGCCACCTCCTATTACGGCCTCGGCGTCCAGATGCCGGACAACTACAACGCCGGTCACTTTGGCAACATCTCCGATATCAAGACCGTGGATCTCGGTGCCTCCCTGGCCTATCGCATCAACCGGAACTGGTCGGTCGGTGCCGGGCTTTCCGCCATCCAGGGGGAAGGGGAAGTGGGCGGCACCTTCCCCTCCAACAACAAGATTGCCAAGCACCTCAAGGGGGATGGCTGGGCCCTTGGCTGGCATCTCGGCACCTTGCTGGAGCTGTCGCCGGCCACCCGCATCGGCCTCTCCTATCGCCATGACGTGACCCTGACCCTCTCAGGGGATGCTGTCGGCACCGATCTGCTGGGCCGTACCTTCACCGACACCGGCACCCTGGACCTGCCGCTGCCCGCCACTGCGGAGCTGGCCCTGTTCCATCAGCTGACCCCGGCCCTGGCGTTGCATTCGAGCATCAACTGGACCAACTGGAGCAAGTTCGTCCAGCTCGAGTCCGAGCTCGATCACCATGGCACCATGCACATCAAGGACGAACACTGGGAAGACAGCTGGCGCTACGCCCTCGGCCTGACCTATCGCCTGGATCCGAAGTGGCAGCTGCGCTCCGGCCTGGCCTACGATCGCAGCCCGGTGCCCGCCGATCGCCGCACCATCTCCATCCCGGACTCGGATCGGGTGTGGTACAGCGCCGGGGTGGGTTACCAGATAGATCGCAACCTGTCGCTGGATCTGGGGCTGACCCTGATCGACGGCAAAAAAGTCGAGGTGAACGAGACCATGCAGCTCAGACCCGGGATGGCACAAACCACCTCCACCTTCCAGGGCACCTCGGAAGGGGATGCCTGGCTGGCTGGCCTGCAGCTCAACTACCTGTTCTGATCCTGCCAACCTTGGCTGCACTCTGCCAGTTGCTGACCGTTTCGACCCGGTCGGCACTGGCATAGTGATCCGCTTCACCATAGAATCAAGCCTTCACCCATGCTGGAGAGATGCATGTATTCCTATGTAGCAAGGCAGCCCATCCTGGATCGGGAGTTGAAGACCCATGCCTATGAGCTGCTGTTTCGCGACAGCCTGGATAATGTGTTTCCCCCCATCTCCGCACAGCTGGCTACCTCCCGACTGGTGACAGAGCAATTTCTGCAACAGAACATCGATCAACTGCTTGGCGGACACCCCTGCTTCATCAACTTCCCTCACTCCCTGCTGCTGGACGGTCTGGCCGAATGCCTGCCCCAGGACAAGGTGGTGATCGAGATACTGGAAGATGCCGAGCCCGACGATGCGCTGCTGGACAAGGTGATCCAGCTGCACGGGCTGGGCTATCGGCTGGCGCTGGATGATTTCACCCTGGTCCCGGCCTGGGACAGGTTCCTTCCCTATATCCATATCATCAAGTTCGATCTGCGGGCCACGCCGCTTGCCAACATCGAGCGGTTCATGCAGACCCATCGCCACCTGCCGCTCACCTATCTCGCCGAAAAGGTGGAGGACAAGGCCGAGTTTGAACGGATGAAGGGGCTCGGGGTCGAGTTGTTCCAAGGCTTCTTCTTTAGCAGGCCCCAGATGGTACAGCAGACCACCATGCCCCCGACCCAGCTGGTGGTGATGCAACTGCTGAAGGTGGTCAATCAGGCCGAGCCGGATCTGGACAAGATTGAGCAACTGCTCAATCAGGATCTCTCCCTCTCCCTCAAGCTGCTGCGTTACGTCAACCATCTCAAGCACTTTCCCCAGCCCATCGCCTCGTTTCGCCAGGCCGCCAGCTCCCTGGGTCACGCCCAGCTGAAACGCTTCGTGGCCCTGATCGCCGCCACCAGTGCCGGTCACGACAAGAGTGCCGAGCTCTACCAGATGTCCCTCATCCGTGCCCGCTTCTGCGAGCTGCTGGCACAGACCCATGCCCCCACCCAGCAGGCTCAGCAAGCCTTCATCACCGGGCTCTTCTCCCTGCTGGATGTGCTGATGGGGCAGCCGCTGGATCAGTTGCTCGGCACCATACCGCTGACCGCCGAGATCCGTGCCGCCCTGCTGGAGCGCAAGGGCAACCTGGGGTTCTACCTCGCGTTCTGTGAAGAGTACGAGAAGGCCAACTGGCAACGGATCGCCGCCAGCACCGCCCGCCTCGGCCTCAACGAGGAGAAGGTCAGCCACCTCTATCTCGCCGCCACCGCCTGGGTCAATCAGCAGCTCCAGGCCATGGAAGGGATGGACTGAACCCGCGAACCCGCCATGGTTCTCCCTCATGTCATCTCATAACACAAACGTCCCGCGAGGGGACGTTTCGTTCAGAACACCATATTGAACTGGACCGAGGCCAGGAAGGCATTGCCTTCATTGTTGCCTTCGAAATAGAACGGCTGACCCGGGTCGTTGTTGTGGATCCCTTCCTTCACCCCGCTCGCTTCCCCATTGATATAAGCCATGCCAAGATCGATGCTCTTGCTCTCATCGATGTGATAGGTCGCCCCCGCGCTGTACCACCACTTGTCTGCATCCGGCAGACTGATGGTGGCGTGCTCACTCTGCACGGCGGATTCGTCATAGGCCACCCCGACGCGTGCCTCCCACTGCGGGTTCACATACCAGGTCGCCCCGACCGCGTAGCGCATCGCATCTTGCAGCTGCTCGTTCTTGCTCAGGCAGACGCCACCCGGCAGGTTGCACTGGCTGCTGACGGCTTCCAGTTTTTCAAAGGCGCTCCAGTCGGTCCACATCACGGAGTAGTGCAGTGCAAATTGCGGGGTCAGGCGGTGGTAACCGGAAAACTCGGCGATGGCGGGCATGGGCACATCGACCGTGGCCTCGGCCTTATAGCCGGGCGCCCCCACTGCCCCGGTGTAATCCCCCTCCAGCGCCACATCGATCTGGGAGCGATAGGTCAGCGCCAGGCGGTTATCCTGGTTGATCTCGAGCAGGGTACCGAGGTTCCAGCCCCAACCGTTGCCGGCGCCATCGAAGTTGGCCAGGGTATTGTGAGCACCATTGGCGTTTCCATTGGCATCGACCCTATCGACGTAACCGGTGGCGAGGGTGTAGTTGATACCGGCCCCGAGGCTCCACTGCTCGTTGACGCGATAGGCAACATTGGGGTTCAGATTGACGCTCATCAGGGACGTCTCACCCGCCAACAGGCCGGCGGCGGGATGGCTGCCCGCCCCGAAGCTGTCGTCGAAACGGGTGCCCAGGCCGTAGTTGGTCATCATGGCGAAACCGACGGCCCACTGGTCGTTGACGGGGTGGATCATGTAGGCGGCGGGGATGACCGCGTTGGGGCCGGCGTTGCCATGACTTGCCGGCGTGCTGGAGTCAAACCGGCTACCCGGCAGATCGGTGACAAAGGCCCCGTCCACGCTGTAATCCGGATCGACCATGGTGGCCGCTACCGAGACGGCGGTCTTGTCGAACATCATCATGGCAGCGGGGTTGCGACCCAGCACGGCGGCGCTGTCGGCGATGGCCCCCTCACCCGCGAAGGCTCGGCCAAGGCCGGCGGCGGAGTGCTCGTTGATCTGGAAGCCGGAGGCTGAGGCATGGGTGGCAAGCAGTGCCAGCACGCTGGCAAGGGTGCTGCGCTTGAATGGCGTAGTCATCTGAGTTTCTCTTGTGGGTACCCACCGCAAGCGGGCATTGATCGTCGCAGTGGCCATGACGGCAACGACAGAGCACTGCCGTGGGTCAGTGGCGCATGGGAACGGTGCGAGGACAGTAAAACAGAGGCGAATAGTAGGGCACCCATCTCCCGCCACAAAGCAGACCAGTGTCGAAAACGGTCATCAGGCTTAATCCCGGCTGAATGAAAGCAAATCAGTCCATGTTCCCCACCAAAACCGGACTTTTCGCCACCGTCTATCCATCAGGCCAGGTGACATGACGAACGAACAGCACAGTTGGAAAACCAGGGGTTGATAGAGCGACATGGAGGGAGACAAGCGGGTCACCTGAACGACCCGCTGCCGGACATAAGTAATGAGTGGAGGGAGAAACAGAGGGAAACGGCCTCAACACCGGACCGGCCTGGGGCCGGTGTTGGGACCAAGGGCTCACACCAGCTCGATGGCCATGGCCGTCGCCTCTCCGCCCCCGATGCACAGACTCGCCACCCCTCGCCTAAGCCCGCGTGTGCGCAGGGCATGGATCAGCGTCACCAGGATGCGGGCACCGCTGGCCCCCAGGGGATGCCCCAGGGCACAGGCGCCTCCGTTCACGTTCAGCTTGTGATGGGGGATCTGGCACCCCGCCATCGCCAGCATGCTCACCATGGCGAAGGCCTCGTTCACCTCGAACAAATCCACCTCCTCCACCGACCAGCCCACCCGGGCCAGCAACTTGTCGATGGCCCCCACCGGGGCGCTGGTAAACTCCGCCGGCAGGGCGGCATGGCTCTGGTATCCCACCACCCTGGCCAGCACCGGCAAGCCCAGTTGATGGGCCGTCTCGGCCCGCATCAGCACCAGCGCCGCCGCCCCGTCCGAGATGGAGCTGGCATTGGCCGCCGTGATGGTGCCCGTCTTGCTGAAGGCCGGTTTCAGGGTCGGTATCTTGTCGGGCCTGGCCTTCTCCGGTTGCTCGTCGTCGGCCAGCAACAGGGTGTCCCCGGCCATCACCGGCGCCAGCTCTGCCCCGAAGGCGCCGCTTCGCTGCGCCGCCAGGGCCCGCTCGAGAGAGGCGATGGCGAAGGCATCCATGTCAGCCCGGGTCAGCCCGGCTCTGTCCGCGCTCAGCTGGGCATAGTGGCCCATCAGGTGCCCCTCGTAGGCATCCTGCAAACCGTCGAGGAACATGTGATCCAGCACGCTTTGGTGACCCATGCGAAAACCGCTGCGCGCCTTGTCCAGCAAATAGGGGGCCCGGCTCATGCTCTCCATGCCGCCCGCCACCACCACGTCCACCTCCCCCAGCCGCAGCGCGTCTGCCGCCAGCATCACCGCCTTCATGCCGGAGCCGCACACCTTGTTGAGGGTGGTGCAGGGCACGCTGTCCGGCAGCCCGGCCTTGAGTGCCGCCTGCCGGGCCGGTGCCTGCCCGACCCCGGCGCTCAGCACATTGCCCAGATAGACCTCATCGACCCGATCCCCCCCCATCCCGGCCGCCGCCAGGGCGGCGCGGATGGCGCAGGCGCCGAGCTCCGGAGCACTCAGTGTGCTCAAGGCCCCCTGGAAGGCCCCCATGGGGGTACGTTTGGCTGCCACAATCACGATATCCATCAATAGCGCTCTCCTTGTTACATTGGGATAACATATGCCGCCGCCGTCCCCGGAACAAGACTTGCGGGGAAGTTGACGTTTGGGTAAGGTGCCAGCCTGCATTGACAACCAGATGACAGCCAAGACAGCCCTATGACCAAATCCAAGGATGACGCCCGGACCTTCAGCATCAGCGAGCTGGCCCGTGAATTCGATGTGACCACACGCAGTATCCGTTTCTACGAGGATCAGGGCCTGCTGAATCCGACACGCCAGGGACAGACCCGGATCTACAGCCGCCAGGACAGGGTGCGTCTCAAGCTGACCCTGCGTGGCAAACGGCTGGGGTTCAGCCTCGCAGACATCCGTGAGCTGTTCGATCTCTATGACGCGGACAAGAGCAGCCGCTCCCAGTTGCAGACCATGCTGGGGTTGGTGGCCGACAAGCGGGAGACCCTGCAGCAACAGCTGGAAGACATCCAGATGGTATTGCTGGAGCTGGAGGCGGCGGAGCAGCGTTGCCGGCAGGCGCTGGGGCAGCTGACGCCCTGAGTCGGCAGAGGATGGGGGCAGATAGCCCGGGGACAACGAAAAGAGGGAGGCTTGCGCCTCCCTCTTGTCATTCATGGTTGTGAGCCTGGTATCAGGCCTCCTTGCTCCAGCGGTTCGGATCGTAATCCGGGCTGTAGCGATCGACGATGATGGCGCAAGCCGCATCGCCGGTGATGTTGAGCGCGGTCCGGATCATGTCGAACAGGCGATCCAGCGCGAACAACAGCGGCAGGCCCTCGATGGGGATACCGGCCGCCAGCAGCACGGCCACCACCAGGAAGCTCGGGCCTGGCACGCCGGCCTGGCCGATGGCACCCAGGGTCGAGGTGAGGATGATGGCCGCCCAGGCGCCCATGCTGAGATCGATGTTGTAAACCTGGGCGAAGAAGATGGCCACCAGACCGTAATAGATGGCGTTGCCGCTCATGTTGATGGTGGCGCCCAGCGGCAGCACGAAGGAAGCGGTGGCATTGGTCACCTTCAGATCGTGTTCGCAAGTCTCCATGTTGACCGGCAGGGTCGCCATGGAAGAGGCGGTGGAGAAGGCCACGATCTGCGGCTTCTTCATCGCCGAGAAGTACTTGCGTACCGGCGTGTTGGAGAAGACCGCGATCAGCAGCGGGTAGACCACGAAGCCGAAGATGAGGATGGCGGCGACATAGACCACGAACAGCTTGAGCACCAGGGTCAGCACGTCGAAACCATAGGTACCGATGGCGTCGGCCATCAGGCCGAAGACCCCGATGGGGGCAATCAGCATCACCTTGTTGATCATCCAGACGAAGGCGTCCACCAGAGTGTTGAGGCCATCCACCAGCGGCTTGGCACGCTCGCGGGGCTGCTTGGCCAGCGCGATGCCGAGGAACATGCAGAACACCAGGATCTGCAGGATGTTCGCCTCGTTCAGGGCACTGAACACATTGGTCGGGATCATCCCAAGCAGGGTAGCCACGGCGTCCGGCAGGGCGCCCTTGTCGGCGTAATCACCAGAGAACATGGCGGCCGTGGAGCCGAAATCGACCCCGACACCGGGCTTGAAGACTTGACCCATCACCAGTGCCAGCAACACCGCCAGGGCGGAGGTACCGAGGAAGAAGGCGAGCGTGGTCACCCCTATCTTGCCTGCGGCCGGGCTGGCGCCCAGATTGGCGGCCCCGGACAGGATGGCGACCGCCACCAGCGGGATCACCAGCATCTTGATCAGCTGGATGAACAGGGTACCGAACGGCGCGAAGACGGTCGCCTGCTCACCCATGAGGGCACCCACCAGCGCCCCCAGGATCATGGCAACCACAACCTGGAAGCCGATATTTTTAATTAATCCTTTTGTCAACACAGAATGTTCCTTTATTAAGCAATTACTCACACTTTGGCAGTGCAAATGACCACCCAGAGCGTCAAATCCTCTCCATTGCTCTGGCGGCGCGCTTTATCTCATATTTATTACCCGTTTAACATCGTGATCCCTGAACGAAACGAATTTTTATGGTTTTTCACAAAGTTGAGACCCACAAGAAACTCTCCGTTTTTTCCCTATTTCACCATGACAATCGCCAAAATAATGTGCTACTTTTGCTCTGCAAACGTGCATACAGGGAAGAAAAGATGCTGAAAGTTAACGAATATTTTGACGGAAATGTTAAATCCATCGGTTTCGAGCAAAAAGGCGAGAAAGCCACGGTCGGTGTGATGGAAGCGGGTGATTACCAGTTCAACACCGCCGCCCCGGAGCGGATGACGGTGATCAAGGGTGCCCTTCGCATCCAGCTGGCCGATGAAGACGAGTGGCACAGCTACCATCAGGGCGAGTCCTTCGACGTGGCCGGTCACTCCTCCTTCAAGCTGGAAGTGAAGACAGCCACCGCCTACCTGTGCGAGTTCCTCGACTGATAGCCCCGCAGGGGTGCCATGAGATGCAGATCCGCTCCTCCTGGCACCCCTGATCCCCCTGTCTTGCCCCATTTCCACACCGCCATCACAGGCTGTTGCTTCCCCCCTTTTCATCGACTACAAAAAATTTACAATGTTTAGACGAAATCCATAATCGGAGTACGTCATGATCAGTGTCTTCGACCTGTTTTCCATCGGGATTGGTCCCTCCTCCTCCCACACAGTGGGGCCGATGCGGGCAGCCTGCGCCTTCGTGCACACCCTCAAGCAGAGCGCACTCCTCTCCCGCACCGAACGCGTCGTGGTCGAGTGCTACGGCTCCCTCGGCCAGACCGGCAAGGGTCATGGCACCGGCAAGGCCATCATCCTGGGGTTGGCCGGGTTCGAGCCGGAATCCGTGGACATCGAGGCCATCCCCGCCTTCCTCGATCAGGTGGAACACAGCCAGACCCTGCGCCTGGGGGGTGAGCAACCGAGCCAGTTCCCTCGCGTCGGCGCCATCCTCTTCAATCGGCGCAAGACCCTGCCCGCCCACTCCAACGGCATGACCCTGCGCGCCTTCGCGGGTGACGCCCTGCTGTTTGAGCAGACCTACTACTCCATCGGCGGCGGCTTCATCATCGAAGAGAGCCACTTCGCCAACGCCCGCGAAGAGGCCGCCCGCTTCGATGCCGCCCACCCCGTGCCCTACCCGTTCGAGAGCGGGGCCCAGTTGCTGGCCCACTGCCAGGAGAGCGGCCTCTCCATCTCGGGGTTGATGCTGGCCAATGAAAAGGTGTTTCGCAGTGAAGCCGAGATCAAGGCGGGCCTGCGCAAGATCTGGCAGGCGATGCAGGGTTGTGTCGAGCGCGGTTGCAGGAGCGAGGGGGTATTGCCGGGTGGCCTCAAGGTGAAACGGCGCGCCCCGGCCCTCTATCGCCAGCTCTGTGGCGAGACCAACTTCAACAAGGATCCCCTGATGGTGATGGAGTGGGTGGACCTGTTTGCGCTGGCCGTCAACGAGGAGAATGCCGCCGGTGGCCGGGTGGTGACCGCCCCCACCAACGGCGCCGCCGGCATCATCCCCGCCGTGCTGCACTATTACGATCGCTTCGTGCGCAAGGTGGATGACGAGCTGCTGATGCAGTACTTCCTCACCGCCGCCGCCATCGGCATCTTGTACAAGAAGAACGCCTCCCTGTCGGGGGCCGAGGTGGGTTGTCAGGGAGAAGTGGGGGTCGCCTGCTCCATGGCCGCCGGCGCTCTGGCCGAGCTGCTGGGCGGCAGTCCGGCCGTGGTCGAGAACGCCGCCGAGATCGGCATGGAGCACAACCTGGGTTTGACGTGCGATCCCATCGGCGGCCTGGTGCAGGTGCCCTGCATAGAGCGCAACGCCATGGGAGCGGTCAAGGCGATCAATGCCGCCCGCCTCGCCCTGCGTGGCACCGGCGAGCACAAGGTGTCGCTGGACAAGGTGATCAGAACCATGTGGGAAACCGGCAACGACATGAAGACCAAGTACAAGGAGACCGCCCGCGGCGGCCTCGCCGTCAACATCACCGAATGTTAAACCTGAGTAAAAACGATCTCAGATGACCCTCAGATACCCGGCTTGGCCGGGTATTTTTTTGCAAAACGTTTGCCTTGCGCTTAACAAAATGGATAACCATCAAAATAAATTTTATACTCGCGCCGTGAATTCAACAAAAATAGATCTATTTCAACTTTTTTTAGGCAGGAAGCCGTTACACTGCGGTTATCTGGTTTCCCGGCCTTTGTGACGACAGACCCGTCCCATGGATCACCCTTTCTGCGAGCGGGCATGGCGCCCCCTTCTACCCTGAGGTAATTGTTACATGATCAGCGTTTTTGATATCTTCAAAATCGGTGTTGGCCCCTCCTCTTCCCACACTGTCGGCCCGATGAAAGCTGCCAAACAGTTCGTGGATGATCTGCGTGCTAGCGGCAAGATCCGTGACATCACCCGGATCCAGGTTGACGTCTATGGCTCCCTCTCCTGGACCGGCAAAGGCCACCACACCGACACCGCCATCATCATGGGTCTGGCGGGTAACCTGCCGGAAAATGTCGACATCGACGGCATTCCTGAATTCATCTCCCGGGTCGAGCAGACCGGTCGCCTGCCCATCGGCCTGCACTGCCACACCGTCAGCTTCCCGAAAGGCGCCATGGTGTTCCATGACGAGGCCCTGCCCCTGCACGAGAACGGCATGAAGCTGACCGCCTTCATCGAAGACGAGGCCGTCTACAGCAAGACCTATTACTCCATCGGCGGTGGCTTCATCGTCGACGAAGAGAGCTTCGGCAAGGCCGACAGCGGCGACATGACCGTCAACTACCCCTTCAAGAGCGCCGCCGAGCTGCTCGCCCACTGCGGCCAGACCGGCCTCTCCATCTCCGCCCTGATGCTGGAGAACGAGAAGTGCTTCAATACCCCGGAAGAGATCTACAAGAAGCTCGGCAAGATCTGGACCACCATGCGTGAAGGGATAGAGCGCGGCTGCCGCACCGAGGGTGTCCTGGCCGGCCCGCTGCGGGTGCCGCGCCGTGCTGCCCCCCTCTACCGTCAGCTGACCACCAACGAGCATCTCTCCAACGACCCCATGAGCATCGTTGACTGGGTCAACATGTTCGCCCTGGCGGTGAGTGAAGAGAACGCCGCCGGTGGCCGCGTCGTCACGGCTCCGACCAACGGCGCCGCGGGCATCATCCCGGCCGTGCTGGCCTACTACGACAAGTTCATCCAGCCGGTCGGCCGCGACGAATACACCCGTTTCTACCTGGCCGCCGCCGCCGTCGGCATGCTCTACAAGATGAACGCTTCCATCTCGGGTGCCGAAGTGGGTTGCCAGGGTGAGGTAGGTGTCTCCTGCTCCATGGCCGCCGCTGGCCTGACCGAACTGATGGGCGGCAGCCCGGAGCAGGTGTGTGAAGCGGCCGAGATCGGCATGGAGCACAATCTGGGTCTGACCTGCGATCCGGTCGCTGGCCAGGTACAGGTCCCCTGCATCGAGCGCAACGCCATCGCCGCCATGAAGGCGGTCAACTCCTCCCGCATGGCCCTGCGTCGTACCTCCAAGCCCCGTGTCTCCCTGGACAAGGTCATCGAGACCATGTACATCACCGGCAAGGACATGGACTCCAAGTACCGTGAGACCTCCCGCGGTGGCCTGGCCATCAAGGTGATGCAGGTTGCCTGCGAATAAGCGGCAGACAGCAGATACAAACAAGGCGGGAGAGATTCCCGCCTTTTTTTGTCTGTGATTTTCTCAACGGCAGTCGCATTGGCATAAAGAATAAAAAAGAAGCGGGCAATTCGTTCAGATGGGCCTGGCTTATCCGTCAGGTGTCAGAATGGGGAGAGACTATTCCCGCATCCTATTTCGCTCCTTGCCCGCTTTTATTCCACTTTTATTCCACTATCCGATCCGCCAGGGTGCCGACCGCCACCACGAAATAGGGGGAGCGGTTCCAGTGGCGCAGCACCCGATAATTCTCATAGGCAAGATAACTGCGGCCATGGACATCATCGGGCCGAATGAGGGAGGCCTGCATGTCGGCCTTCGGCAGCGGCGAACCGTCCAGTTGCCGTACCCCCAGAGCCTGCCAGGCCGACAGCGGCTTGCGGGTCTCAAGCCCGAACAGGGCAGGATTGAGGGAGTCAGGCACCTTCACCCGCCGTCCCCAGGTCTCATCTTCCCGCCAGCCATTCTGATGCAGATAATTGGCTGCCGATCCAAACACATCCGCCAGATTGCCCCACAGATCCTTCCTGCCATCCCCGTCCTGATCGACCGCGTATTTGAGAAATGACGAGGGCATGAACTGCACCTGCCCCATGGCACCCGCCCAGGAGCCCTTGAAGGCGGCGGGGCTCACGTGCCCCTGCTCTATGATGCGCAGGGCATCGAACAGCTGATCCTTGAAGAAGGCTTCCCGTCGCCCGTCCCAGGCCAGGGTCGCCAGGGAGGAGATCAGCGGGAAATTACCGGTGAGTTTGCCGAAATTGGTTTCTATGCCCCACAAGGCGACAATAAAACGGGGCTGCACCCCATATTCATCACCTATTTTCGTGAGCAGCGGCAGATGCTGGCGATATAAGGATCTGGCCTGCTTGACTTTCCATTGGGGCACGGCGCGGGGAATATAGGAATCCAGGGTCAGTTTGAATTCCGGCTGATTTTTGTCGTGCTTGATGGCCGCCTCGATAAGGCGAATATCGGCAAAGGCGGCCGTTACCGTCGCAGGCTGGATGCCGGCCGCCAGGGCTTGCTGTTTGAGACTCGTCACATAATGGTCAAAATCGGCGCCGGCCTGCGCGGATGCACTTAATAGTGCGCCCAACAATAACAGCACCGGCCGACCCTGCATCAGCGGGCGCCCTTTAATTGTGCCTTGTGCTGCTCCAGCAGATTTTCCGGTGGCGGAGGCACCTGCAGGTAGAAGCCCTGGCTCTGCAAGGCTGCCATCACCCGCTCGGTGGAGGCGATCCCCAGGGGCTTGGCCGGGTCCAGCTTGGTCATCAAGACCAGCTCGGGACGTCCGAAGGTACTCATCAGTGCCTCTGGCACACGGGAAAAGTCCTCTCTTCTTTCAATAAAGAGATAGGTCTCGGCTTTTTTGCGACTTTTATAGACTGCACACAACATGGAAATTGATATAATCCGACGGGTTCATTGCCTCTGGTGGTGGCAAACTATAACATCAGGAATTGAATAACAATAACGTATTACCGTCTCGGTTCGGGGAAGATTCATGGTTGAACGCGATAACGAATTGAAAGGGACCACCTTCACTATTTCTGTGTTGCATCTCAGCGATGGCAATCCGGACCGGATCCGACAACTGCTGGAGGCCAAGGTTGCGCAGGCCCCCCAGTTTTTTAATTGTGCCCCCCTCGTCCTCAATGTGGAACGCCTCAGCGAGATCCCGGATTTCGAGCAGCTCAGGGAGCTGGTCGAGTCGGAAGATTTCGTGCTGGTCGGCATCACGGGGGCGCGGGATGAGGCGATGAAGACGGCGGCCAAGGCGGCCGGGCTGGCGGTCATGGTGTCGGGCAAGAGCCGCAAGGCCGATCCCGAGCCTGCGGCACCAACACCTGACCCCGTGGAGGCGGCTCCGGTCGCCCCGGTTCAGGCTCCTATGGAGCCGAGCAAGGTCCACGTCGGGCCGGTGCGCTCCGGCCAGCAGATCTATGCTGCCGGCACCTCCCTGGTGGTGCTGGGCTCGGTCAGTCCGGGAGCCGAAGTCATCGCCGACGACAGCATTCATATTTATGGCGCCCTGCGTGGCCGAGCCATCGCGGGGGCCAAGGGCAATCCTCTTGCCCGCATTTATTGCCAGCAATTGCAGGCCGAGCTGCTCTCCATCGCGGGCACCTTCCAGCTCAGCGATGCCTTGCCGGCAGGCCTGATACAAGAGCCAGTCCATATCCGACTGGACAACGAACAACTCCGAATAGACCGCATCAAATAGAGTTACAAGGAAGCGAGAATGGCGCGAATCATAGTCGTTACATCGGGCAAAGGTGGCGTTGGCAAGACCACAACCAGCGCGGCCCTGAGCACCGGCTTAGCCCAGCGTGGCCACAAGACAGTGGTCATCGATTTTGACATTGGCCTGCGAAACCTGGATCTCATCATGGGCTGCGAGCGGCGCGTGGTGTATGACTTCGTCAATGTGATCAACGGTGAGGCCAACCTCAACCAGGCACTCATCAAGGACAAGCGCTCGGAAAACCTCTTCATCCTGCCCGCCTCCCAGACCCGGGACAAGGACGCCCTGACCCGTGAAGGGGTCGAGAAGATCCTGGATCAGCTGGCTGAGATGAAGTTTGACTACATCGTCTGCGACTCTCCCGCCGGCATCGAGTCTGGCGCCCTGATGGCGCTCTACTTTGCCGACGAGGCCATCGTCACCACCAACCCGGAAGTCTCTTCCGTGCGCGACTCGGATCGCATCCTCGGCATCCTGGCCTCCAAGTCCCGTCGCGCCGAGCGCGGTGAAGACCCCATCAAGGAACACCTGTTGCTGACCCGCTACTGCCCGACTCGCGTCAGCCGTGGCGACATGCTGAGCGTGCAGGATGTGCAGGAGATCCTGGCCATCAAACTGCTCGGAGTGATCCCGGAGTCCCAGGCGGTGCTGCGTGCCTCCAACTCGGGGGAGCCGGTCATTCTGGACAAGGAGTCCGATGCCGGTCAGGCCTATGAAGACGCCGTCGCGCGCCTGCTGGGCGATACCAAGGATTTTCGTTTTCTGGAAGAAGAGAAGAAGGGCTTCTTTAGCCGACTGTTCGGGAGTTAAACATGTCATTATTGGATTATTTTCGTTCCAACAAGAAACAGAACACCGCACAACTGGCCAAAGAGCGGTTGCAGATCATCGTTGCCCACGAGCGTTCATCCAGAGGGGGGCCGGATTACCTGCCCCAGCTCAAGCAGGATATCCTCGACGTGATCCGTAAATATGTGCAGATCGATCCGGACAAGATCACCGTCCAGCTCGATCAGAAGAGTGACGAGCTGTCGGTGCTGGAGCTCAACATCACCTTCGCCGACGACCAGAAGAAGGGATGAGCTGACGCCCCATGCGTGACCCTTTTCCCCAGTGAAGACCGGATCCTTTGTCAGGATCCGGTTTTTTATTGCCTGGCGCAGAGGCATCTCGCCAAGGCGTGCGGGGCCAGCTAGAATACTGCCCGCCCCTCGGCCCTGCCGACGGGACCTCTCCCCCCTCATCTGGAACACAGCTCTTATGTCTTTGAATGACGAAATGCACAGCGTCGAGGAACTGCTCGATACCGCCCTCGAACTCTTCATGGAGCTGGCCTCGGACAACCTGCCCGAGCAGGAGATAGCCCTGTTCAACCAGGCGTTCAACGACCGCGGCCTGCTGGCAGAGACGGATCCCGCCGATGACTGGGAAGCGGACGTGGGGTTTGCCGTGAGTGATGCCGAGTACGCCGAGATCTGGATTGGCCTTGGCAATGCCGAGCAAGAGTATGAGCACCTGTTCGCCCGCATGCTGCTCTCCCGCCGTGTCGACGAGAAGTTCTGCCACATCGAATGGCTGCCCCAATAATTCCGGATCCCGACGATCCCGGTCACTATGAGTGGGACTCAGAGCCCGAGCCCGTGAGACCGACGCGCTGGCGTCGCCTGCTGGGCTGGCTCGGCAAGCTGCTGCTGGCGGCGCTGGTCAGCTCCATCGTCTCGGTGGCGCTGCTGCGCTTCATCGATCCCCCCATGTGGACCTGGCGCCTCGAGCGGGCGCTGTTTCCGCCCGCCAAGGTGGCCGAGGTCAAGCACGACTGGGTGCCGCTCGAACGCATTTCTCGGGAGTTGCAGCTGGCGGTGATCGCCGCCGAGGATCAGCGCTTCGCCGATCACAATGGCTTCGATATGGACGCCATCAGCTCGGCACTCAAGCACAACCAGCAAAGCAGGCGGGTGCGCGGCGCCAGTACCCTGAGCCAGCAGACGGCCAAAAACCTCTTCATGTGGAGCGATCGCAGCTTCCTGCGCAAGGGGATTGAGGCCTGGTTCACCCTGCTGATGGAGCTGGGCTGGGACAAGTCCCGCATCCTCGAGGTGTACCTGAACATCGTGGAGTTCGGGCCCGGCATCTATGGCGCCGAAGCCGCCGCCAGGCACTACTTCGGTAAACCGGCGGCTCGCCTGACCCGTTACGAGGCCTCCTTGCTGGCCGCCGCCCTGCCCAATCCCTGGCGCTACCGGGTCAAGCCCCCCTCGCCCTATGTGCAGCAGCGCTCGGCCTGGATCCGCCGCCAGATGAGTCAGCTCGGTCAGATCACCCTGAACCGGGTACACGAGGCCGGCTAGGTTCATCGAGGGGATCGGAGGGCGGCCCCAGATGGCCGCCGACGACCTCCCGGTGCAGCGGTAAATAGTGCCACCACCAGGTCTCCCGTCGCCGCTTGATCTGCCGCCTGTGCTGTCGTCGCTTCATGCTGCCCACATGCCTCGTGATGCCGCCCGATGGCGGCAGCTCTGTTAACCTTATCCCCTGTTTCGGCCATTTGACAGCACGGGGTTACCGGCCTCATACGCTGGTCGCCATCCCCAATAATTGCTAAAGTGGCGAACCTGGACGTATCTGGAGTGATTTCATGGAACAACGTAGCCCGGATCAGCTGGTCGAGTGGGCCTATGATCAGTTTCTGGAGCAGGCCGCCGACATGCTGGCCCCCGAACAAATCGTCGACATCACCCTCGAATTTGAGCAGCGTGGCGCCGTCGAGGCGACCCTGCCCAACGCCGACTGGTCGACCGAGCTCGGCGTGCCGGTCGACATGGAGCGTTGGGCCGAGGTGTGGGTCGGCTTGCTGGATCATCAGGAGGAGTTCGAGGTGATCTACGCCACCTTCCTGCTGCCGCGGGATCAGAGCGAACACCAGGTCCATGTTCGCTGGCACCGCCAGCAACAGGCATAAGAAAAGGCGCCCCTGGCGCCTTTTTCGTCTCTGCTGTTTACCCCTTCAGGGGCGAGCCGCTATGGCCTTGACCAGACAACGGCGGCACCAGCAGGCGCTCGCCTCGCTCATGGGCAAGGAAGGCAGCTGGCTGCACCAGCAACGCTCTATGGGTTCACCGGCGGAGACGGCGCAAAACGCCGGCTCGCCGCATCCCGGACACTGATGGGTGCTGCGCGTGCCGTCCAGCTCGGCCATGCGGGCCAGCTGGGCCTCGCTGTCCATGGCGGACCACTGACCTATCTCGGTCAGGGTCCTGCCGCAGCCGAGACAGAGCCCGTCCTTGGCCCGGCAGTCGCCGATGCAGGGACTCGGCACCTTATTCGCCGTCCTGCGCCGGGCTGGTCTCTGCGGCGACCAGCGTGATGCAGTTGTCTTCGATGACGATCTTGCCCTGCTTGTAGAGCCCGCCGATGGCCTTCTTGAAGGTGCCCTTGCTCATGTTGAACATCTTGTAGATGAGCTCGGGTTCGCTCTTGTCCCCCACCGCAAGGCTGCCACCCTGCTTCTGCAAGCGGGTGAGAATACGGCTGCCGGCATCATCCATCCGATCCTGCCCCGGTTTTTGCAATGTCAGATCCAGCTTGCCATCCTCACGCACCTGCTTGACCCAGGCGGTCAGCGGTCGGCCCGTCATCAAACGGCCGAACACCTCGTTCTTGAACAGCATGCCGGAGTACTGACCATTGACCACGGCCTTGATGCCGAGGGGAGTATGTTCCCCCGGCAGCGCAGTCACCTCGTCACCGGCCTTGAAGGGGGGATCGACGCGCAGGAAGCGCTCGAGGCGGCTGGTGCCCACCATGCGCCCCTCGTTGTCCAGCATCAGGTGCACCAGGTAGACGTGGCCCACCTGCATCGGCTTGTTCTGCTCGCGGCTTGGCACGAACAGATCCTTTTTCATGCCCCAGTCGAGGAAGGCGCCGATCTTGTTGGCGTTGACCACCTTGAGGCCGACGATGTCACCCACCATGGCAAAGGGCTTGTCGGTGGTGATCACCGGCTCGCAATCCGCGTCCAGATAGAGAAAGACGGACACCTCGCCATCTTCGGCGACGCCTTCCGGCAGCTGACGCTTGGGCAACAGCAGCTCGCCATATTCCCCCGCAGCCAGCCAGGCACCGCGATCTTCGAGCTCAACGACGGTGAGGGTGTTCATCTTGCCAATCTGTAACATGGTGATCTCTTCTTTCAATATCCGGATGGGCCTGCAATTCATGGCCCGTAATAGATGCGCATCGCTCCTGTCGTCGGCCGAGGGAGGACAAAAGCTCGCGTTTTTCATGCAGGCCCGCATGTTACCTCAGAGCCGTGGCAGGACCTAGTCCCTTGCCCGCACCCGCGCAGGATTTTCATCTCGGTGTGACCCTGGCCTGGCGATATTAGCAGCACTCGGTCGCCCCTTGGCTGCAAATAACCCCGCTTTTAGGTAGACTTCGCGGCCGTCAAATCCAGAGGAAGCGTCGATGAACCCAGCCACTCGTACTCGTCATCTCAATCAATGGCTCCAGAGTCACAGCCAGCAGGACATGAGTTACCCGGCCCTGCACGGCTTCCTCTGCGCCCGTCTGACGGGGCCGACCGCCCCTGATTGGCAAGATCCGCTGGCCGGGCTGCTGCCCCATGACGCAACGCTGGATGAGAAGAGTGCCGAGGCGCTGCACCATCTGATCGCCGAGCTGGAGGCCCAGGCCGACGACGCCCAGCTGGCCCTGCCGAGCCAGTGTCGCCTCTCCACCGACAATCCTGATCAGGTATTCGAGCAGAGTCATCCCCTCGGCCAATGGAGCTACGGCTTCAGTCAAGGGGTGGCCCGCTGGCCCACGCCGACGGATCTGAACGATCCCGCCACTCGCTACCGCTTCAGCCTGGTGGCCGAGCTCTGCCTGTTCCGTGACAGACCCATGGCCCAGATGCTGTACCAGGCCGCGGCCAGCGAGCTGCCCTTCCTGGATTTTTGCAAGCGCCAGCGCCAGCAGATGAAGACGGCCCTCAACCTTCTGCTGACCCTGGATCATGACGAGGCACAGCATGAAGAAGAACCCCTTCTCGACAACGAACAGACCCGCCAGTGGCAGCAGTGCTTCGAGCAGGCGGCGCAGTGCCGCGATCCCCTCGCCCGCCTCTCCTGGTTTGACCGCATCATTGCCGATGCCAGCCCCCTGTTCGACGAGGCCTTCTGGCAACAACACGCAGGCCGCGGCTGGAGCGCCCCCAAGGCCCGCCCACTGATCGCGGCCCAGGCGGGCCGGGCCGATTGCCTGCTGCGACTGGGGCAGCAGGAGCAGGCGCGCCACGCATACCTGGCCCTGCTCGACCTCTGTCAGGCCGACGAGCCCGGCTGTCGTCATCCCCTCTCCAGTCTCTACGCCTGGCAAGGGGATTGGACCGCCCTGCAGGGGCTGCTGGTGCGCTTCAATGAGGCCTCCTGCTGGCTGCGCTACAACAAGGCGCTGATGGTGTTTGCCACCGAAGGCGAGCAGGCGGCGCAGCCCCATCTGGTCGCCGCCCTTGACGCCAACCCCCATGTACCCGCCACCCTGCTGGGCCAGCGCAGGCTACCCAAGCAAGAGCCCCGCCACTGGCAGGGGGGCAGCCGCGATGAGGCCGCGCTCTATGCGCTCCAGAGCCGCGAGGCCTGGCTTGCTCATAATGCCTTGATCTGGCTGCGTAAAAGTGTAAACAACAAGGCCAGTTGAGACCCTGGTTGCCGGATCCGTAGCGCAACACGTGCGCAAACGCACATTTTTCTGATGCCCGTTCAGACAAATGCCCTTGTGTTACGTATCATCAAGGTCAAAGTATCAAAAGAAACTGCACCCGATGCAGCCGCCACAGCAGGATGTCATATGTCGAAGATCATAGAGCTGCTCGCGCACTATCCTCCCTATCAGCTGGTTCATGCCGCTGAAATGGTGCGCGATACCTTTGAACAGTTTTACCAGCAGCGGTACCAGCTGACGGTGCCACAATGGCGCCTGATGATGGTGCTTGGCCCCCACTATCCCATCAGCCAGAAAGAGCTGGTGGAGGCGAGCGGGATGGACAAGGTGCGGATCTCCCGCGAGATCCACCGTCTGGTGGAGAAGGGTATTCTGTTCACCGAGAGCAGCGCCCAGGACAAGCGCATCAGTCTGGTCTCCTTCACCCCGGCGGGGCTCACCCTGTTCCAGCAGCTCAAGACCGAAGCTGGCAGCTGGCAGCACACCCTCACCGACTATCTGCCCGCCGAGGCGCGTCAGAGCATACGGCTGCACCTGCAAAGCGTGAGCGACGCCATCGAACAACTCCACCTGCTGGACAGCGAGCAACAATCATGAACCTGACCCGCTTTGCCACTATGGATATCAACATGCTGCTGAGCGTGGTCAACATGCAGCTTCGTGATCATTACGCTGATCTGGACGATCTCTGCCGGGCGCAGGATCTCGACAAGGAGGCCCTGATCGCACGGCTGGCCGGCGGCGATTTCCACTACCAGCCTGATCAAAAGCAGTTCAGATAGGGATCCGGATCACAAGCTGTCTCGTGGCGCTGGCCGTGGCGGCAAAAACTGCTAAGGTGAGTGCACCCCCGCTGGACCATGGGCCTGAGGTATGGATACATCAGGCTGTCACAGAGGGCGGTTAGCCTTATTTCGCTCACCATCAGCCAAGGACGACCCCATGATCCTGACCCGACAGACCAGCCTGATCATCATCAGCGCCCTCTTCACGATCAGCCTCTTCTCCCCCCATCTGCCCCAGAGTACAGAGCAGTGGCTCAGCAGCCTGCTGCTGGGATCCCTGGTGGTGGTCTGCCTGCTGGTCGGCAGCGGCTGCCGTCGCTTTATCTGGGATTGAAGAGTGGCGTCCGCCATCTGAAAACAACAACGCAGCCTGATGGCTGCGTTGTTGTTTCACGACCCGGATGAGCAGGCAACCGTCACGGCATCAGTATGCCAGGGTTTCCAGCTGCTCCTTGGCCTGCTCGATGCCCTTGGCCTGCGCCTCGGGACCCATGCCCATGCCTTCGGCATAGATGAAGTCCACTTCCTTGATGCCGATGAAGCCCAGCACGGTGCGCATGTAGGGGGTCACCAGATCGGTGGCATTGCCCACATGCATGCCACCACGGGGGCTGACCACCAGGGCGCGGGTGTTCTCCACTAGGCCGACCGGGCCGGTCTCGGTGTAGCGGAAGGTAACGCCGGCACGGGCCACCAGATCGATCCAGTTCTTCAGCTGGGTCGGGATGTTGAAGTTGTACATGGGGGCTGCGATGATCACCAGATCGCTCGCCTTGAGCTCGGCCACCAGCTCGTCGGACTGGGCCAGCACGGCCAGCTGACGCTCATTCAGGTTTTCGCCACCGCGCAGGCCCATGGCCAGCTCGCCGTCGAGCACCGGCAGATTCAGGGTTGCCAGATCACGCACAGTGACGCTGTCACCTTGGCGCTCGGCCAGGTAGCCGTCGATCAGGGCGTTGGATTGGGAATACTGGCCCAGGATGCTGGACTTGAGAACGAGGATATTGGCCATGGTGAAACTCCATTTGGTTGTCGGTTGAACAGCTTGGCTGTCGATGGAGGTCACTATAAAGATTGAGTTTCAAGGCGGATAGCGAAAATAGATGCTCAAGTTATTCAAATATTTTGATGCTTGAACACTTAGTCGCCAGCAGGGTACTCACCAAGCACCCCGGCCTTGGCAGAACAAACGATTGCCGTTATGATCCGCCGCACTTTTTTTAAGTGACCCGGATCCCATGGCACCCTCCCGCAGGCACTCCCCCTTTGCCGGTGCAGTCTGGATGATGGTGGCAGGCCTCTGCTTTGCCGCCGTCAACAGCCTGAGCCAGTTTGTCAGCTTCAAGCTCGGCCTCCCCTCGACCCAGGTCGCCTTTCACCAATACCTGGTCGCCCTGATCTGCCTGCTGCCCTGGCTCGTTCGTCACGGCCTGCGCCAATCCCTGATGACCAACCAGCTGCGGCTGCACCTGCTGCGCGTCGCCCTGGCAGTCATCGGCATCCAGTTCTGGCTCTGGGCGCTGGCGGTGCCCGTGCCCATCTGGCAGGGCATAGCGCTCTTGATGACCTCGCCCCTGTTCGCCACCCTCGGCTCCGCCTTACTGCTCAAGGAGCAGGTGAGCCGGGCACGCATCCTGGCCACCCTGGCGGGCTTTGTCGGGGCCATGCTGATCCTGGCCCCCTGGACCGATGACTTCAGCTGGGCCTCCCTGCTGCCGGTGGTGGCCGCCCTGTTCTGGGCCGGTTACTCCCTGCTGGTGCGCTATCAGGCGGCGAGCGAATCGTCCCACACCATAGTGGTCTACCTGCTCATCTTCAGCACCCCCTTCAACGCCATGCTGGCCCTGCCGGAATGGCAGTGGCCAAGCGAGATCCAGTGGCTGCTGGTGGCGGCCTCCGGGGTGCTGTCGGCCCTGGCCCAGATGTCCATCGCCCGCGCCTACAGCGTGGCCGAGGCCTCCTTCGTGCAACCCTTTGACTTTGCCAAGCTGCCCATGAACGTACTGGCGGGCTGGCTGGTGTTTGGCTGGGCGCCTCCCGGCCGATTGTGGCTCGGCGCCGCCATCATCATAGGCGCCATCACGCTGCTGACCCATCTGGAGCAGCGCGCCCACAAATCCGTTTCCTGAGGTACGCCATGCGTGCCTCTTTTTTTTACTCACTCGGGTCAGCAACCCTGACCATGGACATCAGGAGAGATCAGATGTTTGGAACCGCCACCCGCCCCGCTGCCACCCGTGCCCTGCTGCTCGGTTCAGGCGAACTCGGCAAGGAAGTCGCCATCGAGCTGCAACGCCTTGGCATAGAAGTGATCGCCGCCGACCGCTACGCCAATGCTCCCGCCATGCAGGTTGCCCACAAAGCCCACGTGCTGGACATGCTCGATGGTGCCGCCCTGCGCGCCCTGGTGGCCGAGGTCAAGCCCGACCTTATCATCCCCGAGATTGAAGCCATCGCCACCGATACCCTGGCGCAGCTTGAGCAGGAAGGGGTCAGGGTCGTGCCCAACGCCCGCGCCACCCAGCTCACCATGAACAGGGAGGGGATCCGCCGCCTCGCCGCCGAAGAGCTGGGCCTTCCCACCTCTTCCTACCGCTTCGCCCAGAGCAAGGAGGAGTTTGTCGCCGCCGTCGAGGCCATAGGCCTGCCCTGCGTGGTGAAACCCGTGATGAGCTCCTCCGGCAAGGGCCAGAGCCTGCTGCGCGATCTTGCCAAACTGGACGAGAGCTGGACCTATGCCCAGGAGGGTGGCCGCGCCGGTCGTGGCAAGGTGATAGTCGAAGGCTTCGTGCCCTTCGAGTACGAGATAACGCTGCTCACGGTGCGCGCCGTGGACGGCATTCACTTCTGCGATCCCATAGGCCATCGGCAGGAAGATGGCGACTACCGCGAATCCTGGCAGCCGCAAGCCATGAGCGAGCTGGCGCTGGCCCGCGCCAAAGAGGTCGCGGCCAAGGTGGTCGAGGCCCTCGGCGGTCATGGCCTGTTCGGGGTGGAGCTCTTCATCAGGGGCGACGAGGTGTGGTTCAGCGAAGTGTCACCCCGCCCCCACGACACCGGCATGGTAACCCTGATCTCCCAGGATCTCTCCGAGTTCGCCCTGCACGTACGGGCCATTCTGGGGCTGCCGGTCGGCACCATCACCCAGTTCGGGCCGAGCGCCTCCGCCGTGGTGTTGCGGGAAGGCCACAGCCAGAACATCCGCTATGGCGCCATTGGCGAGGCCCTGGCTCTGGTACCGGGTGCCCAGTTGCGTCTGTTCGGCAAACCCGAGATCGCCGGTCGTCGCCGTCTCGGCGTGGCGCTGGCCCGGGGCGAAGATTGCAATGAAGCGGTCGAACAGGCCAAGGCGGTCGCCGCCCGGGTCGAGGTGCTCTTCTAGACCGCTCTCTTTGTTACGTAAAAACAAACGTTTATCTGCGTGATCCGGCGCAAGGGGCAGGCTTCTGCCCCTTTTCCATTGAAGCGCCGGGCTTATAATCCCCCCTTCACCTATGTCAGGAGTACAAGATGTTAACTGCCGTGATCTTCGATATGGATGGTGTTCTGATCGACTCGGAACCCTTTTGGCAACGGGCCCAGATGGCCGTCTTCTCCGAGCTGGGCCACTTCCACACCGAGGAGGACTGCAACTCCACCATAGGGGTGCGCATCGATCAGCTGGTGGCCCACTGGTATCGCCTGCGCCCCTGGAACGGCCCGACCCAGGAAGAGGTGGTCCAGCGCATCTTGGATCAGGTGATAGCGCTCATCCTGCAGGAAGGTCAGGCCAAGGCCGGCGTGCTGGAAACCCTCGACCTCATCGAGGCCCGTGGCCTCAAGATTGGCCTGGCTACCTCTTCCCCCTTCACCATGGTGGAGGCGGTGCTCGGCAAACTCGGCATCCGGGATCGCTTCATGGCGGTCCACTCCGCCGAGGTGGAGCGCTTTGGCAAGCCCCACCCGGATGTCTATATCCACGCCGCCGAGAAGCTAGGCGTCGAACCCGTGCACTGTCTGGCCATCGAGGACAGCTTCACCGGCCTGCTGGCGGCCAAGGCGGCCTCCATGAAGGCGCTGATTGTGCCGGACCCGGCCCTTGTCGGCGATCCACGCCTCGCCATCGCCGATCACCAGTTGCATTCGCTCGCTGAGCTGGATGCCGACATACTGACCCGCTGGGTGGCTTGAATCCATCCGGGGCCAAGGGCGTGTCGGATCAGAATATCGGGGCACCGTGCATCCCTTGAACCCTGTCATAAACGTGCGCCCGCTCGCGGTTGGGCCGCCTCTTGCCGACTAGAATCAGGGAACAGAGGCGGCCCAAGGGCCCGAGGAGGTCACCATGATCGAATACATCAGCAAGCGCATCGTCTGCCCGCACTGCGGCCACCACACCCGGGTCGAGCTGGATGCCAGCCAGGGGGATCAGGAGTTCTACGAGGACTGCATGGCCTGTTGCAACCCGATCCACCTGCGATTGCACCGGGATGACGCTCGCGACTGCCTGCAGCTGTTTGTGGATGCGGACGACGAGCAGATGTTCTGATTGCCGTTTCGATGGCTTGGCCTGCATGAAGCAGCCTGTGTCATCGGGTGCATACGTGATGGCGTCACCCTGCGCTGGGGATGAGGACTGAAGCAACGCCATGCTGTCGATTCCAGGCTCGCTTCTCTTCAGGTACCTGAGCCCCTCAAAATGATCCCATAGAAAAAAGCCCCTCGGAGAACCTCAAATCATCCTGAAGTTCGCCAAGGGGCCTTGTCGCTTATGTGATGGTTGTCGGCTCATGGATGTGCCAGACACTCGAAGTGTAGGTCCGGTTTCATCCTTCGGCCAGCGTCAGACAGCCAGGCTCCGTGAGACACAGCAGGCCAAGGGGTTGCCGGCCACACCGGGCATGGTGTTTATCCTCGCCACAGGGTTCTCCTGTTAATCGCTTTGGGCCCGTCATCTCGATGGGCTTCTTCTGGCTCAGCCGCTGCAAGATGCGGACACAGGCCCATGACGGCCGGGGTTCTGCGCTGACTGAAGCCTTTACAGCCACGGATAGGACAGGCCCCCATGATGCAGGCCCAGCTTGAGGGGTGAACGCAGGCGGATCAGGCTGACTGGCGCGCCGCCAGCACCCGCTCCACCGTGTCGACGATGGCCTGGGTCTGGGGATCGATCTCGATATTGGTCTGCCAGCCCGCCTTGATCCAGCCCAGGTTGGTGCGGGCCAGGGTCTCGGGAATGAGGTTGACGCAAAACTCGCTGCCGCGCACCTCGCCTATGGTCAGACTGATACCGTCGATGCCGATGTAGCCCTTGGTCAGCACGTATTTCATCAGTTCGGGGGCGAGGCGGTACCACACCTGGCGATTGTTGGGGGTGTCGATGACCGAGGTGACCTCGGCCGTGCCCATGATGTGGCCGGACATGGCATGGCCGCCAATCTCGTCGCCAAAGCGGGCGGCCCGCTCCACGTTGACCTTGTCCCCTACCCCGAGCGCACCGAGGTTGGTCAGGCGCAGGGTCTCCTGCATCAGATCGAAGCTGACCAGGTCCCCCTCCACCCGGGTGACCGTCAGGCAGCAGCCGTTGTGGGCCACGGAGGCGCCAAGCGCCAGCCCCTCACCCCAGGCCGGGCTCGGCATGCGGATCACATGGGTGCGAAAGTTGGGCAGCTCTTCGATGGCCACCAGTTCGGCGGTTCCCTGTACTATGCCGGTGAACATGTCTCGTCTCCACGCTGTAATAAAATTGTCGGCAGGTTACCCCCGGCCACAGTGCAAGACAAGGGTGCCGGCTGACAAGGCGGGCCCCGATCGTTATAGTGACCCCATTCAATCCAGGCTTAACGAGGAAACAAAAATGCAGGTATATCAATGCTGTGAAGCCATTCGCATCGCCTACAACCAGATAGGCTCCGGCGAGCAGGGCTATGTGCCCCAGGCCATCGCCGCCAGCATACGGGCGCTCAACGCCGTGGCGAGCGACGATAGGGTGCCTGCGGATCTGCGCGAGCAGGCCGCCTACGCCGCCGCCAACCTGCTGATCAGCGATCACGAAGACGCCTGATCTCGGGTAGAAATGCACCGCCAACCTTCCCCGTTGGCGGATTTTCAGGCTAGAATGACACCCCCGCGTTTTGTCTCCTCCCGGCAGGAGATAAAAGCCCCTCTCATTTACCCGTTCTTTTCTCTTTTATCTGATCCACTCGGAGGTGTCAGTGCAACGTTATTGGACCGAGGCGAAGCAGCTCGTTCGCCTAGCCAGCCCCATACTGGTGGCCCAGGTGGCCCAGATCGCCATGAACTTCGTCGATACCGTGATGGCGGGTCAGGTCAGTGCCGTGGATCTCGCCGCCGTGTCGGTGGCCTCCAGCTTCTGGCTGCCGATCATCTTGCTGGTGCAGGGCATCATCATGGCGCTCACCCCCATCGTTTCCCAGCTCAACGGGGCCCGCAAACGGGACGAGATCCGCCCGGCCGTGCACCAGGGCTTCTGGCTGGCGCTGATGGTGACCCCCATCGCCATGCTGGCACTCTACTTCAGTCCGCTGGCGCTGCAGTTCATGGATGTGGATCCCGTGATGGCGGAGAAGACCGCCGGTTACCTGCACGCCATCCTGTGGGGCCTGCCCGCCTTCGTGCTGTTCCAGGTACTGCGCAACTTCAGCGAGGGACTCTCCCACACCATGCCCACCATGGTGATAGGGTTTGTCGGGCTGGCGGTCAACATCCCCGCCAACTACATCTTCATCCACGGCCACTTTGGCATGCCGAAACTCGGCGGCGTCGGCTGCGGCGTGGCCACCGCCATCGTGCTCTGGGCCATGCTGCTGGCGATGATCGCCTACGTGAAGCTCTCCCCCCACTTCAAGAAGATCAACCTGTTCGCCCAGTTGGCACGCCCCAACGGCAGCCGGATCTGGCGGCTGTTTCGCTTAGGGTTCCCCATCGCCATGGCCATCTTCTGCGAGGTAACCCTGTTCACCGTGGTGGCACTGATGCTGGCCCCCTTCGGCGCCGAAACAGTGGCAAGCCACCAGATAGCGCTGAACTTCTCCAGCCTGGTGTTCATGCTGCCGCTCTCCATTGGCGTCGGCGTGACCATCAGAGTCGGCCACAGCATAGGGGAAGGCCAGCCGGAGCAAGCCCGGGTCGCCGCCCGCACCGGTCTGATGCTCGGCATGGCGGTGGCCGCCGGTACCGCCGCCCTGACGGTGCTGCTGCGCGAGCCCATCGCAGGCATCTATACCGATGATCTCCAGGTGATCACGCTGGCCGCCACCCTGCTGTTCTTCGCCGCCATCTACCAGATCTCCGATTCGGTGCAGGTGGTGGCCGCCGCCGCCCTGCGCGGCTACAAGGACACCCAGGCGATTTTTTACATCACCATCATCGCCTACTGGGGCATGGGGTTGCCCACCGGCATGATCCTGGGGCTGACCGACTGGGTGGTGCCGCGCATGGGGCCGCAGGGTTTCTGGGTCGGCTTCATCGTCGGCCTCACCGGCGCCGCCCTGATGCTGGGGGCGCGGCTGAGGTTCATCTATAGCCGCTTCGCGAGCCCGGAGGCCTGCACCGCGCTTTCCCGGGCCCAATAAAGGGCGCCACGACGCCGCTCAATCGAGCTGCTCGCCTGCAAAATCAACAGGCTGCGCAAGAACTGGGCAAACAGTCTCCTTTGTGCATGTCCCTTGTTGACAGCCTTTGGGGGCATGGGTAGTATGCCGACCACGCAAGCGACGTCGTGTTCGCTTGCATGATGAAAAGCGGGTTTATAGCTCAGTTGGTTAGAGCACTACCTTGACATGGTAGGGGTCGTTGGTTCGAATCCAATTAAACCCACCACTTTTCCGTGATGCGTCCTTAGCTCAGCTGGTTAGAGCACCACCTTGACATGGTGGGGGTCGGTGGTTCGAATCCACTAGGACGCACCATCACGACACTGTTATGCGTCCTTAGCTCAGCTGGTTAGAGCATCACCTTGACATGGTGGGGGTCGGTGGTTCGAATCCACTAGGACGCACCAAATTTGAAAAGCCCGCTCCTTGAGCGGGCTTTTTGCATTCTGACGTTGCCCTGTCCTCCCGGTCATCCTGACCCGGATCAGCCCCGGCTGCGGGGGCTGGCTCGCTAGAAGAGATCCAGCTGCTGGCCGCAGATACGGTCGAACGACTCGCCGATGAAGGGGAGGATGGCGTCGGCGATGGGCCTCAGCTGCTTGTCGATGTAGTGCTCGT
The DNA here is from genome assembly GCF_027707605.1 of Aeromonas sp. QDB31. Lineage (NCBI taxonomy): Bacteria > Pseudomonadati > Pseudomonadota > Gammaproteobacteria > Aeromonadales > Aeromonadaceae > Aeromonas > Aeromonas sp. QDB31. The sequence continues at coordinate 216,391 of NZ_JAPCIX010000002.1, read as the reverse complement.
AGTCGATGGCGCTGCGCCTGTACTCCAGCGGCTCTGGGCCGTTCAGGGTCATCAGATAGGCGATGGTGCCCCTGTGCTGATAGCGCTGGGGCAAGCCGCGGCGCAGGTTCTCTTCGTCCGCCAGGCGCGCCGCCCGCACGTGTGGCGGCACATTCTTCTGATACTCCTCGAGTTTTTGGCGCAGCCGCTTGCGGTAGATGAGCAGATCGTCGTGCAGGCCAGCACGGGTCTCATCCACCATGGTGCGCACATAGCCGCTGGGATCTTCATCGTGAAACACCAGCTCGTAGAGGCGGGTCTGAAACTGCTTGGCCAGCATGGTCCAGTCGGTGCGCACCGATTCGAGCCCCTTGAACACCAGCTGCTCACTCCCCTCCTGCCCCTCGCCGCCGACCAGGCCGGCATAGCGCTTCTTGCTCCCCTTCTCCAGCCCGCGGATGGTCGGCATCAGGAAGCGGCGGTAGTGGGTCTCGTATTCGATCTCGAGATAACAGGGCAGATCGAACTCGCGCCTGATCAGCGCCGTCCAGTTGTCGTTGATCATGGTGGCCAGCTCGCGGCCAATCTGTTCGGCCTGCTGCGGGCTCGTCTCCCTGTTCAGGTGAACGAAGGTGGAGTCGGTGTCGCCATAGATCACCTCGAACCCCTTCGCCTCTATCCACTCCCGGGTCTGCTGCATGATGCTGTGACCACGCAAAGTGATCGATGATGCCAGCCTGGGATCATAGAAGCGGCAGCCCCCCGATCCCAGCACGCCGTAGAAGGAGTTCATGATGATCTTGATGGCCTGGGAGAGCGCCTTGTTGCTGGCCGCCTTGGCCCTATCCCGCGCCGCCCACAGGGTGGCGATAAGGTCAGGCAGGAAGTGCCGCTCGCGGGAGAAGAGGGCGCCGCGAAAGCCGGGAATAGCCTGTTCGGGGTGCTGCAACCCCTCCACCAATCCCATGGGATCGATGCAGAAGGTGCGGATGATGCTGGGGTAAAGGCTCTTGAAATCGAGCACCAGCACGTGGCGATAGAGGCCGGGCTTGGAGTCCATCACATAGCCGCCGGGGCTCGCCAGCCCCCCGTCGGCGGGCAGATTGGGGGCCACGTAGCCGCCGCGATGCAGCCGCGGCAGGTAGAGGTTGGTAAAGGCCGCCACCGAGCCCCCCACCCGGTCCAGTTCGAGACCAGTGAGGGAGGCGCGCTCTATGGCAAAGGGGATGAGGTGGCAGTAGTCGAAGATCTCCCACACCAGCTTGCAGTCTTCCAGGTTGTAGCGGGCCAGCGCCTCCTTGTCGGAGTGGAACAGCTCGGTGATCTTCTCCCCCCGGTTCGCCACGTCCTCGATATCCTTGCCGCGACCGAGCAACTCGCTGGCCACCGCATCCAGGCTGTAGCTCGCAAACTGCCAGGTGGCGCTTTTGAGAGTATCTATGCCATCGAGCACCATGCGCCCAGGGATGATGACGTTGCCGGTCTGGGGATCCCCCCGCGACGAGCGCCAGAAGCAGAGCTCGCGCCCTCGCCCCAGCCGCAGCCGCCGCTTGCCCAGCTCGGCGCGGCGCAGCAGCAGGCGAAAGTCAAAGTTCACCACGTTCCAGCCGATCACCAGATCCGGGTCGTGCCGTTGAAACCAGCTCTCCAGCGCGCCGAGCAGGGCGCTTTCATCCGCCACCCACTCGACCTGGGTGCCCCAGCTGTCGGCATCCGCCTCCGGGTTGCCTATCATGATGACCCGCGCATCCTGCTCGCTGTAAAGACCGACCGAGAAAAGCGCCCCGTCCATGGCACACTCCACGTCCAGCGACACCCAGGAGAGGGTCGGCGTCACCGCCTGGGGCGCGCAGCGCGCCTCGTTCACCTCCCAGTAGCCCTGCCTGCCCCCCTTTTTTACCGCCCGGCCATCGAAGCGCACGCCAGCGGTGATGAAGCGTTCCATCAGGAAGCGCTCCGGCAGCCGGATATCCGCCTCGAAGTGCTCCAGCCCGCGAATGAGCAGCAGCTCGATGGCGCGGTGAAAGGCGCTCAGGGTGGCAAAATAGCAACCCACCACAGGGCGGCCATCGAAGGTGTGCATGGGCAGGCGGCGAAACCGCCCACTCACCCCGGCGCCCTTGAACAACTCGGCGGCTTCGGCCATGTGGCTCTGTGGCAGGAAGAAGACCGGCTCCTGCCCCGGCACCACCAGTCGCACCGGCCCCTGGGCACTCCAGAGCCACATCACGATTTCGGTCGTGGCAGCCTGCCCGTTGCGGCCACGCACGTCCCGACCGTGGCGGGTCAGGATAAAACCGTCGAGCGGCGGGGTGGCGGGCACGGGGGGCTGGGTCGCAGTCATGAAGAATAGGGGTCGGCCTTGGGATGGGATATTGTACGTTCATACAGTGCCCGGCCGCAATTCCCCCGCGTCATGGGGCGGCCTGGCGCCTTATGGGGGTTGGGTCTGCCATCTGCGGCCGGATTGGTGCATAGTCAGGCTATCATCCGTCCATTGCGTCCTTTCATGGCACCGGGAGCATCATGCGCATCGCCCTCCTTATTCCCCTGCTGGCCCTGGGCCTTGCAGGCTGCAGCAACACCTCCTCATCAGGCGGCGATGCGGGGGCCAGCCCTGGTGGCGTCTATGGCGCCTCTTACTGGTGGTATGACGACTATTACGGCTATTGGGATGACTACTACCCCTGGTGCTGCGACAACCAGGGGGAGTTCGACGAGCTGATCAAGAAGTGGTGGAGCGGGCTCGATCCGGAGCGCCAGCAAGAGATCAGGGAGAAGTATCAGGATTGGCAGGAGAACCCTGGCCAGCCAGACGTGGCCGCCCTGCGAGGGGATCTGGCGACCCGCTGGAATGCCATGACGCCAGCGCAGCAACAGGCGCTGCGTGACAACCGGCAGAACAGACCCAGCATCAGCAACCCGGACAACTCCCCCCGCTCACCGCTGGACGACAGAGGCGGCACTCTCCCCAGGACCGAGAATGGCCTGCTAGTCCCCGGGGCGCTGCCCAAGGCCGGCAACAGTTTGCTGACCCCCTCCACTCAGCCCAAGGTGGATGCCAGACCCCACCTCCCTCGCACCATGACCACGCCGGTGCGCACCCCCACCGTCAGACCGGCGATAAGACCCGGCTTCGCCCCCATGAGAAGCTTCCCGGCGATCCGCCGCCGTTAGGGCGAAAAACCATACGCCATCAACCCATTGCAAGGAGCACGACATGACGCAACAGTGGCAACGTATTTCCTCCCGCCTCACCGATGTGGGCGGCATCCCGGTGGCCCGCGCCCTCCCGGTCAAGGAGCGACGCACCATAGGGCCCTGGTGCTTTCTCGACCACATAGGGCCGACCCGCTTCGCCCCCGACGCCCCCGGGCTGGACGTGGGGCCCCATCCCCATATCGCCCTGCAGACCTTCACCTGGATGCTGGCGGGGGAGATCCTCCACCGGGACAGCCTGGGCAGCGAGCAGGTGATCCGCCCGGGCCAGGTGAACCTGATGACCGCCGGACGGGGCATAGCCCACACCGAGGAGTCCCTGGCCGGCCACCCCGACTTGCACGCCGCCCAGCTCTGGATAGCTCTGCCCGAGGCGGATCAGCACACCCCGCCCCGCTTCGATCACTATCCGAGACTCCCCCGCTGGCAGCAAGAGGGAATCGATCTCACCCTGCTCATCGGCGAGCACAGCGGCCAGCGCGCCCCCACCCTGCACTTCTCCCCCATCCTGGGGCTGGATCTGCACGCCCCACAGGGGGGAGAAATCACCCTCTCCCTGGATCCCGCCTTCGAGCACGGGCTCTTCCCCTTGCAGGGAGAGGCGACCATAGCAGGGGAAGCGCTCGTCCCAGAGCAGCTCCTCTATCTGCCACCGGGCACCCGGGAACTGAGGGTGACACTCGGCCCAGACACCCGCCTGCTGCTCATCGGCGGCGAGCCCCTGGCCAAGCCGCTGCAGATCTGGTGGAACTTCGTGAGCTTCAGCCCCGAGGCCATTCGCACCGCCGCCGCGGATTGGGAGAGCGGTCACCCCCGCTTCGGCGAGGTGGTGGGTTACGTTGGGCCGCGCCTAGTCGCTCCGCCCCTTGCCGGGCTCTGAGCCCGACAAGACAGACTTACCGTAACGGCACATATCGAATCGAGAGCTGCCTGCAGACCTGCCAGACGTGGAATCGATCGTTTCAACACGGCCGGTAGCGGGCGTTCTTGGTGAGCAGCAAGGATTGTTTATGGATTTATCACCCTTCTATCACGCCAGCGCAGCTGTCTCCGTCCAGATACTCTTCGGATACCGCTTTGGGCACTGGGGATATGGCGGCCTCATGGGGTGCATATGGTTTGTCGCACGAGAGCAGACACAGGCAGAATATAGATGGATAGCGCTGTTCGGGCAGGGGCGAAGGATTAACATGCCTTGGTGGGGAGGATTCGATCCCAGCGTCTGGGAACTGGGGAGTGTGCTGGATTTTCTGGTGCCGATCGCCGTGTGTACACTGGTGTTTGTGGTTGCACGCCGAACCAGCAGGCAGACTTGCGGAGCCGGCTTGTGAAGTGGCAACCATGTTCCCGGCTGATCCACCACTTAAACAAAGAGGGGCACATAGCCCCTCTCGTCATTGCAACCCCTTTGCACAACCAGCCTGATAGAGGTCGGTGCCCTGACACAGGGAAAGTAGACAGGAGGCGCGCCTCAAGTGCGCATCAGAACTCCTCTTCCTGCTCGGCCTTCAGCCTGGCACGACGGGCCATGGCCTCTTCCTGTGCACTCTCGATCTCGTGCAGCACCCCATCCACATCGATGGCCTCGGCACTCTCCTCGAACAGGCCGGTCAGCTCGGTTTCAGGGCCGAGCTTGCCATCTTCGAACAGGGCCCACATCTCCCTGGCATAACGGGTCTTGAGCAGCTCGGGGGCATAGATGCCGTAGTAGTTGCGCATGTTGTTGACGTCCCGCTCCAGCATGGCCCTGGCCTGGTTGTTGGCGGCGGCATTCACCACCTGGGGCAGGTCGATGATGACCGGGCCCTGCTCGTCCACCAGCACGTTGAACTCGGAGAGATCCCCGTGGATGAGGCCGGCGCAGAGCATGCGCACCACGTAGCGGATCACCTTGCCGTGATCGATGAGCGCCTGCTCGGGCGAGAGCGCCACGTCGTTGAGGCGGGGCGCGACGTTGCCGTCGGCGTCAGTGATGAGCTCCATCAAGAGCACGCCGTCCAGGCAGACATAGGGGGTGGGCACCCGCACGCCGGCGGCAGCCAGCTTGAACAGGGCATCCACCTCGGTGTTCTGCCATACCTCTTCGTGCTGCTTGCGACCGTACTTGGAGCCCTTCTCCATGGCGCGAGCATCGCGGCTGCCCCGCACCTTGCGCCCTTCCTGATAGACCACGGCCTGCTTGAAGCTGCGTTTGGAGGCCTCTTTATAGACTTTGGCGCAGCGGATCTCGTCACCGCAGCGCACCACATAGACGTCGGCTTCTTTGCCGCTCATCAGCCGGCTGATGACATCGTCGACCAGGCCGTCATCAACCAGAGGTTGGATTCGATTTGGAATTTTCATGACCGCCCTTTTACCTTATTTGCACCTTGTTTGCACCTTGTTTGCGCCTGTTTGCACATGACGGGAGGCCAGACAGGGCCCCGCTTTGGTCCCCCACCGGCCACTTGCCGGGGGTGGCCTGGTGTGCCCCGCGCCAACCGCCTCTCCCTGGTTGTCAAAACGACCCGCAAGGGAGCCCTGTGGTTCAATGCTCGGGGGGCAGCCCCTGGCGGATGCGCCGGATCCCCTCTTCGTAGAGACCATCCTCCCCTTCGTTATCCGCCTGGGTCTCGAAAATCTTGAGAAACCACATGTACTGCTCGGGGAAGCGGCCGAGCTGCTGCTCCACTGTGCGGTTCATGGCGTTGACGTCCGCCTCCAGATCCAGGGTGGGATAAGGGTCGAACGGCGGCTCCACCTCGAGCCGGTAGCAGCCCTCATCCTCGTCATAGCAGGCCAGGATGGGTATGGCCCGGGCACCGGTCAGCTTCACCAGCTTGGGCAGGGCCGGCAGGGTCGCCTTGGGGTGGCCGAAGAAGGGCACGAAGATGCTCGCCTCCCGGCCATGATCCTGATCCGGCAGATAGAAGAAGCTGTCGCCGCCGCGCAGGGCCTTGATGGCCGGCTTGATGCCGACGCTGCGCTCATAGACACGCCCGCCTTTGCTGCGCTCGCGGTTGATATACCAGTCGAACACCGCATCCTTGGGGCTCTTCATCATGGTGCACAGGGGCACCCCCTCATCGGTCAGGTAGCGGCCGATCATGTCCACCGCCCAGGTGTGGGGCACCACGAAGATCATGGGGCGCCCGGCGGCCAGCTCGGCTTCGATATGCTCCCAGCCACGCACCTTGATCCGCCGTTTGAGGAAGGCGGGGCTGCGCCAGGTGAGCTCGCCAAAGCCCATGAAGGTCTTGAGGCCGACCCGGATGGACTTGAGCAGCAACCGCTCGCGCCCGGCCGCATCCAGCGCGGGGAAACAGATCTTGAGGTTGGTCTCGGCGATGTAGGCCTGCTTCCTGGAGAAGCGCAGCAACAGGGGCGCCAGGGCATCGGCCAGCTTGTCTCTGTAGCTGGCCGGGATCCAGGCCAGCAGGGAGAGCAGGGCAAGCGCCAGCCAACTACCCCACAGACGGGGGTGCAGCAGACGCAGATGAAAGGAGGTGTCAAACACCGGATCTTGTGCGGACATGGTCGCCATCGAATCATCAAAACAGACCGTCATTTTAGTGATCCTGACATTTTTTTCTACCCGGTATCCCCCAAGCGGGGTTTCCAAGTCACTGATCCGACTAGTTAGAAATAAAAAGTGGCCCACATGGGGCCACTTGGAAATGTGTATCAAGCTGCGGTTCAGGAATGGGGGCTGAGTCCCTTGCGGATACGACGGATCCCCTCTTCATAGAGGCCGTCCTCCCCCTCTTGATCCTCGCGAGTATCGAAAATCTTGAGGAACCACATGTACTGTCCCGGGTGGCGAGTCAGCTGCCGCTCCACGCAATCGTTCATGCGGCAGGTATCGGCCATCAGGTCATCGCTCGGGTAGTCGGCGAAGGGGGCCTCGATCTCCAGCCGGTAGCAGTGCGCCGCCTCGTCATAGCAGGCCAGCACCGGCACGGCGCGGGCACCGGTCAGCTTGACCAGCCGTGGCAGGGCCGGCAGGGTCGCCTTGGGATGCTTGAAGAAGGGCACGAACAGGCTCGCCTCGCGGCCATGATCCTGATCCGGCAGATAGAAGAAGCTCAGACCGGACTTGACCGCCTTGATCACCGGCTTGATGCCGGCGCTGCGTTCATAGACGCGGCAGCCATTCTTGGCCCGCTCGCGGTTGATGTGCCAGTCGAACACCGGGTTGCGGGCGCTCTTCATCATGGTGCACATGGGCAGGCCCCGCTGGGAGAAGTAGTAGCCCGCCGCATCGATGGGCCAGCTGTGGGGCACCACCAGGATCACCGGACGGCCGGCGGCTTGCTCGGCATCAATGTGTTCCCATCCGCTCACCTGGATGCGCTTCATCAGGTACTCGGGGCTGCGCACCGTGAACTCGCCGAACCCCAGCAGGCTCTTGAGGCCAACCCGGATCGAGGTCATCAGAATGGCGTCCCGCTCTGCCTCGCTCTGCTCCTTGAAGCAGATGGCAAGGTTGGTTCTGGCGATGTAGACCTGCTTCTTCGAGATCTTGAGCACCAGGGGAGCCAAGGCGTCAGCCAGCTTGTCACGCAAACGGGGCGGCACATAGGCGAGCACGCCGAGCACACCGAGGGCGAGCCAGCTCAGCCAGTAACGCGGGTGCAGCAAACGGGTCTGGAAGGCAGAATCAAACACGGGATCTTGGGAGGGCATGGGTACTATCAAACGGTGAAAGTGGGCAATTGCGGCCATCCTGACAGGTAATACCAGTGAAAACCACCTTAATATCACCTGAATGAGCGACTATTTGAGCCTTTTCACGAATTGACTGCAGGCTCCTGTCACCCTGTCGGTGACTGCCGCTCACTCCTTGAGCCAAGCCCTTATGCAGCAGACCCCGCGAGGCGGGGTCTGCTCGTTGATGAGACCGGCTGCACCTTAGCGACGCACGGGCTGATCCAGCATGCCGACCTGGCCCAGCGGCAGGAAAAACATCAGGTAACGCAGCGCCACATAGCCGACGATCAGGGTCGCAGCACCAAGTTCCAGATAGGCCAGCTGATTGATCTGCGCAACATAGTCGACCGCCTCTGGCCACTGCGACAGTAGCTGACCCACCTTGAACAGGGCGGTGGCGCCGATCACCAGGGGAAAGGTGAAGGCGGCATAACCCGGAGAGAACGGCAGGCGCAGCAGCTTGATGAAGGCCAGGTAGATGATGCCTGTCATCAGCACGGCTATCCCCAGCAGCACGGCCACCAGCAGCAGGGAGGGATCCTGGCTCACGGTCAGGTAGCCGGCGAGCGACAGGCTGGCAGGAGCCGCCAGGATGGCGATGGTGGGCTTGGCAGCATCCGGCACCTCGTGGCTGAAGATGAGGCGATAGAGCATCAGCGGCAGCATCAGGCCGTAGCAGGCCATGCCGAACCAGAGCAGGCCATTGGCCAGGGCCGCGAAGGGGCCACCCGGGTAGGCGACGTCGGCCACGATGATCCCCACCGGCGGCACGAACCAGCTCGGCACCATGTGGTGAATTTCAAACGCCTTGGCCCTGTGCCAGACGAAGGTGGCGAGGAACACCAGGTGAAGGATCACCGCAAACAGCCAGAGCCCCTGACCCAGGGTCGGGGCCAGCAGCCCGACCGCCTTGGAGACCACCATGGTTCCCATGGCATAGGTGGGCACCACGCTGCCCACCACGGGGTGAGCGAGATCCTGCCACAGCAGACGCGGGTGCAGCAGGAACTTGAAGGTGAGAACGAGGAGCAGCACGGCGGCGATAGCGGCCCCCAGCAGCTGCAAGCGGCCATCGAACTGACCGGCATTTTCCCAACACCAGCCGAGGCTGGCGATCCCGAGTGCCAGCCCGGCCATGGGGGTCGGGGCGGCGGCAAGGGAGCGACGGGTGCGTGCGATCATGACTGGTACCCTCTTGTGGATGACGATGTGCATAGGATAAAGAGGGTCTATCGTTTACGATATCTAAATGAATTGAACCAAGCGTTTAGGAAAATCAAACAACATGAAACTGACCCTGCAACAACTCAAGGTGTTCGCCACCATAGCCCGCCACGGCAACCTGGGTGGCGCAGCGGGCGAGCTTTGCCTCAGCAAGGGGGCCGTCTCCCAGTCGTTGCAGGAGCTGGAGCGCCAGCTCGCCACCCCGCTGTTCGATCGGGTACACCCCAGGCTCCAGCTCAACAACGAGGGGCGCCTGCTGCAACCGGCCGCCGAGGAGCTGCTGACCCGGATGCAGGAGATAGAGCAGTTGTTCAGTCCGGATGCCGAGCCGAGCGGCCAGTTGCGCCTGGGGGCCAGCCAGACCATAGGCAACTACCTGCTGCCCAGTCTGCTGGCGGGCGGCGCCCAGGAGCTGGGCTCCGCCCCCAGAGTGACCATCGCCAACACCCACCTGCTGTGCCACTCCCTCGCCCACTTCGAGCTGGATCTGGCTCTCATCGAGGGGGAGAACCATCACCCGGAGCTGGTGAGCGAGTTCTGGCTTGAAGACGAGATGCTTATCATAGCCCCGCCCCAGCACCCCCTGGCGGGGCAGCGGGATCTGCCCCTTTCCCTGCTCGCAGGCGAAACCTGGGTGCTGCGCGAACCCCAATCAGGGAGCCGCGAGCAGTTCGAGCAGCAGATTCAGCCCAGGCTGCCGCGCTGGCAGGCGGGGCTCGAGCTCAACACCCTGGAGGCGGTGATGCTGGCGGTGGAGAAGGGGCTCGGCATCTCCTTTATTTCCCGCCTCGCGGTCTCCGATCGGCTGCACAGCGGCCGCCTGGTGGCGCTCACCCCGAGCCAGACCTTCCCTCGCCAGCTCTCCCTCGTCTGGCACAAGCAGAAGTTCCACTCCGCGGCCCTGCGCCGCTTCCTGGCCTTCTGCCGCGCCCAGACCCTGCCTGCCCCCTGAGCCGCCCCGGCTCAGGAACAGCACCAAAAACCCAGAGGACGCCGTGGCGTCCTCTGGAGTGCGGGAAAAAGAGTGGCGCTATCGGCCCGCACCATGCAGCCCCGTCTCGACCCAGCCCAGCACCCGCCGCGTCAGGGCATGGGGCAGCCAGGGAGAGTCCAGCAGCCGGTGGCGGATACAGTCGGTGAAATGATCCGCCTCGTGTTGCATGCCGCCCCCCTGCACCGGCAGGTAGATGTCCTCCGGCCAGGCGGCCGGCGGCGTACCGCCCTGCCAGCGAATGTGCTGGGGGTTCCACCACTTGCCCTCGATGACCAGGGTCCACTCCTCCCCCGAGAGCCAGGCTTCTCTGTCGAGATCTTCGGCGATGGAGGCGCCTAGCTCGGCCGAGAAGGGGTCACCGAAGTTGAAGCGGGCCGCGAGATCCACCTCCCCCGGTGCCCGTTCCAGCACCACCTCGGGGGCCTTGGTCGCGAGCCCCAGTCGCTCGCAGAGGGCGGCATAGAGCCACAGCGGGTAGACCCCCACATCCCAGGCGGCGCCGCCGTCCAGGGCAGGATCGAACAGTTTGCCGACCCGGGGCGGGGCCGAGCCAAACGCCGCGCGCAGGTTGCGGGGCGCGGGCAGCAGAGGCAGCCGCTGCAGCAGGGCACGCATGGCGGGGAAACACATCACCTTCATGGCTTCCAGCAGCAACAGGCCGCGCTCATGGGCGAGTGCCACCAGGGCGTCCCAATCCCTCAACCGGGTCACCGCCGGTTTCTCCACCAGCACGTGCTTGCCCGCCAGCAGCATCTGCCTGATCAGGGCGGCGTGCTGTGGGTGGATCACCGCCACATAGACGGCCTCCACCTCGGGGCTCTCGGCCAGGGCCTGATAGCTGCCATAGGCAAACTCCAGCCCCTGCTCACGGGCGAACTCGTCGGCCCGCCCCTGATCCCGGGCGGCGATCGCCACCACACGCCCGCCCCTGGCGTACTGATTGACGTCGCGGCAAAAACGCCTGGCGATGGCACCCGCCCCGGCGATCCCCCAGCGCAGCAGTGGCGCGGTTCCCTGTGATTGCATCTTGTCTCCTCGTGTGGGTAATGGCCCCGGCCATCGGACGGGACAGCACCATCTGTTCGGGCTGTCCCTGCGGCTCAGGCCCTGGCCAGGCTGCGCAGCCAGCTTATCTCGTCACTCCAGATCGTCTCGTCTATGGTCTCGAGGATAAGCGGAATGCCATCGAAACGGTGGTCGTTCATGATGTGGTGGAATACCGCCTCCCCGAGATTCCCCTCCCGCAGGCTGTGGTGGCGATCGACCCGACTACCGAAGGTACACTTGGCCCCGTTGATATGCATCCCCTTGAGGTACTCAAAGCCCACGATGCGGTCAAAGTCGGCGAACACGGCGACGCAGGACTCCGGGGTGCGCAGATCGTAGCCGGCGGCGAAGGCGTGGCAGGTGTCAAAGCAGACGCCGACCCGGCTCTTGTCCTCCACCCCCTCAATCAGGGTGGCCAGGTGCTCGAACGACCAGCCGAGGTTGGTGCCCTGGCCGGCGGTGTTCTCGATCACCGCGGTAACCCCTTCGCTGCGTTCCAGCGCCCAGTTGATGGACTCGCTCACCAGTTTCAGGCTCGCCGCCTCGGGGATCTGCTTGAGGTGGCTGCCGGGGTGAAAGTTCAGATAGCAGAGCCCGAGCTGCTCGCAGCGTTTTATCTCGTCCAAAAATGCATCCCGTGACTTGGCCAGGGCATCGGGATCGGGGTGGCCCAGGTTGATGAGATAACTGTCGTGGGGCAGGATCTGCTCGGGGCGAAAGCCCCCCTTGTCGCAAGCCTGCTTGAAGGCGCGGATGCTGGCCTGCGACAGAGGCGCCGCCTGCCACTGGCGCTGATTCTTGGTGAACAGGGCGAAGGCGTTGGCCCCGATAGCCTGGGCACGGGCTATGGTGTTCTCCACCCCGCCAGCCGCACTGACGTGGGCGCCGATAAATTTCATCTTGTCTCCTCTGCGCGTTGCCATGTCCCCTCCCCGAACGTTGTAGGCGCGGGACAAGGTACATGGTGATTGGGCGTCATTATGCCCAAGCCCGCCCCTTGCGCCAAACCGGGGTTGTCGAGATGACCCTGGCCATCTCGGCCACCTCTCTTGATCTCCCCTCCCACTTGTCGCTCTCCTTCTCCTGGTTAGGCCTTGTGGCATGCAGGTACCGCTGGCTTTGCTGACGAATATCACTGGCCCATGTTTTCTGTGCCATCAACCCGACCACCGGCTGGTCTGTGGCCGCCAACAGCAATAACTGGCTGGTATGCGCACGCTCCGATGACCAAAGGAGAGCATGAACCTCTCTGCCAGCACCAGTAACAGCGCATGTTGTTTTGCATGCGCAGCCGTGAACCAGTAGACACCTTCCATCTCGGCGGGAACAGGGCAAGGCTGCGGGTCATGGCGTTCAACCTGAGCAGATTGTGCCTGTGCTCATTGGATGGGGTTGGTGAGTGGCATGTGAAATTGCCCTGGGTCGATAACAAAAGATGGCGCCCACGGGCGGGAACAAGAGCTCAAGAAATCTGAGTGATGTTCGGGAGCTTGCGTACAAGAGACAGACCCCGAGGCTGGCCTTGTTTATTGGTGCATTCGCTGCTGAAATGGCCCCCTTCATCGAGAAATGGCAAGGATCCATCATGATATTGGAAGTCGCCCCGCTGCAGATCATCCCGGGCCAGGCTGCCGCCTTCGAGCAGGCATTCGAGCAGGCCCAGCGCATCATCAGCACCCAGCCCGGTTACGCCGGTCACCAGTTGCAACGTTCACTGACCGATCCCCACCGCTACCTGCTGCTGGTGAACTGGCAACGGCTCGAGGATCATACCCAGGGATTTCGCGGCTCCCCTCAATACCAGCAGTGGAAGGCGCTGCTCCACCACTTCTACGATCCTTTCCCCACTGTGGAGCATTTTCAGGCCGTACAACCGTGATCAGCCAAGGATGAGCTTGGCCGATCACGGTTGCGGCATCACACCACCCCGTCGGCCAGCCGCTCGGCCCTGTGTGCGATCTGCGGCTCGGCGAAGGCGGACTGGGCCGCGATCAGCTGCAACTCGTAGGCCTCCGCCTGCCAGGTATGCCGCAACACCGCATCGACCGCAGCGTTGGTGCGCTCGAAGGCGGCCACCGCATCAAACCCCGCCTGCAGGTTGGCCAGCATCAGGGCGCTGATGAGATCCCCCACCCCCACCGGTTGACGGGCAAATTCATAGAGCGGACGGGCGATCAGGTAATCCCCTTGGGGGGTAGCCAAGAGCATCTCGAAGCGACCCGGTTCGCGGGCGGCACGCCCCAGATGCTTGACCAGCACCATCTTCACTCCTCGGGCCAGCAGCTGATGCGCCGCGGCGCGCGTCTGGACCAGATCCGCCAGGTGGGTATCACACAGAGTCTCCAGCTCCAGCAGGTTGGGGGCCATTATGTCCGCCACCGGCAGCGCTTGCTCGGTGAGGAAACGGGTCACGCCGGGGGCGACGATACACCCCTTCTCCGGATGGCCCATGACGGGATCGCAAAAATAGATAGCCGCCGGATTGGCCGCCTTGACCGCAGCCACCACGGTCAGGATCTCGCTCCCCTGCTCCGCCGAGCCCAGATAGCCGCTCAGCACCGCATCGCACCGCCCCAGCACTTCGATATCCATCAGCCCCTGACAGAGGGCGCTGATATGGCCGGCGGGCATTGCCATTCCCTGCCAGCCCGACGCGTACTGGGTATGATTGGAAAACTGCACCGTGTTGACGGGCCAGACCTCCATGCCGAGACGGCGCATGGGGAAGACGGCGGCGCTGTTGCCGGCACAGCCAAATACCACGTGGGACTGGATAGAGAGAATGCGTTTCATCGACACCACCACTGAAGAAGCATGAGGAAAGCGGGCAATATATCGGATGCAGAGTGGGCTCTGCCAGTGATTCCCGGCAACACTCACCATTTATGCGGCGAAATGACCATTCCATGGAGTGTTACGCCAACGCCCCCATCCTTGTTAACCTGGCAAACCAGAACCGTCTCGGTCTCGTCGGTGTGACACGGGCTCTTCATACTCTTGTTTGATGGCATATGAGGGCATTTTTAATGCAGGCAGGCGGATGGCGGGAGACAGCATCGAGTAAGAGCGACGAGGCGTGGATGGCACTGAGCCCGAGGCCGATGGCCTCGGGCTTTGTACTTAAGGCTTAGGGCCTCGCGAAGTGATAGACCCAGCCTTCGTCCAGGGGGAAGTCGGAGGGCGCAGAGACAAGATCCGGCAGGGAGACGACCGCCCCCCCGGCAGCATATTGCAGCGCCATCAGGGCGCAGAGGGCGGCGTCGTAGCGATCCATCCCGGCCACCACATCAGCCGGCAAGGAGGCCACTATCTCCTCCCTGGCCGGTGAAGCCTTGCCTGCCACCTTGGCAAGAGCCGGATAGACCTCCAGCACGGCGCGCTCGGCCCGGGGCTGTAACCTGGGCACAAGCTGCAGACCCCCAAGGCGCGGCAGCATGGAGAGCGCCAGAGTGGCGTTGTTGCCGAGTCTGTCGAAGGTGGCCGATAGCGGCTTCTTGCCGTATTGCTGATGCAACCAGCGCTCGCAGTCCCGATAGGCATAGGGGTTGTCTATCTCCCGCTGGGGCACGGCGCATTCGACGCCCCTCCCCGCCAGCAGCTCGCCGAGGGCACGGGGAAATGCCAGCGGGGCGTCGATGCCGAGTGCCAGTCGCGGGCAGGCCAGCGCCTGCATCAGCGCCATCTCGTCTTGCAGCGCCGGACGCAGCAAGGCATCCAGATCCGGCGCCACCCTGGAGCTCAACCGAAACAGAGGGGAGACCCCGAGCCAGTGCAACTGCTGCGTGCGGCTCTGCCAGCCCACCACGGCCACCGCCTGGGCATTGCCCTGCCAGCCCCTTACATCCCAACCGATGCCGATCGCATCCATGTGTTCCGTTGTCATGCCCCTGTCACCTTTGCGCACTATTGATGGAGCACAGGGTAATGGCTGCGCCTCCTAAAGCAAGGTCAGGCTCCCCTCCTAGAAGGATTTCTTGAAATTGATGAGGGGCAAGATGGGGAAGATGCCGTTCTCGGCGTAGTTGGCGAGGCCTATCTGCAGACCATCAAGGTGTTTTGTGGCATTGATGAAACCAAGCTGGAAGGTGGTGCGCTCGGCATAATTGACAAAGCCGACGTTGGCCAAGGCATTGCCTTGGGCGATGTTGACCGCCCCCCAGTTCAGCCCCTGCACATTGTTGGTCAGGTTGACGAAGCCCAGGTTGACCCCGGTGTCCTGCCCCTCATGCCAGTTGACGGCGTTGATGGCGACCCCGCCGAACTGATGGCGCACCCGACCAGCGCCGAAGAAGATGCCGAGCTGCAGACCGGTGAACTGATCCACGTCGGAGAGTGCGAACACCGGCAGGTCAATGCCCTTCACCTGGCCGGTGCGGCCATACAGGAAGGAGGCGCGCGCCCCTTCCACCTGGTGGGACGAAGGCAGGTTGATGCCGGGCAGGGAGATCTGGACCGGAGTGCTGGCCTGAGCGGTGCCGGCGAGGGCCAGCGCGGAGCAACCGAGCAGCAGGGCGAGAGGGTTCATCGGGATTCCTTGGCAGTCTGAGTGACATGCCAGACTACCAGCGCGGCGCTGGCGGGACGAGCGTGCACCAGGCCCCGTGCGTCACCTCTCGTCTGACCCCACTCCCGGCGAGGAACGCTGACAAAAAAATTCAAACAGAAATTAACATTTATGTCATTTACACCAAACCGCATTTGATTGCAGAATGCTCAAACGTGTGTTTGAACAGAGCAAACAACACGTGAACATGGATGACGAGTTGTACCCACTCTGGGCCAGTTGGCTCATAACAATACAGTTCAGCCGAAATGGAGACGCATGATGAATATGGACATACTCAAGAGCTTTACCGAGCAGATGCAAGGCTTTGCCTCCCCCCTCACCCGCTACAACCAGTTGCTGGCCAGCAATATTGAACAGCTGACCCGGTTGCAGCTCGCCTCCGCCAACGCCTACGCCGAACTGGGCCTCAACCAGTTGCAGGCCGTGAGCAAGGTGCAGGATACCCAGAGCCTGGCAGCGCTCGGCACAGTGCAACTGGAGACCGCCAGCCAGCTCTCCCGCCAGATGCTGGACGATATCCAGAAGCTGAGCGCCCTCGGCCAGCAGTTCAAGGAAGAGCTGGACGCCCTGACTGCGGACGGCATCAAGAAGAGCACGGGCAAGGCCTGATAACCCCTGGCTGCCCGTTCGGGCAGCCACATCTCCCCACGACTCGACAGGACGGGCTCGTTCCCGCCGCGGGTGTGGGTGAAGGAGAGCACATGAGCCAACCATCTTATGGCCCGCTGTTCGAGGCCCTGGCCCACTACAACGAGAAGCTGCTGGCCATGGCCAAGGCCCAGACAGAGCGCACCGCCCAGGCCCTGCTGCAGACCAATCTGGACGATCTGGGCCAGGTGCTGGAGCAAGGCAGCCAGCAACCCTGGCAACTGATCCAGTCTCAGATGAACTGGTGGCAGGATCAGCTCAAGCTGATGCAGCACACCCTGCTCAAGAGCGCAGGCCAGCAGAGCGAGCCGGTGATCACCCCGGAGCGCAGCGATCGCCGCTTCAAGGCCGAGGCCTGGAGCGAACAACCCATCTATGACTACCTCAAACAGTCCTATCTGCTCACCGCCCGGCACCTGCTGGCCTCGGTGGATGCCCTAGACGGCGTACCCCAGAAGAGCCGGGAGCGGCTGCGTTTCTTCACCCGTCAGTACGTCAACGCCATGGCCCCCAGCAACTTCCTGGCGACCAACCCGGAGCTGCTCAAGCTGACCCTGGAGTCCGACGGCCAGAATCTGGTACGCGGACTGGCTCTGCTGGCCGAGGATCTGGAGCGCAGCGCCGATCAGCTCAACATACGCCTGACCGACGAGTCCGCCTTCGAGCTCGGCCGGGATCTGGCGACCACCCCGGGCCGGGTGGTGCAGCGCACCGAGCTCTATGAGCTCATCCAGTACAGCCCGAGCACGGAGACGGTGGGCAAGACGCCGGTACTGATCGTGCCCCCCTTCATCAACAAGTACTACATCATGGACATGCGGCCCCAGAACTCCCTGGTCGCCTGGCTGGTCGCCCAGGGCCAGACGGTGTTCATGATCTCCTGGCGCAACCCGGGGGTGGCACAGGCGCAGGTCGATCTCGACGACTACGTGGTGGATGGCGTCATCGCCGCCCTGGACGCCGTGGAGGCGGCCACTGGCGAGCGGGAGGTGCACGGCATCGGCTACTGCATAGGCGGCACTGCCCTGTCGCTCGCCATGGGCTGGCTGGCGGCGCGGCGCCAGAAGCAGCGGGTGCGCACCGCCACCCTGTTCACCACCCTGCTGGACTTCTCCCAGCCCGGGGAGCTTGGCATCTTCATCCACGAGCCCATCATAGCGGCGCTCGAGGCGCAAAATGAGGCCAAGGGCATCATGGACGGGCGCCAGCTGGCGGTCTCCTTCAGCCTGCTGCGGGAGAACAGCCTCTACTGGAACTATTACATCGACAGCTACCTCAAGGGGCAGAGCCCGGTGGCCTTCGATCTGCTGCACTGGAACAGCGACAGCACCCATGTGGCGGGCAAGACCCACAACAGCCTGCTGCGTCGTCTCTATCTGGAGAACCAGCTGGTGAAGGGGGAGCTCAAGATCCGCAACACCCGCATCGATCTCGCCAAGGTGAAGACCCCTGTGCTGCTGGTCTCGGCGGTGGACGATCACATCGCCCTCTGGCAGGGCACCTGGCAGGGCATGAAGCTGTTCGGCGGGGAGCAGCGCTTCCTCCTGGCGGAATCGGGCCACATCGCCGGCATCATCAACCCGCCGGCCGCCAACAAGTACGGCTTCTGGCAGAGCGAGGCCGGGGCCGAGAGTCCGGAGAGCTGGCTTGCTGGAGCGACGCACCAGGGCGGATCCTGGTGGCCCGAGATGATGGGCTTTATCCAGAGCCGTGACGAAGGGGCGGAGCCCGTCCTCGCGCGGGTACCAGACGAAGGGCTGGCCCCCGCCCCCGGCCACTATGTCAAGGTGCGGCTCAACCCCGTGTTTGCCAGCGCTACCGAGGAGGACGCCGCATGAGCCCACAATCCCTTGAAATAGGCCAGAAGGCTCGCCTGACCAAGCGGTTCGGGGCGACGGAGGTGGCCGCCTTCGCCGCGCTCTCGGAGGATTTCAACCCCCTGCACCTGGATCCGGCCTTCGCCGCCACCACGGCGTTCGAGCGCCCCATCGTCCACGGCATGTTGCTCGCCAGCCTCTTCTCCGGGCTGCTGGGCCAGCAGTTGCCGGGCAAGGGGAGCATCTATCTGGGCCAGAGCCTCAGTTTCAAGCTGCCGGTCTTTGTCGGGGACGAGGCGACGGCTGAGGTGGAGGTGATTGCCATGCGGGACGACAAGCCCATCGCCACCCTGGCCACCCGCATCTTCACCCAAGGCGGCGCCCTCGCCGTGACGGGGGAAGCCGTGGTCAAGCTGCCTTGAGCACCGACGGCACACAGACACAATCAGCCCGGCCCCCGCCGGGCTGATTGTTTGCCCCGCTCCATTCATCCCCTTTTTCGAGGCAATTGGGCCCTGGCCCTTTCCCTGCCCCGCCTAACTGCCTAAAATGGCCGCCCTGCCGTGTAGGCATTCATCCAGCTAGAGGATTTCCCATGGAGACGTTTCTGCTCGAAGGTCACCCCTTCGTTGCCTTGTGTGACCTGATCAAGCATCAGGGTTGGGCCGATTGTGGCGGTGCCGCCAAGGCGCTGGTCGCAGAGGGTCTGGTGGAAGTAGACGGTCAGGTCGAGACCCGCAAGCGCTGCAAGATAGTGGCCGAGCAGGTGGTCAACTTCAACGGCATGAAAGTTGTGGTAAAGGAAGGTATCAGCCCCGAGATCCTTTAAGTCTCGCGGCCTGACCCTCAATGGCACCAGAGCCCGGCCATCGGCCGAACCCTGACGCCCAGCAGGGGCTGCCTAACTGGCCTTGATCGACAGGGTCAGCACGAAGCGCGCCATCGCCTCATCCCCGTTGAGCGACGGGCAGGTGGCCACCACCTGGATGGGGCGGTTGATGCGCTGCCCCGTCGCCAGGGACTCGTCTATCATGGCGTCTATGGCCTCCCCGGCCGCGCAGTCAAACTGCACATCCCCCTCGGGGCGCTTCAGAAACTCCCCCTGCACATCCTTGAAAGCAAAATGCACCTTCTTGCGCCGTGCCCGCCCCTTCTCCATCACCAGCAAGCCACCCACCAGATCGGCGCCGGTGGCGAGCGCCCCGAAATACATGCTGCCCAGGTGATTGCGGGTGCGCCAGCCCAGCGGAATGCGGATGCGCAGCGCCTTGGCGTTCATCTCTTCGATGACGGGGGCGCAAAAACCGATGACCGGAATATAGCGCCAGGCAAACAGGCGCAGGGCGAGATTGGCTTTGAAGCGTTGCAGGTCCATTGCGAACTGATCCGATGAGTTAGTGTGAACGAAATGTTGCCAGCCAACTCCCCAATAGACAAGCCTCCGTTGCCATCGCTGTGAGGACGATCGGCTCCCGGACCTCTTTGTCATTCAAATGATGGGCGCCGCTGCATTCGATGGGGAGAGACTGACCCTGACATCCTCGCCTAAGGGGTGCCATTCTCTCTTCGTGCCAGACATTTTTTTCATTAAGAATCCATATGGCACTTTCATTACACCCCTAGCCGGATGAAAGCTAACGATAAATGGGATTGCCCAGGCGCTAGTTCACCCTCTCGCCAGCGCCACTGAGAATAATCGCAGTAACGAAATGCCTCCCCCCTCGCTAGGCTGTTGCTGGCCCGGAAGTAGCCACTCGGCACCGGGTCAACCCGTTTACCAATCTCACCATAAGGATAGAGAGATGAGTCACGTGCAACAGTTGTTCAACGGGGGCGAGAGCGCCGGTACTTTCCTGCTCAACTTCAACAACAACCGTGCCTTTGAGCTGTTTGGCCGGGAGTACCTCAAGTGCTATGCCAACCTCAGCGCCAAGGGCAAGATGAGCAAGCCGCTGCCCACCGGGCCGCTCAGCTACACCGTCGACTTCGCCATGGATTGCGGATGCAACTCTGTGCTGTTCGACTTCAACCTCGCCTACAAGAAAACCTTCGGCAACCAGGCCCAGGCTCCCCTGTGGCGCGAGTCGGACTACGAGGCCGAGATAGTGCTCTGCCAGCTGGTGCGCGAGGCACCGGCCAACCGCCTGAGCAACCATGATCAGTTCGCCGAGGCCGAGGCCTTCTTCAACGACGTCAATCTGCCCGACACCGTCCGGGCGGTGGGCAATGATCCCTATGCCGACAAGGACGGCCTGGTGGAGTTCATCGTGGCCAACGAGCTGCTGGACGATCCCGCCGTCATGGCCAAGCTGGCGGAGCAGAAGGCCTACCTCATCGCCATCACCTCCGTGGTCACCGCCTACATCAACCGCTACGCCGAAGCCTATGGCGAGCAGTACAAGACGGACGCGGATCTCTGGGCCAGGGCCCTCTCCAAGATCCCTCTGATGGGGCCGAGCAAGATCGATCAGCAGAGCTACAGCCGCCACATCAAGGGGCTCAGCATCGCTACCGACTTCATCAACTTCATCATGGATGTGGTGGTGAGCCAGGGCACCACGGCGCTGGCCAGCTTCAACAAGTTCCTGCAAAAGCAGGGGGATGCCATCCGCTTCGGGGTGGAGAACAACAAGGACTTCTACAAGACCATCACCGTGGGGGTCACGGTGGAAGTGTTCAAGGTGGGCAACGAGCTGGTCTATGTGCCGAAGATCAAGCAGTACCGCGTCAACTTCGACCGCCAGAACAGCAAGTTCACCTCCGCCTGTGCCAGCGCCGAATTCGTCGACATCCATTTCAACTACCTCTACGCCGCCAACGTGTTCGACTACGAGGCCTTGAAGGATCCGGAGATCAAGCGCGACTTCGACAGCTTCATCCAGAAGCAGCGCAAGGCCCAGATCGAGGAAGCCGACACCTTCTTCAACGACGACTTCCCGCCCCTGGCGCCCAAGCTGATCGCACGGCACAAGGCCACGGTCTGATCCTCCCCAATCCAAGAAACAACACAGCCGGCATCTGCCGGCTGTTTTTTATGCGGGTTTTCAGGCCCGCTTCTCTTCGAGCCAGGCCCCCTGGCTCTGCATCTCGAACAGCTGGGCGTAGTGGCCCCCCAGCGCCATCAGCTCGCCGTGGGTGCCGCGCTCGCTGACCTGACCGCGGGAGAGCAGCAGGATCTCGTCCGCATCCACTATGGTGGAGAGCCGGTGGGCGATGGCGATGGTGGTGCGGCCACGGCGCGCCGCCGAGAGCGCCTGGGAGAGCGCGAGCTCGGTCTGAGAGTCCACGCTCGCGGTCGCCTCGTCCAGGATGAGGATGCGCGGATCCCCCACCAGGGCGCGGGCAAACGAAAGCAACTGGCGCTGACCGGCGGAGAGGTTCTTGCCCCCCTCCTCCATCAGGGTCTCCAGCCCCTTTGGCAGGTGGCGCACGAAGGCGGCCAGCTGCACCTCCTCCAGTGCTCGCCAGAGCGTCGCATCAAGGATGCCGTCACGGCCAAGACGCAGATTTTCCGCCAGGGTCCCGACGAAGATGAAGGGATCCTGCTGCACCAGGCCTATGCTGCGGCGCACCGCCGAGAGCGACAGCGCGCTCATGGGGTGATCATCGAAACGGATGCAGCCCTGATCCAGGGGGTAGAAGCCCATCAGCAGGCTGATGATGGTGGACTTGCCGCTGCCGGTGTGGCCCACCAGCGCCAGCATCTGGCCGGGACGGGTGGCAAAGCTCACCTCCTGCAGCACCGGTTGCTGGCCATCGTAGGAGAAACTCACCCCCTCGAAGCTGACCCGCCCCTGCAACGCAGGGCTCTCCCCTTGCGTGCTCTCCCGGGATTCGTCCAGCAGGGCGAAGACCCGCTCCCCCGCCACCATGGCCTGCTGCAACTGGTTGAGCTGGTTGGTCATCTCGATGAGGGGCTCGATCATCCTCCCCAGATAGCTGATGAAGGCGTAGAGCACCCCCACCTGGATGGCGCTGCCCGTGCTCAACCCCTCGTGGGCAAACAGCGCCAGCAGGCCGATGAGCACCATCATGTAGAAGAGATCGATGAGGGGGCGCAGCAATATACCGTTGATCTTGAGGCTCTTGATCCTGGCCTGCCAGTGCTGCTGGTTCACCTCGGCAAAGGCATTGGCGAAGTGGCGCTCCTGCACCATGGCCTGAATGACCGGCATCCCCTGCAGGGACTCGTTGAGCCGGCTGTTGATGTCGGAGAGCAGGCTGCGGGTCGCCCGCACCACGGGTACGCTCAATTTCTGGTAGAGCCACATCACGGCCCCCACCGCCGGCAGCAGGGTGGCGCACACCAGCATCAGGCGCAGATCCAGCAGCGCCATGGAGATGAGGATGCCGCATAGCAGCACCACTTTTTGCACCAGCAGCCCAATCACCTGCACATAGAGGTTCATGATCGCCTCGGTGTCGTTGGTGATGCGGGAGATGAGGGAGCCCGAGCGATGCTTGTCGAAATAGCGGGCCGGCAGCCGGATGGCGGTGGCAAACACCTGCTCGCGAAGGGTCTGCACCACTGCCTGGGCGATGCGGTTGAAGCGCAGGGATTGCAGGTAAAAACCCGCCGCCGAGAGCACCTGAAGGCCGAGATAACCGGCGGCAAGAGCGGCGATGTCGGGCCACACCAGCTGGCGCGGCGCCAGATAGTCGTCGATGAAGAGCTTGATGAGCAGGGGCCCGGCCACTTCGGCGCCGGTGGCCAGCAGCAGGCAGATGCCCGCCTGCACCAGCCAGCGCGGGTAACGGGCGCAATAGGCGAGCAGCCGTTTGATGGTCGGGTTCACAGACTTGCCTCCAGCACAGCACTCTCAGGGAGTTGACTCTCTTTGCACCCTTCTCCCCTTGCGGGAGAAGGGTTGGGGATGAGGGGAACCACTCGTCTCATCATCGAACTCACAGGCTCTCCTCCACGTCTTGCTCCAGGCGCTGATAGCGCACCATATCCGCGTACCAGCCGTTGTGGGCCATCAGGGCACCGTGGGCACCGCGCTCGCTGATGGCTCCCTGCTCCAGCACCAGGATCTCGTTGGCCTGCTCCACCGCCGTCATGCGGTGGCTCACCAGTATGAGGGTCCGTCTGTGGGCCTTGAGCGCCAGCAAGATCTGCTGCTCTGTGTGAGCATCCACCGCCGACAGGGCGTCATCCAGTACCAGGATGGGGGCATCCAGCAGCAGGGCGCGGGCAATGGCGAGGCGCTGCTTCTGGCCGCCGGAGAGGGTCACCCCCTTCTCCCCCACCTCGGTCTCATAGCCTCTGGGGAAACGAACGATGTCGTCGTGGACGCAGGCGATGCGCGCCACCCGCTCTATCTCCTCCTGGCTGGCCTCCGGCTTGCCGAGGGCGATGTTGGCGGCGATGGTGGTGGAGAAGAGGAAGGGCTCCTGGGGCACATAGGCAAACTGGTTGCGCAGGGTGCCCAGGGGCAGCTGATCGATGGGCACGCCCCCCATGGTAATGGCACCGGCCGTGGGATTGGCCAGCCGCATCAGGAGCTTGAGCAGGGAGCTCTTGCCCGCCCCAGTGCGTCCCACCACCCCCAGCATGCCCCCTTGCTTGAGGGTAAAGTCGATATCCTGCAGCAGGGTACGCTGCTCCAGCCGATAGCCCAGGCCCCTGACCTCAAGGGGCAGAGCCGAGACAAAGGCCGCAGGCCGGGCGGGCTCTTCGATGTCGCTGCGCTCACTCAGCATGCTCTCGATACGGGAGTAGGCGGCGCTGCCCCGCTCTATGATGTTGAACAACCAGGCGATGGCGAACATGGGCCAGATGAGCTGACCCAGGTACATGGTGAAGCTGGTGAGCTCCCCCAGGGTCAGCTTGTCTTGCAGCACCAGGGCGCTGCCGCCGGCCACCGCCAGGAAATAGGAGCAGCCGATGCACAGATAGATCACGGGATCGAACTTGGCATCGATGCGGGCCACCGCCATGTTGCGCTCCCCCGCCTGGCGGGTCAGCTCGGCGAAGCCCTGATCCTCGAGGGACTCCACCGCATAGGACTTGAGCACCCGCACCCCCGAGAGGGCCTCCTGGGTCTTGTTGTTGAGCCGGGAGAAAGCCCCCTGCGCCGCCTTGAACTCCTTGTAGATCTGGGTACCAAAGCGGTTCATGAAGAAGGCCATCACCGGCAGCGGCAACAGGGAGAGCAGGGTCAGCTGCCAGGAGTACTGGCTGCACATGATGGAGAGCACCAGGATCCCGACGATGAAGGAATCCACCAGGGTCAGTACCCCCTCTCCGGCCGTCATCTCCACCGCCTGGATGTCGTTGGTGGCATGGGCCATCAGATCGCCGGTGCGGTGGCGCTGATAGAAATCCGGGCTCATGCGGGTGAAGTGGGTAAAGAGGCGGTTGCGCAGCACATAGGCGAGCCGGTAGGAGGCCCCGAACAGCATGACCCGCCACACATAACGCAGCAGATAGATGAGCAGGCCGAGGCCAAAGAGCCCCGCCAGATAGCCCATCAGGGTACCGTCATCGAGCTCCCCCCTGGCGATGCCATCCACTACCCAGCCCACCACCTTGGGGGGGATCACGGTCAACAGGGCCACCATCATCAGCAGGGAGATGGCCATCAGATAACGCCGCCACTGATCCTTGAAAAACCAGCCAAGCCGCAAAAATACGCTCACAGTAAAGTCCTTGCTCGCGGCACAGCCGGCGCCGCGTGGTCATAGAGAGAAGCTCAATACAATCGCCCCCGAGGTGGGGGCGATGGGAGTGGGTCATCATAGCCTGAAGCGGACGACTTGAGAACGATTGCTATCTCACCGGTTCACAGCCGCTTGTCGGGGGGCGAGAACGGGAAGGCGACCGACTCCTGCTGCTCGCCGGTCAGCAGGAAGTGGGAGACCTCCTCCCGGGTCTGGATGAAGACCTGCTGCAACTGGGTCAGTTCCCCCTCGCTCAGCTCCTCTTGCAACCGCAGCCGCCACTCCAGCTCGCCGGCCAGCAGTTGCAGCCGGGAGGCGGAGATGTTGGCCGACACCCCCTTCAAGGTGTGCAGCAGGCGGCAGGCCACTTCGGGCTGCTGGCGGCGCAGGGCGGAGCGAATGTCCCACAGATCGTCCTTGTGTTCGGAGAGGAACAGCTTGAACAGGATCTGCAGCGCCTCCCTGTCCTGCTCCAGCCGGCGCAGCGCATCCTCCAGATCCAGCACCCCCATCAGATCCGGCGGCTTGACCTCGAGCGGCACTCGCCGCTCGCCGCTGGCGCTCTTCACCCACTGCAGCAGGTTGTTGTAGAGATCCAGCTTGCTGACCGGCTTGGTGACATAACCGTTCATGCCGACCCCGAGGCAACGCTCCCTGTCCCCCGGCATGGCGCTGGCGGTGAGCGCTATGATGGGGACGTCGTGCTTGTCCACCATCTTGCGGATCTGGCGGGTGGCATCCAGGCCATCGAGCACCGGCATCTGCAGATCCATCAGGATGACGTCAAAGGGCTGCTCCGCCACCTGCTCCACCGCCTCGCGCCCGTTGTCCACCACAGTGACCACGGCCTCGACCCGGCGCAGGTACTCCATGATGAGCTGCTGGTTGACGCGGTTGTCTTCGGCCAGCAGC
The DNA here is from genome assembly GCF_027707605.1 of Aeromonas sp. QDB31. Classification (NCBI taxonomy): domain Bacteria; kingdom Pseudomonadati; phylum Pseudomonadota; class Gammaproteobacteria; order Aeromonadales; family Aeromonadaceae; genus Aeromonas; species Aeromonas sp. QDB31. The sequence goes on along the minus strand of NZ_JAPCIX010000002.1, from coordinate 190,632 downwards.
ACCCGGGTCCCGTGCAGCAGCTCCTTGAAGTGCTGCTGATCCCCCTGCGCCTCGGCCTGACGGACCTTGCTGTCGTGGGAGCTGCCGTTGAGCAGCTCATCGACCTTGGCTAGCAGGGTATTCTCTGTCATGGGCTTGGCCAGGAAGTGGGTCAGCCCCATGCTCTCCATGCGCCCGTGCAGCCCCTCCCTGGACCAGGCGCTAGTCATCAGTATGGGCAGGCGCCGCCACTGGCTGTGCTGATACATTTCGAGGGCGAGATCCAGACCGTCCTCCTGTCCCATGCGCCAGTCGAGGATGGCGAGCCGGATGTGGTGGCCCTCCTCCCGCAGCACCTGGCGGGCACGGGAGAGGCTGTCGACCGCGATCACGGAGGCGCCGGCCCGGCCCAGTATGTCCTTGGCCAGCTCCAGCACCAGTTCGTTGTCATCCATCATCAAAATAAGAGGCTGGTGATCGAAGAAGACACGGCGTCCGGAGACACCATAGACGGCCTGAGACAGGGGGATCTCGAACTGGAAGGTGGAACCCACCCCTGGCTTGCTCTGCACCCTGATCTCCCCCCCCATCAGCCCCACCAGCCGCTGGGAGATGTTGAGCCCAAGCCCTGAGCCACCATATTTGCGGGTGTTGCCCGCCTCCAGCTGGGTAAAGGGCTGGAACAGCTGCGCCTGCTTCTCCGGCGCTATGCCGATGCCGGTATCCCGCACGCTGAAGCACACTCGCATGGGATGCTGGTTGGTCAGGGTGATGGCCACCTCCACCTCCCCCCGCTCGGTGAACTTGATGGCGTTGTTGACCAGGTTGACCAGCACCTGGCCGAGGCGCAGCGGATCGCCGCGCAGAAAATCGGGCACCGCAGGCGACTTGTTGATGATGACCTCGATCTGCTTGCGCTCCGCCAGATCCGCAAACATGGCGGCCAGGGAGTCGAGCTGCTCGCTGAGATCGAAGTCGATCTCCTCGAGCGTCAGCTTGCCAGACTCCACCTTGGTCAAATCCAGGATGTCGTTGATGAGCAACAACAAGGTGTCAGACGAGGACTTTATTTTGTTGAGATAGTCCCGCTGCTGCTGATCGAGATTGGTCTGCAGCGCCAGGGCACTGAAGCCGATGATGGCATTCATGGGGGTGCGGATCTCGTGGCTCATGTTCGCCAGAAAATCGCTTTTCGCCTGGGCCAGCAAGGCGGCGTGGCGGGACAGCTCGCTCAGTTTCTGGTTGCGGCGCCACAGGGTCGCGGCCACCAGCGAGAAGCAGAGCAGCGCCCCCCCCAGCACCATCAGATAGAAACGGCTCTTGAGGGACGAGGCCTGATCCAGCTTGCTCTGTTTCCACGCCGGCAGCGAGGACAGTCCCTTCATCTCGACGATCTGGTTACGCAGGCGATGGTACTCCATCACCTGCTGATTGAGCTCCTGGCTGAGTCGGGTGAGGGCCATGACCTTGGGCTGCCCGAGGGAGGTCTCCATCAGCCGCTGCTGCAGTTGCTGCAGTTGACGCTGTTCGCTTGTGTCCCAGCTGCGCCTGAGGTAGTGGCTCAACCGGGCAAGCTCGGTGAGATCGCGGGATTGCTCGGCCCCGGCCGGCAGCGTTGCCAGCAGTGCCTTGAGCTGGCTTTGGAAACGAGGCGCCAGGTATTCGATGGTCATCTCCATGGTGTAGAACCTGGCGAGATCCAGCAGATAGCCATCGATGTCCCGTTGCAGCGCCTGGGAAGTGGGATCATCCACCGAGCCCGGGTCTTCGCGCACCTGGCTCACGAAGCGATCCAGGCTGCTCGACAGCAGGCTGAGGCGCTGCTGTACGCTGCCATCGCTGGCCTTCTCTCGCCCCAGCAGATACACGGTGTCGGTATTGACCCGGTTGAGGACCAGCTCTGCGGCCACGCTCAGATCGGAGGCGCGTTGTTGCTGGCTCAGCAACTGCCAGCAATAGGCAGAAAACGCCAGCAGCGATACGATGATAAGGCCAAAGACAACACGATTGACCCGTGCAACACTCTTCATCCCGTCACGATTCTCATGTCATGGTCAGCCATCCGGTGACTCAGGGTCACGACCAGACAGCCGAGTGTGAAAAACAACTGAGCGCTATGTTACCGTTAGTCTGCTCTGTGAATGCAATAAAGATGTTGCCGGGCCATGAATAAAGGAACCAATTATGTCACTTGTCACTACCTATTGTAGCCATTGCTTCACCCGCAATCGCCTGCCCGCCGAAAAAACAGACTCAAACGCGAAGTGTGGTCGCTGCCACCAACCCCTGTTTTCCCACTCCCCGGTGGCGGGCCGACAGACCAACTTTGATGCCGTGATCCAGTCTGACATTCCGGTAGTGGTCGACTTCTGGGCCAGCTGGTGCGGTCCCTGTCTGCAGTTCGCCCCCGTCTTTCAGGAGATAGCGCTTGAACTCGAACCCCGCATCCGCTTCGTGAAGCTTGACACCGAACAGGAAGCCGCCATCGCCAGCCGCTACGCCATTCGCAGCATACCGACCCTGATGTTCTTCAGAGGGGGACAGATCCTGGCTCAGCGCAGCGGCTCCCTGCCCAAGAGCCTGTTCAAGGAGTGGCTGCTCTCCACCGCGGCAGCGCCCAAATGAAAACAGAATGTTTAATTTCTGTTTAATGTCAGATCCATTTTCACTTGACTCTGTGAGTCGCCACATGCTTTGACCACATCCCCCTGTTTCAAACAGGGGGATAAATGTAATCTCGGCAACACAACAACAACCATAAATTAACCGAGAGAACAACATGAATACCTCTGCAGTCCCTTCCGCCCCTACACGCTGGCTGGACATCAAGGCCGGGATCGTTATCCTGGATCTCCTGCTGCTCTGTGCCATGCTCGCCTGGCTTCCGTTTGATCCCATGGTCAACAAAGGCCTCGGCATCCTGATCTTCATCGCCATCCTCTGGCTGACCGAAGCGGTGAACATCACCATCACGGCCTTGTCCATCCCGGTGCTCGCCACCCTGCTCGGGGTGTTTGACATGAGCAAGTCGCTGACCGACTTCGCCAACCCGGTCCTGTTCCTCTTCTTCGGCGGCTTTGCCCTGGCGGCGGCCCTCTCCAAGCAGGGACTCGATACCCAGATCGCCGCCAAGGTGATGCAGCTTGCCAAGGGTCACCTTGGCTGGGCAGCCATAGTGCTGTTCACCATCACGGCTGCGCTCTCCATGTGGATCAGCAACACCGCCACCGCCGCCATGATGATGCCGCTGGCCCTCGGCATGCTCAAGGGCCTCGACGTTCACAAGGAGCGTCGCACTTTGGTCTTCGTCCTGCTTGGCGTCGCCTACAGCGCCAGCATCGGCGGGATCGGCACCCTGGTGGGCAGCCCCCCCAATGCCATCGCTGCCGCCCAGATGGGACTGGGCTTCACCGACTGGCTGAAGTTCGGCATCCCGGTGGTGCTCATCTTCATGCCGGTGGGCATAGGCCTGCTCTACTGGGTAACGCGCCCCAACCTGTCGCACCAGGTCAGCACCGAGCAGGTCACCATAGAGTGGACCGGCCAGCGCAAGACCACCTTGCTCATCTTCCTGACCACAGTGCTGCTGTGGATTGGCTCCCAACCCATAGCCGCGGCCCTGGGGGGCATTCCCCAGTTCGATACCCTGATCGCCATGGGTGCCATCCTGGCCATCGCCGTCAGCCGGGTCGCCAGCTGGGATGACATCAACCAGAACACCGACTGGGGTGTGCTGCTGCTGTTCGGGGGTGGTCTTACCTTAAGCGCCGTCCTCAAGCAAACCGGGGCCAATGCCTTCCTGGCGGAGCACCTCTCCAGTGCGCTCTCCACCATGCCCATCTTCATCATCCTGCTCTGCCTGGCCGCCTTCGTGGTGTTCCTGACCGAGCTGGTCTCCAACACCGCCACCGCCGCCCTGCTGGTGCCGCTGTTCGCCGGTGTGGCCGAGGCGCTGGGGGTCTCCCCCATAGTGGTGTCTGTGCTGATCGCAGTCGGCGCCTCCTGCGCCTTCATGCTGCCGGTGGCAACCCCGCCCAACGCCATCGTCTTCGCCAGCGGTCATATCCAGCAACGGGAGATGATGCGAGCCGGTCTGGTGCTGAACCTGGTGTTTACCCTCATCCTGACCCTGCTGGCCTATTTCTTCGGCGATATCCTGCACTGATCCCCGGCCAGGCTGATGGGCCTGTGGATGCTGACGGAGCAAGCCCCTGAGCCGTCGAACACCCCAAGTCTGTTGACACACCAGAGCCCCGCACCGTCGGGGCTCTGTTTATTCCTCCCTCTGGTGATTCCCCCAGCCTCTCGCTCTCTCCTTGCCACTGGCCCTGCCCCTGTGGCGCACCTCAGGTCATTAACACGGCCTTAAGAAAGTGCCTCCATGATGCGGACAATGGCACTCCGGCAATCGGCGCATGGAAAGCCGGGATGGATCACAACGAGAGGAAAACATCATGGAGAAAGCGATGGGAAGCAGCAAGGCCATCAGGGTCTGGGATCCCCTGATCAGGGTGTTTCACTGGGCCACCGTCCTGCTGTGCGTGCTCAACCTGTTCATCCTGGAGGAAGGCAGACGCAATCACCGCTATGTCGGGTACGCCTTGGCCGGATTGCTGGTGCTGCGCATCCTGTGGGGATTGGTCGGCTCCGACTACGCCAGGTTTGCCCAGTGGTTTCCGACTCCGGCCCGCCTGGGCCGCTACCTGCAGGCCAGCTGGCAGGGCAAACACCCCTATCATGCCGGCCACAATCCGCTGGGCGCCTTGATGATACTGATGATGTTGACCTGCCTGGTGGGGACAGCGGTCACCGGGATCATGACGGGGTACGAGCAGCTGTTTGATGAAGACCTCATGGAAGAGCTCCACGAGTTCTTTGCCAAGGCGCTGCAGATAGCCATCTTCATCCATGTGTTGGCGGTCATCGTCCTCGATCGCCTGACCCGGGGCGATCTCATCAGGGCCATGATCACCGGCAGGAAGCGCGTGCCAGCCGGCACCGAGATCGTCGACAAGCGTTGAGGCCTCCTCGACCAGATGACATAAAAAAACCCCGCGATGCGGGGTTTTTTTATATTGGGTGTGCTCAGCCGACGTTGCAGCTCTTCAATTTCCAGATCCGGTCCACGTAGTCCTGGATGGAGCGGTCGGAGTTGAACTTGCCCATGGTGGCCGAGTTGATGATGGCCTTCTTCGCCCACAGCGCCGGATCCCGATACCAGGTATCGATCAACTTGTGCGCTTCCGAGTAGGAGGCGAAATCGGCCAGGGTCAGGTAGGGATCCCCTCCTTCCAGCAAGGAGCGCTTGATGGAGGCGAGTTCGCCCGGACGACCCGGCGTGAAGTAGTCGGTGTCGAACCAGTCCAGCACCGCCTTGAGCTCGGAGTTGGCGTAGTAGAAGTCGTAGGGGTTGTAACCGCGCGCCTTCAGGGACTTCACCTCGTCCACGTTCAGGCCGAAGATGGCGCAGTTCTCGGCCCCCGCCTCTTCGGCGATCTCGATGTTGGCGCCGTCCAGGGTGCCTATGGTGATGGCGCCGTTCAGTGCCATCTTCATGTTGCCGGTACCTGAGGCTTCATAACCTGCGGTGGAGATCTGCTCGGAGACATCCGCCGCCGGGATCAGCTTCTCGGCCAGGCTCACGCGGTAGTTCGGCATGAACACCACTTTCAGCTTGCCCTGGATGCGGGCGTCGTTGTTGACCCGCTCAGCCAGCTTGTTGATGGCGTAGATGATGTCCTTGGCCAGCTTGTAACCGGGCGCCGCCTTGGAGCCGAAGATGAACACCCGCGGGTGCATGTCATAGTCGGGGTTCGCCAGCAGACGACGGTAGAGCGCCATGATGTGGATGAGGTTCAGCTGCTGACGCTTGTACTCGTGCAGACGCTTGATCTGGACGTCGAAGATCGCCTCGGCCGAGACATCGATGCCGGTTTCCGCCTTGATGACCTTGACCAGCTTCTCCTTGTTGTGACGCTTGATGGTCATGAACTGCTGCTGGAACGCCTTGTCGTCGGCAAACTTGGTCACGCTGCGCAGCTTGTCCAGCTGCAGCGGCCACTCCTTGCCCACCACCTCGTTGTAGAGAGCGGCGAGCTCGGGGTTGCAGGCCAGCAGCCAGCGACGGGGTGTCACGCCGTTGGTGACGTTGCACATCTTCTCGGGCCACAACTCGGCATACTCGGGGAAGAGATCCTCTTTCACCAGCTTGGAGTGGATCTCGGCCACGCCGTTCACCTTGCAGGAGCCGATGACGCACAGGTTGCCCATGCGCACCTTGCGCACGTCCCCTTCTTCGATGATGGAGAGCTTGGCCTTGATGGCGTCGTTACCCGGCCACTTGGGCTCCACCAGCTCGTTCAGGAAGCGGGCGTTGATCTCGTAGATGATCTCGAGATGACGGGGCAGCACCTTCTCGAACAGGCTGACGGACCACTTCTCCAGTGCTTCCGGCAGCAGGGTGTGGTTGGTGTAGGAGAAGACCTGGTAGCAGATGGCCCAGGCGGTATCCCAGTTCAAGTCTTCCTCGTCCACCAGCACCCGCATCAACTCGGGGATGGCCACGGTCGGGTGGGTATCGTTGAGCTGGATGGCAATTTGCGCGGCAAAGTTGCGGAAGTCCGAACCATGGACCCGCTTGTAGCGGCGCATGATGTCCTTGATGGAGCAGGCACAGAAGAAGTACTGCTGGATCAGGCGCAGCTCTTTGCCTGCATCTGTCTCGTCATTCGGGTAGAGCACCTTGGAGATGGTCTCGGCCTGGGCCTTCTCGGCCTGGGAGTCGATGTAACCACCGGCGTTGAACACGTCCCAGTCGAAGAACTCGGAGGCGCGGGATTCCCACAGGCGCAGGATGTTGACGGTGTGACCGCCAAAGCCGACCACAGGAATGTCCCAAGGCACCCCTTTGATCTTGCGGCCGGCGTGCCACACCTTCTTCAGGCCGCCCTTGTCACCGAACACGGTCTCCACGTAGCCGTAGAGCGGGATCTCCTGCACCGACTCGGGGCGGCAGATCTCCCAGGGGTTGCCATATTCACGCCAGGAGTCCGGGCGCTCGATCTGGCGGCCATCCTGGATCTCCTGACGGAACAGGCCGTGCTCGTAGTGGATGCCATAGCCCACCGCCGGGTAATTCAGGGTGGCCAGGGAGTCGATGAAGCAGGCGGCCAGACGACCCAGGCCGCCGTTGCCAAGGGCCATGTCCGGCTCTTGTTCGCACAGATCGGTCAATTCCAGACCGAGTTCACCCAGGGCCTCTTCGCAGATCTTGTACAGGGAGAGGTTGTGCAGGTTGTTGGAGGTCAAACGCCCCATCAGGAATTCAGCAGAGAGATAGTGAATCGCACGAGTATCTTTCTTGAAGTGAGTCTGCTGAGTGCGGGTAAGGCGCTCGTACACCTGTTCGTTGACGGCGGCAGCGGTCGCTTTCCACCATGCTTCGGGAGAGGCTTTCTGTTCGCTTGTACCCAAGGTAGAACGCAGGTGACGCACGATACTCGCCTTGAGCTGATCTTTATCCAGTTGGAGATCCTGGTCTGTCTTCTTCTTGGTAGCCATAAACCATTTTCCTTCGTTACAAATAAAAAATGTTATCCCCTTGAGGGACCGGCGCTGTTGTTATCTCAGAATATGTTCCGGCGTGGGCATACTAGCTAAAGCCGGGGGTTTAAAAGTTAACGTGAGTCACACTTTAACGCATAAAAATGACAGTTTCACCATGAAAACCCTTTCCTATATCTCGCCTGAACAAAATAAAAATAACCTTAAAAATCAAAACATTGAGTGAAATTAAAAAAGATGGATTCATGAATAGGTTTTCAATGATTGCCAGCGGCTGAAAATACGTGAAAATAAGCGCCAACTAGGCCGGCGATGAAATCGCTTTCAATGTTTGGTGTCTCAGCGCGGCAATAAAAGGAAGCTGCCCCAATTGGGGCAGCTTCCCGAGCTGAATTAACCATGGGCCTTGAACTGGTTACTCATGGGGTCGTAGTGATAACCAATCTGCTGCAGACGGGTGGCCAGCTGATCCTCTGTCATGTCGTAGTAAGCCAGCAACTCTTCCAGACCATCGCACTCCAGCCGCAGCTTCTCGTTGATGATCCCGAGCAGAATATTGGCGTCCAGCCGTTGCAAGGTGCTCACATCCATCTTGGTCCCTCCTCTTGCCATACATACTGTATAACCATGAGCGCCGGCCCGCGCTTTGTCTACAGGTTAAAAAACACCCGCCCCGTCATCGATATAAATAGCATTTAAATTCAATAAGTTAATAAAAATCCCTGTTAGTCGGCTCACATTTTTAATCACAAACGCCTTGTCACTGGCATGAGATAGAACTACTGTATACACATACAGCATGGTTATTCATACAGGACACACATATGAGCCAGCCCCTGAGTCACCGCCTACTCTCCTCCTCTGCCGGTGTGATCACCACCTGGCCCACCCGCCATCAGAACAAGGCGGAGCATGAGCATCGACTGGCCATGGATCTCCATGAAGCCCCGTTGCTGGATGCGCTGGGAAGATTGAGCCAAAGCGACAGCGGCTGGATTTTGCTCATAGCTCCGCCAGGGCTGCCCGTGGCCAAGCAACTACAAGCGCAGGGGATCAACCCCGCTCGGGTACTGGTGGTTCACGGCCCCAAGATCAAGAACTGGCAACGTCTGCTGGAGCAGAGCCTGGCCAACGGTCATTGTGCCGCCGTCTTGACCTGGTTGCCCGAACGGGTTGCCCTGGATCGCAGCCGCCTCAGCACCCTGGGGCAGCGTGCCGGTGTCCTGACTCGCTTCTTCGAGCCCACCCCTGCCCAGGGGGCCCCCCTCTGTTACGGTGGGCAGGACGTCTACCTGAACCATTGAGTCATATCGTGCCGACCCGGGCTGGCAGGGCTCCCCGCCCCGCGCGTCAGTCTGACACGGCATCAACGAAGACGAGAAAGGCGACCCTGAGGTCGCCTTCTGTCATATGGGCTGTGATGAGCTGCCATCTGCCCGGCGCCCCGCGAGGGCTTGCACCGGATCAGGCGAGCTTGGTATCCAGCTCGGCGATTTTGGCAGACCAGTAGGCCGGGCCGGTTTCATGGATGTTGTTGCCCTGAGAGTCGACCGCCACTGTTACCGGCATGTCTTCCACCTCGAACTCATAGATGGCTTCCATGCCCAGATCGGCGAAGGCCACGACGCGCGCCTTCTTGATGGCCTTGGCCACCAGATAGGCGGCGCCACCGACGGCCATCAGGTAGACCGCCTTATGCTGCTTGATGCTCTCGACGGTTTTCGGACCGCGCTCGGACTTGCCTATCATGCCGATGAGGCCGGTTTCACCCAGCATCATGTCGGTGAACTTGTCCATCCGGGTGGAGGTGGTGGGGCCGGCCGGGCCGACCACTTCGTCACGTACCGCATCGACCGGGCCGACGTAGTAGATGAAACGGTTGGTGAAGTCCACCCCTTCCGGCAAGCCTTCACCATTTTTCAGCATGTCGGCAATGCGCTTGTGGGCGGCGTCACGGCCGGTGAGGATCTTGCCGGAGAGCAGCACTGTATCGCCGCTCTTCCAGCTGGCGAGTTCGGCCTTGGTGATGCCGTCGACATTGACCCGGCGCACGTTGCCGCCCGCTTCACGGGTGATTTCCGGCCAGTCGCTCAGCTTGGGCGGAGTCAACTCGGCGGGGCCAGAGCCATCGAGCTCGAAGTGAACGTGACGGGTGGCGGCGCAGTTGGGGATCATCACCACCGGCTTGGAGGCGGCATGAGTCGGGGCGGACTTGACCTTCACGTCCAGCACTGTGGTGAGGCCCCCCAGCCCCTGGGCACCAATCCCCAGCCGGTTGACCTTGTCATAGAGCTCGACCCTCAGCTTCTCTTCTGTGGTCTCTGGACCCCGGGCGATCAGCTCCTGAATGTCGATGTGCTCCATCAGGGCTTCCTTGGCGAGCACGGCCGCCTTCTCGGCGGTACCGCCGATGCCGATCCCCAGCATGCCAGGCGGGCACCAGCCTGCGCCCATGGTCGGCACGGTTTTGAGCACCCATTCGACCACGTCGTCGGAGGGGTTGAGCATCACCATCTTGGACTTGTTCTCGGAGCCGCCACCTTTGGCCGCAATGCTCACTTCCACCTTGTCCCCCGGAATCATGTCGATGTGCACCACGGCAGGGGCGTTGTCCTTGGTGTTCTTGCGACTGCCGGCCGGATCGGCGAGCACGGAGGCGCGCAGCGGGTTGTCCGGATTGGTGTAGGCGCGGCGGGTACCCTCGTCCACCATCTCCTGCACCGTCATGTCACTGTCCCACTGCACCTGCATGCCGATCTTGACGAAGCAGGTGACGATGCCGGTGTCCTGGCACAGGGGGCGATGCCCTTCGGCGGACATGCGGGAGTTGATCAGGATCTGGGCCAGGGCATCCTTGGCGGCCGGGTTGATCTCGCGGTCATAGGCAGCCTTGGCGGCTTGGACAAAATCGAGGGGGTGGTAGAAAGAGATGTACTGCAGGGCGTCAGCAATGGAATCGATAAAGTCCTGTTTTCTAATGATGCTCATATCATCCTCACTGGTCCTTGTCGTCGCTTGCGCGAGCAAGGGCTTCCATATGAGCCGGGCCTTCGGCAGGCGGCGAATGCGCACAGAGCCGGCGACTACGGCGTGTTTTTATAACGGTGTTTTTCTTAAAAATGCCGGCGGCCATGATACGCTTGAGCACCCGAACCGGCTAGGGAGCTGGGTGCAAACTGTTGCCTGTGTAACAAAAAATGAAACCAAGACTGCATATCCACCATTTCGACCCGCAAGCATCGCTTCACGCCCTGTTTGCCCGCTTGCAACACCAGGCCTGGGCCATCCTGCTGGAATCGGCAGGCCCAACGGGCGCCGACAATCGCGTTGACATCATCAGCGCCGATCCGCTCGCCACCCTGGAGACCCGGGGTGCCAGCACCTGCCTCACCCAGGCTGGTCACCAGAGCCATCATGACGACGATCCCCTCGCCCTGCTCGCCGAGACCCAACGAGCCCTGCTGGGCGAGCTGGTGCAAGATGAGCATGACCTGCCCTTCATCGGGGGCGCCCTGGGGCTCTTTGGCTACGATCTGGGCCGGCGATTCGAGCGTCTGCCCGCCCAGGCCAGTGCGGATATCCAGGTACCCGACATGGCGGTGGGGATCTACGACTGGGCACTGCTGCGGAATGTCGCAACCGGTCGCTGGCAGCTGGTGCACTGGGGAGATGAGGCCGGGCTCGCCAGACGCCTGCAGTGGCTGGCTGCACAAGCCCCTCAGCCCTGCGCCCCCTTCGCCTTGCAGGGCGAGTGGCAGAGCAACATGAGCCGGGCCGAATACGGCGAAAAGTTCGCCCGCATCCAGGCCTATCTGGCGGCAGGGGATTGCTATCAAATCAACCTGACCCAGCGCTTCAGCGCCCCCTATGGAGGGGACGAGTGGTCCGCCTATCTCGCCCTCAGTGCCGCCAACAAGGCCCCCTTCTCCGCCTTTGTCCGGCTGCCCCGTAGCGCCATTTTGAGCCTCTCCCCCGAGCGCTTCCTGCTGCTCGATGGCCGCCACATCGAGACCAAGCCCATCAAGGGCACCCGACCTCGCCATCCGGATCCCGCTATCGACAAACAGGTGGCCGAGTCGCTCGCCAGTGCCGACAAGGACAGATCGGAGAACCTGATGATCGTGGATCTGCTGCGCAACGACATAGGCCGGGTCAGCCGCCCGGGCTCCGTCAGCGTGCCGAGCCTGTTTGCGGTGGAGTCCTTCCCCGCCGTGCATCACCTGGTCTCCACCATTCACGGGGAGCTGGATGCGCGCTGGCAGGGGGTGGATCTGCTGCGGGCCTGTTTCCCTGGCGGCTCCATCACGGGGGCCCCCAAGATCCGGGCGATGGAGATCATCGAGGAGCTGGAGCCGGTGCGCCGAAACGCCTATTGCGGCAGCATCGGCTATCTGAGCCAGCACGGCCGGATGGACACCAGCATCTGCATTCGCACCCTGATAGCCGAAGCCGGCCGGCTCCATTGCTGGGCAGGAGGGGGCATCATCGCCGACTCAGACCCGGACGCCGAATATCAGGAGACCTACGACAAGGTGGCCCGCATCCTGCCGCTGCTGGATGCCTTGCGCCAATGAGCCTGTGACTGCCCTCGCCCGCCCCAAGGAGACCAGGACCGAGATGGATATCGAGATGAACCGCGCCGAGCTGCTGACCCGCTTCCTGTTGCAGCGCCCCGCCCCCGCCCACCGTCTGATGCTGGCGGGGCTCAAGCCGGCGGCTGTGCTGATCCCCCTGGTGGAGCGCCCCCAGGGGCTGCACCTGTTGCTGACCCGCCGCAGCACCACCCTGCGCCACCACCCGGGGCAGATAAGCTTCCCCGGCGGACGCCAGGATCCGGAAGATAAGAGCCTGATCCACACCGCCCTGCGAGAGACCCATGAAGAGCTCGGGATCCCCGCCTCCCAGATCCGGGTCATCGGCAGCCTCACCCCGCTCAACACCATCTCCCTGTATGACGTCCTGCCTGTGCTGGCCATGATAGACCCCGACTATCGGCTTGCTCTCAGCCCCGATGAGGTGGCGCAGGCCTTCGAAGTGCCCCTCAGCCATGTGCTGGATCCGGCCCACCACATCGCCCTGACCCTCCCAAGGGCGGGCAAGCGCCACACCATCTATTGGATCCCCTGGCAACACTCCTTCATCTGGGGGGCCACCGCCAGCATGATCCGCCAGCTGGCCCAGCACCTGTCAGGACAACATATTGATAACCTTTCAAGGTGAGAAATTATCCAATTAACATTCAACTAACACTGCATATGATAAATAAATTTTGATTTTTTATTCTTTTGATCACATTTCCATAAGAAAGTGCGGGTTTCGGCCTCATAAAGGTGAATCTGATCAACATTTTTGATTAAAAAAAAAGTATTCTTGCGCCGACTAATTAAAACCACACATTCGGGGTGAGACACATGTCCAATACTGTCACTGGCGCACAGGACGTTGCAGCCGCACAGGAGCAAGGAATCAGCTCGGTCCAATCACGCGGTTGGAGCAAACAAGACACCACCTGGGTTATCAGCCTGTTCGGCACCGCCGTCGGCGCCGGCATCCTGTTCCTGCCCATCAACGCTGGCATGGGTGGCTTCTGGCCACTGGTGGTGATGGCGCTGCTGGTCGGCCCCATGACCTACCTGGCCCACCGCGGCTTGGCGCGCTTCGTGCTTTCCTCCAAGAAGCCAAATGCGGACATCACCGAAGTGGTGGAAGAGCATTTCGGCGTAGGCGCTGGCAAATTAATCACCCTGCTCTACTTCTTTGCCATCTACCCCATAGTGCTGATCTACGGCGTGGGCATCACCAATACCGTCGAGAGCTTCCTGGTCAACCAGCTGCAGATGACGGCGCCGCCGCGCTGGATCCTCTCCATCGTGCTGATCATGGCCATGATGTCGGTCATGCTGGCCGGTGAGAAGCTGATGCTGAAGGTCACCGAGTTCCTGGTGTACCCGCTCATCGCCATTCTGGCGGGCATCTCCCTCTACCTCATCCCGGACTGGACCGGTGCCGCCCTGGCCCAGGTGCCTTCTGCCAAGGATTTCGCCACCACCCTGTGGCTGACCATCCCGGTGCTGGTGTTCTCCTTCAACCACAGCCCGGCCATCTCCAGCTTCGCCCTGGCCCAGCGCCGTGATCACGGTGACAACGCCGTCGCCAAGTCCGATGCCATCTTGAAGCGCACCGCGCTCATCCTGCTCGGCTTCGTGATGTTCTTCGTCTTCTCCTGCGTGATGAGCCTGACACCGGCCCAACTGGCAGAAGCCAAGTCCCAGAACATTGCCGTGCTCTCCTACCTGGCCAACCAGCATGCGAGCCCCATCATTTCCTACTTCGGTCCGCTGGTTGCCTTCGTGGCCATCGTCTCCTCCTTCTTCGGCCACTATCTGGGTGCCCGTGAAGGTCTGAAGGGCATGGTAATGCAGCAGATGCGCTCCTCCGGCAAGGAACCGAACCACAAGAAGATCGAACTGTTCATCATTGCCTTCTTCATCCTGACCCTGTGGGGCGTGGCCGTGATCAACCCCTCCATCCTCGGCATGATCGAATCCCTGGGTGGTCCCATCATCGCCACCATCCTGTTCCTGATGCCGATGTACGCCATCAAGCGCGTCCCGGCCATGGCGAAATACCAGGGCCAGATCAGCAACGTGTTCGTGGCAACCATGGGCCTCATCGCCATCTCTGCCATCCTCTATCAACTGGTCGGCTAACCCGCCTGCGATAGCCAGGGTCAACCGGATCGCCGGTTGACCCTGCCAGAGACCCACAGCCCGGCAGGCTCAGCTTGCCGGGCTGTTTTCATTGCGGGGCACCGGGTTCGGCAAGGGCCTGGATAAGGCCATCTTCCCTATCAGCCACCTTTCCCAACCGGCCACCTGCTGCGTTGCCGCCCGTGCAATCTGCCCCTTTCCTCACATCCCGCCCGTGGGCAAAAGGGATGGCAGCCTGGCTGCCCCATGCTGCCGAGTGAGCCCCCACCCATGTTCCCTTCTGACCTTCCCCAGCCCTTTGCCGGGTTCCCGTGCAAGAGGATGGGCGCTATACCGCGCCTACATCGGGCACCTCGGGCCTCCCCGCAGGGGTCTGGGTTTGCATCCGATACGCGGGATACCGTCGCTCGCCAGCCCCGCTCTCAGATGCAACGGTGGCGAGCAGAATCTCTGATGCTCCAGATCGGCGCCCATATGCCCGCTGACGAGCCTTGAGGCCTTGCCGCGATAGCGGCACGGCGGCTGGCTGCCCATCAGCGCCTGAGCCTAGGGACCCCGCCGCCCCTGCTGCCCTTCCTTTCCAGAGGGATAGCGCGACCGCCCTAGCAGGCAGGCGCCGATACTCCCATGAACGAGAGACACCACGGCGGCAACGGGCAGATGGGAAGCAGGAAGGAGCCAGTGTTGCTGGCCTGAAATCGCAGGCAATAAAAAGCGCCCTCCGAAGAGGGCGCCAGCATTTAGGGAAAAGCTAAGAGGATCAGGCTTCGCGGCTGGGCAGCGGGGCCGCTTCCAGCAGGCTCTCATCCTCGGCCATGCAGGCGGCCGCGGTGAACAGCACGTCGGTGGAGCTGTTGAGGGCCGTTTCGGCGGAGTCCTGCAGCACCCCAATGATGAAGCCCACGGCAACGACCTGCATGGCAATGTCGTTGCTGATGCCAAACAGGCTGCACGCCAACGGGATCAGCAGCAGGGAGCCACCAGCCACGCCGGAGGCGCCACAGGCACTGACGGTGGCGACCACGGAGAGCAGAATGGCGGTGGCCATATCCACTTCCATCCCCAAAGTGTGCACCGCCGCCATGGAGAGCACGGTGATGGTGATGGCGGCGCCGGCCATGTTGATGGTGGCGCCCAGCGGGATGGAGACCGCATAGGTGTCTTCCGGCAGACGCAGTTTCTCGGCCAGCGCCATGTTGACCGGGATGTTGGCGGCAGAGCTGCGGGTGAAGAAGGCGGTCACGCCACTCTCTTTCAGGCAGGTCAGCACCAGCGGATAGGGATTGCGCTTGATCTTCCAGAACACGATGAGCGGGTTGACCACGAAGGCGATGAACAGCATGCAGCCGATCAGCACCACCAGCAGTTGGGCATAGCCAAACAGGGCATCGAAGCCGGTTTCCGCCAGGGTGGAGGCAACCAGACCCAGGATGCCGAGCGGGGCACAGCGGATCACCGCCTTGACGATGGCAGAGACCCCGTGGGACACATCGGAAATCAGCGCCTTGGTACTCTCATTGGCGTGACGCATAGCGATGCCAAGGCCGATAGCCCAGGCCAGGATACCGATGTAGTTGGCATCCAGCAGCGCCTTCACCGGGTTGGTCACCACGTTGAACAGCAGGGTCTGCAGTACCTCGGTGATGCCGCCCGGCGGGGTGATCTCGGCAGTGCTGGCAACCAAGTGCAGGTTGGAGGGGAACAGGAAGCTCGCCATCACGGCCACCACGGCGGCCAGGAAGGTCCCCAGCACATAGAGCAGCAAGATCGGCTTCATGTTGGTCTTCTGGCCCTGCTTGTGACCAATGATTGCCGACATCACCAGCACGAAGACCAGCAGCGGAGCGACCGCCTTCAGGGCACCGACGAACAGGCTGCCAAGCAGACCCGCCGCCTTGGCCCATTCGGGCATGAACATAGCAAGGAGGATACCGAATACCAGACCGACCAGGATCTGGCTAACCAGACTGGTGCTGTTGACCAGTTTTATGAGGGGGTGTTGTTGTGTCATCAAATAGTCCCTGTGCACTCATGGTGCGTGAATCATTAGTCCTGTTGGCAACCTGCCGCGCGCATTGACACCGGCCTGTGGACGGTGGTGCCGTTGGCAAACCTTCTTCTGGGTTTGTCCAGTACGCGTGGGGCTGCGGACAAGGAATATCCCATCTGCCACCGTTTTTTTCCACATAATCACTGAAAAATATCAGGGTTACCTCACAAAAAATCTACAACAATGTGATAACACAATATCAACCGCGGTCAAATTGTCACCAAACCAGTCCTATCATCGGCCGATGTGGGGGCGAGAGTGGTATCATGCCGCTCACTTTGCACTGGAGCCTGTTGCCATGATCACCTCTTTATTGACCCGACACTTCGGCTTCGATCAGCTGCGACCCGGCCAGGAAGCGGTGATCAGCCGCCTGCTGGCCGGCAAGAGTGCGGCGGCCATCTTCCCGACCGGCGCAGGCAAGTCCCTCTGCTACCAGTTGCCCGCGCTGGCACTGCCCCATCTGACCCTGGTCATATCCCCCCTGCTCGCGTTGATGCACGATCAGCTCGCCTTCTTGCAACGCAAGGGGATCGCCGCCGCCACCCTGGACTCCAGCCAGACCCCCGAGGAGAGTCGGCGGGTGATGCAGCAGGCCAGTGACGGCCAGCTCAAGATCCTGATGATCTCGGTGGAGCGCCTCAAGAACGAGCGTTTTCGCCGCTTCATCGCCCAGGTGCCGCTCTCTCTGCTGGTGGTGGACGAGGCGCACTGCATCTCGGAATGGGGCCACAACTTTCGGCCCGACTACCTGAAGCTGCCGGACCATCGCCGCGATCTCGCCATTCCCCAGGTACTGCTGCTCACCGCCACCGCCACCCCGGTGGTCATGGCAGACATGCAGGCCAAATTCGCCATCGAGGCCGAGGATCTGGTGGTGACGGGTTTCTATCGCCCCAATCTGGATCTCGCCGTCATTCCGCTGGCCGGCAATGCCCGCGATGGTTGGCTGCGTGACGAATTGCGCCGCGATCCCGCAGCCCCCACCATCGTCTACGTCACCCTGCAACAGAGTGCGCAGCAGTGCGCCGATCAGCTGCAGGCCATCGGCATCCGCGCCTGTGCCTATCATGCGGGGCTGGATCCCGCCCTGCGCAGCCAGATCCAGCACGACTTCATGGCCGGCCGACTCGACTGCATCGTCGCCACCATCGCCTTTGGCATGGGCATCGACAAGGCCGATATCCGCCGGGTCATTCACTACGATCTGCCCAAATCCATCGAGAACTACAGCCAGGAGATAGGCCGTGCCGGACGTGACGGACTCCCCTCCCGCTGCATGGTGCTGGCGAGCCGCGCCCAGTTGCCTGTGCTGGAAAACTTCGTCTATGGGGACACCCCTGACAGGGAGGCCATCCTGAGCTTGCTCCAGATCCTGCAACAGAGCGGTGCCGAGTGGGAATTCAGCCTGCTGCGCCTCTCCAACGAGACCAACATTCGCCAACTGCCCCTCAAGACCCTGCTGGTCTATCTGGAGATGGCGGGGATCATTGCCCCGGCCTACAGCTACTTTGCCGAGTACCGTTTCAAGTTCGTACTGGAAAAAAGGGAGATCCTGGCCCGCTTCAATCCCGATCGCCGTCAGTTCCTGGAGCAGCTGTTTGCCTGTGCGCCCCAGGCGCGCAGTTGGTGCACCATGGACTTCGATGCACTGTGGCAGGGTTATCAGGGGGAACGACAGCGCGCCGCGGCGGCGCTGGACTATCTGCAGCAGCAGGGCTGGATCGAGCTGGAGAGCAAACAGATGACGGAGGTGTATCGAGTCGTGCACCAGCATATCGACCCGGCGGCACTGGCCGAAGAGCTGCATGGACTGTTTGAAAAGAAAGAGCAGAGCGAGCTGGCACGCCTGCAGGCCCTGCTGGGGTTCTTTACCTCGACCCGTTGCCTGAGCCATGAGCTGGCCCGCTATTTTGCCGATCAAGAGGCGCCCGAGCGCTGTGGTCACTGCTCCGTCTGCCGGGGGGAGATAGCCGTGCTACCGCCGCTGCCATCTCCGGGCTTGCCCAACGAGCACGGCTTGCGCGCCTGGTGCGATCCTCTGATTGCCCTGTGTCACCAGCGCCATCCCAGGATCCTGACCCGCTTCCTGTGCGGTATCGCCACCCCACTGACCACCCGGATCAAGGCGAGAAACCTGGCCGGTTTTGGCCAGCTGGCGGCCCATCCCTTCGCCGAGGTGCTGGCGGCGGTGTCGGCGATCTATCCTGCCGACGCTTGATCACCCGCTTGCCGGACGCTGAAAAAATAAGACCCTCGCGGATGCGAGGGTCAAGCCAACGGAAACGTGCTTAAACAGAGCTTAGTATCTGCACAATCACCCACTCTCTTGCTAAAGCGATGACTGCTCGACACAGGGCCAATCTAGAGCAGCCAGAATGTAGCGTCAATGTAAAAATTAGAGCTTAAACACCAAACAACAAGCATTACGTTAACGTAAGCGTAATGAAAATTCATCCCATCTCCCCTGCCACCCTTGCCCCGCCTGCACTTCGATTCCACAAACCCGGGAGCCATCATTTTCTGCACCTGCCACACAAACATTTATTTTTTATGTCTTTGACATTTGCATCACTGTCGTGGCAAAAATAATTTAACAGTCAGTAACATAGAGATGTCATTGGCTGCCTCTTCCCGCATGAGGATCGGGAAGCTCCCGTACAAACTTAAACCAATGATGCGATGGATTACTGGGGGCTGTTGACTAGGCTTAAGAGGTAAACAGAACAAAAGTAGTGATCCACTCTTTTTCAGGGTAAGCGACTATAACGAGGGCTAAGTTATGGGCATCTTCGAGCACTATCAACAGCGGTATGAGAAGGCCAGAGAGGAGGAGTACAGCATCCAGGAGTTTCTGGATATGTGCAAACAGGACAAATCCTGCTACGCCTCCGCAGCCGAACGACTGCTGGTTGCCATCGGCGAACCGGAAATGATCGACACCTCCGTCAATCCGCGCCTCAGCCGCCTCTTTTCCAACCGCGTCGTCGCACGCTATCCCGCTTTCAAAGACTTCTATGGCATGGAAGAGGCCATCGAGCAGATCGTCTCCTACCTCAAACACTCCGCACAGGGACTGGAAGAAAAGAAGCAGATCCTCTATCTGCTCGGCCCCGTTGGCGGCGGCAAATCTTCGCTGGCCGAGAAACTCAAGTCCCTGATGCAAAAAGTGCCCATCTATCGCATCAAAGGATCGCCGGTCAACGACCACCCCTTCTGCCTGTTCGACATCGAGGAGGACGGCGAGATCCTGGAAAAAGAGTACGGTATCCCACGCCGCTACCTGAGGCCCATCATGTCCCCTTGGGCGGCCAAGCGGCTGCATGAGTTTGGCGGCGACATCACCAAATTCAAAGTGGAGAAGGTCAACCCTTCCATCCTGGATCAGATTGCCATCGCCAAGACAGAACCTGGCGATGACAACAACCAGGACATCTCCTCCCTGGTGGGCAAGGTCGACATCCGCATGCTGGAGCACTATGCCCAGGATGATGCCGATGCCTACTCTTACTCAGGCGCGCTGTGCAAGGCGAACCAGGGGATGATGGAATTCGTAGAGATGTTCAAGGCCCCCATCAAGGTACTGCACCCCTTGCTGACCGCGACCCAGGAAGGAAACTACAACGGCACCGAGGGGCTCTCCGCCCTCCCCTTCGACGGCATCCTGCTTGCCCACTCCAACGAATCCGAGTGGCAGCAGTTCCGCAACAACAAGAACAACGAGGCCTTCCTCGACCGGGTATACATCGTCAAGGTGCCCTACTGCCTGCGAGTCTCGGAAGAGGTGAAGATCTACGAGAAACTGCTGTTCAACAGCGAGCTGACCGAGGCCAAGTGCGCCCCGGGCACCCTGGAGCTGCTGGGCCAGTTCTCGGTATTGTCACGGCTCAAGGAGCCGGAAAACTCCAGCCTCTACTCCAAGATGCGGGTCTATGACGGCGAGAGCCTCAAGGATACGGATCCCAAGGCGAAGAGCTATCAGGAGTACCGCGACTACGCCGGTGTCGACGAGGGCATGAACGGCCTCTCCACCCGCTTTGCGTTCAAGATCCTCTCCCGTGTCTTCAACTTCGACCATGCGGAAGTGGCGGCCAACCCTGTCCACCTCTTCTATGTGCTGGAGCAGCAGATCGAGCGCGAGCAGTTCCCGCAGGAGCTGCACGATCGCTACCTTGAGTTCATCAAGGGCTATCTGACCCCGCGCTACGTGGAGTTCATCGGCAAGGAGATCCAGACCGCCTATCTCGAGTCGTATTCAGAGTACGGGCAGAACATCTTCGATCGCTACGTCACCTACGCCGACTTCTGGATCCAGGATCAGGAGTACCGTGATCCCGAGACCGGCCAGCTCTTTGATCGGTCGTCGCTCAACAGTGAGCTGGAGAAAATTGAGAAACCCGCCGGGATCAGCAACCCGAAGGATTTTCGCAACGAGATCGTCAACTTCGTGCTGCGTGCACGGGCCAACAATGCAGGCCGTAACCCCAACTGGACCAGTTACGAGAAGCTGCGCACCGTGATCGAGAAGAAGATGTTCTCCAACACGGAAGAGCTGCTGCCGGTTATCTCCTTCAACAGCAAAACCTCGGCCGAGGAGCAGAAGAAGCACGATAACTTTGTCGAACGGATGATGGAGAAAGGCTACACCCGCAAACAGGTGCGTCTGCTCTCCGAATGGTATCTCAGGGTACGCAAGTCATCCTGACCCTGCCGTGTTCAAGGGGGAGTTATGGCGCATTTTATCGACCGCAGGCTCAACGGCAAAAACAAAAGCGCTGTCAATCGGCAGCGCTTCATCCGCCGCTACAAGAAGCAGATCAAACAAGCGGTCTCGGATGCTGTCTCCAAGCGCAGCATTCAGGACGTGGACAAGGGCGAGAGCATCAGCATCCCGACCAAGGACATCGGTGAACCCCATTTCCATCAAGGCCAAGGCGGCAAACGGGAGATGGTGCACCCGGGCAACGATCAGTTCGTCTCCGGTGACAAGATTGACCGCCCCAAGGGAGGGGGCAGCGGTCAGGGTGGAGGCGAAGGCCAGGCCTCGGATCAGGGAGAGGGCGCTGACGACTTCGTGTTCCAGATCTCCAAGGATGAGTATCTTGATCTGCTGTTTGAGGATCTGGAGCTGCCACGGTTGCAGAAGACCCAGCTCAACCAGCTGATGGAGATGAAGACCTACCGAGCTGGCTACACCTCCAACGGGGTGCCCGCCAACATCAATGTGGTGCGCTCGCTGCAAAACTCGCTGGCGCGGCGCATGGCGCTGCAGGCGGGCAAGAAGCGCCAGATGCACGAGCTGGAGGAGCGGCTGGCCCTGCTGGCTGTCGATCCCAACGAACATTTTGCCGAGATGGCACAGCTCGAAAAAGAGATCAGGGAGCTGAAACGGCGGATCGAGGCAGTGCCCTTCATCGACACCTTCGATCTCAAGTTCAACAACTTCGTCAAACGGCCCGTGCCCTCCAGTCAGGCGGTGATGTTCTGCCTGATGGATGTCTCCGGCTCCATGGATCAGGCCACCAAGGAGATGGCCAAGCGCTTCTATATCCTGCTCTATCTGTTCCTGAGCCGGACCTACAAGAACGTCGAGGTAGTCTACATTCGCCACCACACCCAGGCCAAGGAGGTGGATGAACACGAGTTCTTCTACTCCCAGGAGACCGGCGGCACCATCGTCTCCAGCGCGCTCAAGATGATGAACGACATCATCAACGAGCGTTATCCGGCCAACCAGTGGAATATCTATGCGGCGCAGGCATCAGATGGTGACAACTGGGCGGATGACTCACCGCAATGCCGGGAGATCCTGATGCGCGACATCATGCCGCGGGTGCGCTACTACTCCTACATCGAGATCACCACCCGCGCTCACCAGACTCTGTGGCACGAGTATGAGTCGGTGGCCGACCAATACCCCCACTTCGCGATGGAACATATTCGCAAGGTTGAGGACATCTATCCGGTGTTCCGGGAGTTGTTCAAGAAGCAAGCGGCTTGAGGGATCACATATGGTAGAAACCGCGAGAAAAATAGCGCCGCTGGACGATGGGCCTGACTGGAACTTCGATCTGCTGGAGACCTATCACCAGGAGATTGCCCGGGTTGCCAAGTTTTATCGGCTGGATACCTATCCCAACCAGATCGAGGTGATCACCGCCGAGCAGATGATGGATGCCTACTCCAGCGTCGGTATGCCCATCGGCTACCAGCACTGGTCATTCGGCAAACGCTTCATCCACACCGAGCGCAACTACAAGCGCGGCCAGATGGGGTTGGCTTATGAAATTGTCATCAACTCCGATCCCTGCATCGCCTACCTGATGGAAGAGAACACCATGCCGATGCAGGCCCTGGTGATGGCCCACGCCTGCTACGGCCACAACTCTTTTTTCAAGAACAACTACCTGTTCAAGGCCTGGACCGATGCCTCCTCCATCATCGACTACCTGCTGTTTGCCAAGAACTACATCACCGAATGCGAGGAAAAACACGGTATCGATGCCGTCGAGCGCCTGCTTGACTCCTGCCATGCCCTGATGAACTTCGGGGTGGATCGCTACAAGCGGCCCCAGAAGATCTCCCTGGCAGAGGAGAAACGTCGCCAGAAGGCACGGGAAGATTACCTGCAAACCCAGGTTAACGAACTGTGGCGCACCCTGCCCAAGCAGCACAAGGCAACCGGTATCGAGGACAGACGCTATCCAGCCGAACCTCAGGAAAACATCCTCTACTTCATCGAGAAGAACGCCCCTCTGCTGGAGCCCTGGCAGCGAGAAGTGGTGCGCATCGTGCGCAAGATCAGTCAGTACTTCTACCCGCAGAAACAGACTCAGGTGATGAACGAGGGGTGGGCCACCTTCTGGCACTACACCATCCTCAATCACCTGTATGACGAAGGGAAGATCAGCGATCGCTTCATGATAGAGGTGCTGCACAGCCACACCAACGTGGTGTACCAACCCCCCTATAACAGCCGCTACTACTCGGGGATCAACCCCTATGCCCTCGGCTTTGCCATGTTCACCGACCTGCGCCGCATCTGCGAACACCCGACCGAGGAGGACAGATACTGGTTCCCCGATTACGCCGGCACCAACTGGGTCGACACCCTGCACTTCGCCATGCAGAACTTCAAGGACGAGAGCTTTATCAGCCAATTCCTCAGTCCCAAGGTGATGCGTGACATGAAGCTGTTTGCCATTGATGACGACGATCTGAAGAACTACCTCAAGGTCTCCGCCATCCACAACGAGGAGGGTTACCGTCTGGTACGCAACACCCTGTCTGCCCAATACAACCTGAGCAATCTGGAGCCCAACATTCAGGTCTACAACGTGGCGGTGAAGGGAGATCGCTCACTCACCCTGCGTTATGTCCCCCACAACCGTATCCCCCTTGGCGAGTCGCGGCACGAGGTGCTCAAGCATCTGCACCAGCTGTGGGGATTCGATGTGGTGCTGGAGCAGGATAACGGCGAGCTCACCGCAGACATCATAGGGCGCTGCCCGGATCGCAAAAGTCTGACCTGATAGGCAGACAAAAAGCATAAAAAAACGCGCCATTCGGCGCGTTTTTTCTGGTGATCTTCATCAGTTATCGCACAGGTTGCTCGGCATGTCCTGGCGCAGACGAGTCCACAACTTGCCCGATTCGATACCGTACTGACGCACCGTCATGAACACGGCCTCGTGATTCTTGGTCTCGGCCAAGCCCAGCAGCGTCTTGTAGTAGGCATCCGCTGTCTCGCGCGCCTGCTTGTCGGAGAAGTAATAGCGTCCGACCCTGCTGTACAACCCCTTGAACCCGTTGAGGATCAAGGCATAGATAGGATTACCGGAAGCAAACGAGAGCTGGTGATGCAGGCGGTAATCGAACTCGGCATAGGCTTCAGCCGAATTGTCGACCTCATCGGCCCCGCGCAGGATCTCGGCGGCTTGCTCCGGGTTGTTGCGAATGGCGCCACGGATGAAGATGGTGCAGATGTTGGTGCGAGCCGACAGCAGTTGGGCCACCAGATCCGGCACCTTGTCCTGATCGAGCCGTGCCAGGGTCTCCAGGATGTTGAGGCCCGAGGTTTCCCAGAAGTTGTTGACCTTGGTCGGTTTGCCATGCTGGATGGTGAGCCAGCCATCGCGGGCAAGGCGCTGCAGCACTTCGCGCAAGGTAGTGCGAGTCACGCCAATCAGCTCGGACAGTTCGCGTTCCGCCGGTAGAATGGATCCTGGAGGAAAGCGATTGTTCCAGATGGACTCGATGATGTATTCCTCGGCAAACCCGGCAGGGCTTTGCGCTTTTATGACCATGTAGTGACTCTGTTGTAGTACGTAAAAAGGCTCACGAATAATAGCAAAGCCGGTCATGCTGGCAAGCAGAAGGTCAGTCCTCTGCTCACATTAACCGGATCTTTTTGTTAAAAATATGTATGCGATAACATGACTGGAGCCAACCAAGACCAAATGATGGTGATATCGGCGCCTCGCCACTGGGCAAGCATCGTGGCGTTATTTATAGTTAGCGCTCCCTTGATTAAAATCATGTGCAATCAATTTGATAAAGGTGAATATCCGGATGTTCGGGTCGAGTCGGGCTCGACTGCATAGACGCAGATACCAACAACAAAACAGAGAACCATCATTATGCCAATCAGCCTAGGGCGCGCTTTTGCAAAGAATTTTTTGGGCAATGCTCCACGGTGGTACAAGATTGCCATCGTCATATTCCTGCTGATCAATCCGATCGTCTTCCATGTGGATCCCTTCCTGGCTGGCTGGTTGCTGGTCGTCGAGTTCATCTTCACCCTGGCCATGGCGCTCAAGTGTTACCCGCTGCAACCCGGTGGCCTGCTGGCCATAGAGGCCGTGCTCATCGGCATGACCTCGGCGAACCAGATCAAGCATGAGCTGGTTGCCAACATCGAAGTGCTGTTGTTGCTGGTGTTCATGGTGGCTGGCATCTATTTCATGAAACAGCTGCTGCTCTACGTTTTCACCAAGATGCTGGTCCGCATCCATTCCAAGACGTTGCTCTCCCTCGCCTTCTGCCTGGTCTCGGCCTTCTTGTCCGCCTTCCTCGACGCCCTGACCGTGATCGCCGTGGTGATCAGCGTCGCCACCGGTTTCTACGCCATCTACCACAAGGTGGCCTCGAGCGATGAGTCCGGAAATCTGCATCAGGATGACGAAGGGATCGATGAGCTGTCTCGCCAGCACCTGAACGAGTTTCGTGCCTTTTTGCGCAGCCTGATGATGCACGCCGCCATCGGCACCGCCCTGGGGGGCGTCTGCACCCTGGTCGGCGAGCCCCAGAACCTCATCATCGGTGAGCAGGCGGGCTGGCATTTCGGTGAATTTGCCATTCGCATGGCCCCAGTCACCATCCCCGTCTTCTTCTGCGGTCTGCTCACCTGCATCCTGGTGGAGAAATTCCGCTGGTTCGGTTATGGCACCAAGTTGCCAGAGCCCGTGCGCCATATCATGGAAGCCTATGAGCGCGATGAAGATGCCGAGCGCAGCCCGCAAGAGAAGGCCAAGCTGCTGGTCCAGGCGGCTATCGCCATCTGGCTGATCACTGGTCTGGCTCTGCATCTGGCGGCGGTGGGCCTGATCGGCCTGACTGTCATTGTGCTCGCGACGTCCTTCACCGGCGTCACCGAAGAGCATTCTCTCGGCAAGGCCTTCCATGAGGCGCTGCCCTTCACCGCCCTGCTCACCGTTTTCTTCAGCGTGGTGGCGGTGATCATCGATCAACAGCTGTTCAAGCCGGTGATCCAGTGGGTGCTGGCTGCCAAACCCGAGGATCAGCTCGCCCTCTTCTATCTGGCCAACGGCTTGCTTTCCATGGTGAGCGACAACGTCTTCGTCGGCACCGTCTACATCAACGAGGTGAAGACCGCCCTGCTCAATGGCGCCATCAGCCGCGAACATTTCGATCTGCTGGCGGTGGCCATCAACACGGGGACCAATCTGCCGTCGGTGGCCACCCCCAATGGCCAGGCGGCCTTCCTGTTCATGCTCACCTCGGCGCTGGCGCCGCTGCTGCGCCTCTCCTATGGCCGCATGGTGTGGATGGCTCTGCCCTACACCCTGGTGCTGGGGCTGGTGGGTTTCTTTGCGGTGGAACAACTGCTCGCCCCTGCCACCGAATGGTTCTACCAGGCCGGCTGGCTGACGCAGGGTGGCGCCGTGCCAACCCTGGTACCGGCGGCACACTGATGACGCGAGGGGCCATAAGGCCCCTTTCTTTTTAAATGGGGCTCTGCTCTAATTCAGCCACTATTTTTCTCTGTGAGATCAATCAGATGATCGAGTTTCTTCGCCGTATTGCCAGCCATCGTCTGGCCTGGGGCTCGTTGGCCGCGTCGGCTCTCTGCTTCGAGCTGTGTGCCCTCTTCTTTCAGCACGTGCTGGGTCTGCACCCTTGCGTGATGTGCATCTATGAGCGGATCGCCATCCTCGGGGTGTTCGCTGCCGGCCTGCTCGGCATGGTGGCGCCAGAGAAGTGGTATCTCCGTTGGAGCGCCATGCTGCTGTGGGGCTACAGTGCCTTCTGGGGCCTGAAACTGGCGCTCAAGCATGTGGATTACCAGGTGAACCCCTCCCCCTTCAATGTGTGCGAAGGCTTTGTCGACTTCCCAAGCTGGGCGCCCCTCGATCAGTGGGTGCCCTGGCTCTTCTTCCCGGACGGCGATTGCAGCGAGATCAGCTGGCAGTTCCTGAGTTTCTCCATGCCGCAGTGGCTGGTACTCATCTTCGCCGCCTACCTGCTGGTGTTCGTCGTGGTCGCCATCGGCAACCTGGTCAAGGGCCGCTGCTGCAACTGACGCTGACGCTGACAATGCCATATAAGACGCATCAAAAAGGGAGCCATCGGCTCCCTTTTCATCTGATGCCCGATCAGCTGCACCCAGTCCTTGCCCAACCCCTGCTCCCGCGCCTCCATGATCTCTTCATCGGGTTGGTGACCAGCGTCGCCGCCTGCTGATGTTTGTAGTGGTCGCGGTTTGAGTACCGTTGTCGCAGTCAAACCAGCAATGCCGGGTTCAGACAGAGACAAACTCGGATAACGAAAAGGGGAGCCATAATGGCTCCCCTTTCTTGTGATCGCAGACTCTGCAGCACGCGACCTTCTTTAACACACCTTCATCCTGCCTTGGCAGTGCTCATCCTGGCCTTCACCATGCCAACGACCATGGGCAGCAGCGAGATGGCAATGATGCCGAAGATGAGCAGAGTGAAGTTGTGACGCACCACCGGCAGGTTGCCGAAGAAGTGGCCCGCATAGACGAACGACAATACCCACAGCAAGCCGCCAATCAGGTTGAACGCCAAGAAGCGCGGGTAGGTCATGGCTCCCATGCCCGCCACGAAGGGGGCAAAGGTACGCACTATGGGCAGGAAACGGGTGATGATGATGGTCTTGCCGCCGTGCTTGGCATAGAAGGCGTGGGTCTTGACCAGATAGTCGCGACGGAAGATCTTCGAATCGGGATTGCGGAACAGTTGATCCCCGAAGAAGTGGCCTATGGTGTAGTTCACCACGTTGCCGAGCACGGCTGCGATGATCAGCACCCCCGCCAGGGTATGCACATCCAGCACGCTGCCCACGGTGAGGGCGCCTGCGGCAAACAGCAGGGAGTCGCCGGGCAGGAAGGGGGTCACCACCAGGCCGGTCTCACAGAAGATGATGAGGAACAGGATGGCGTAAACCCAGATGCCATAGTGCTCGAACAGCTCTTTCAGGTGCACGTCAACGTGCAGAATAAAGTCGATTGCAAACAGGATCAGATCCATTTTCTCATACCCATGAAGTGAACGGCGTGGAGTCTACGCCAATGCCTTGCAACCGACAATCTGCGGTATCGCTTCGCCCTTCATTCCAGGGTATCCAGCCCCTGCCTGACCGTTGCGGGCAGGCAGGACTCCCACCCCCAGAGCAGCAACAGCAGCAGGCTGACGTCGTCTAGCCAACCCACGAAGGGCACCAGATCCGGAATGAGATCCACCGGGCTGATGCCATAGACGAGGATGAGGATCACCAGTCCCTTGGCCCACCAGGGGGTGTCCGGGTGGCGAAAACCGGCATAGAGGCGGCGCAGGCGCCGCCAGATCAACCAACGCTTGCCACTCATGACTCGATCAACTCGCCGCGCAACCGCTGGATCTGATCCCGCATGGCCGCGGCCTGCTCGAACTCCAGATCCCGGGCATGCTGGAACATCTGCTCTTCCATCCGCTTGATCTCTTTGGCGATCTCGCTGGCGGAGCGGGCATGGTACTCCCCTTGCGGCTCGGCCGCCTTGCGACTGCCTCTGCCGGGTTTGCCAGCGGTGCGGCTGCCACCCATGTCCATCATGTCCCCCACCGACTTGTTGAGGCCCATAGGCGTGATGCCGTGTTCAAGGTTGTGGGCATGCTGCAGGGCACGGCGCCGTTCGGTCTCCTCGATGGCCACCTTCATGGAGTTGGTGATGGTGTCGCCGTAGAGGATCACCTTGCCGTTGAGGTTGCGTGCCGCGCGGCCTATGGTCTGAATGAGGGAACGGGTGGAGCGCAGGAAGCCCTCCTTGTCCGCATCCAGGATGGCCACCAGGGAGACCTCCGGCATGTCGAGCCCTTCTCGCAGCAGGTTGATGCCCACCAGCACGTCGAACTTGCCGAGGCGCAGATCACGGATGATCTCCACCCGCTCCACTGTGTCGATGTCCGAATGCAGGTAACGCACCCGCACGTCGTGATCCGCCAGGTATTCGGTCAAGTCTTCCGCCATCCGCTTGGTGAGGGTGGTGACCAGCACCCGCTCCTCCACCGCCACCCGTAGCCGGATCTCGGAGAGCAGATCGTCCACCTGGGTGGTGACGGGGCGCACCTCGATTTCGGGATCCAGCAGGCCGGTGGGACGCACCACCTGTTGCACCACGTCGCCGCCGGACTTCTCCAGCTCGTAGGGGCCGGGGGTCGCCGAGACGAACACTGTCTGGGGCATCAGGGCCTCGAACTCGTCAAACTTCAACGGTCTGTTGTCCAGCGCCGAGGGGAGCCGGAAGCCGTACTCCACCAGGGTCTCCTTGCGGGATCTATCCCCTTTGAACATGGCGCCTATCTGCGGCACAGTAACGTGGGACTCGTCGATGATGAGCAGACCATCCCCCGGCAGGTAGTCAAACAGGGTGGGCGGCGGCTCGCCGGGGGCACGCCCCGACAGATAGCGGCTGTAGTTCTCGATACCGGAGCAGTACCCCAGCTCCTGCATCATCTCGATGTCGAACTGGGTGCGCTGGCTGATGCGCTGCTCCTCCACCAGCTTGTTGAGGGAGAGCAACTGCTCGCGGCGTCCCTTGAGCTCTTCCTTGATGTGATCGATGGCACCCAGAATGGTCTCGCGCGGCGTGGCGTAGTGGGTCTTGGGGTAGATGGTGTAGCGCACCACGGTCTGCTCGATGGCACCGGTCAGGGGATCGAACTGGGAGAGCCGCTCCACCTCCTCGTCAAACAGCTCCACCCGCAGTGCCAGCTTGTCCGACTCCGCCGGATAGATGTCGATCACCTCCCCCCGCACCCGGAAGGTGCCGCGCTGGAAGGCCATGTCGTTGCGGGTGTATTGCAGCTCGGCGAGGCGGCGCAGGATATCCCGCTGGTTGATCACATCCCCCACCTTCAGGTGCAGCATCATGCTGAGGTAGGCCTGAGGGTCCCCCAGACCGTAGATGGCCGATACCGAGGCGACAATCACCACGTCGCGCCGCTCCAGCAGCGCCTTGGTGGCTGACAACCGCATCTGCTCGATGTGATCGTTGATGGAGGCATCCTTCTCGATGAAGGTGTCCGTGGTCGGCACATAGGCTTCCGGCTGGTAGTAGTCGTAATAGGAGACGAAGTACTCCACCGAGTTCTCGGGGAAGAACTCCTTCATCTCCCCATAGAGCTGGGCGGCCAGGGTCTTGTTGGGAGCCAGTATCATGGTCGGGCGATTCAGGGTGGCGATAACGTTGGCCATGGTGAAGGTCTTGCCCGACCCGGTCACCCCGAGCAGAGTCTGGTGAGCGAGGCCGGACTCGATGCCATCGAGCAGGCGGGCGATGGCCGCAGGCTGATCCCCCGCGGGTTGAAACTGGCTGGCCAGCTTGAAAGGCTTATTCATGACGACTCCCGACAAAAAACGGCAAGAGAGCAGTGTACCCCGAGTTGGCAGGCCTGGGTATCCGCTCTCCTGCCCTGACGGCTATTGACCCCGAAATGCGACCTCTGTATGATGCTCCTCCTTGCCTGATGTTCCCCCGTAGTTCAGTCGGTAGAACGGCGGACTGTTAATCCGTATGTCACTGGTTCAAGTCCAGTCGGGGGAGCCAATTCCTCACCATCTCGGTGCAAGTTATCCACTTTAGTGCTTTCCTCTGCCAATTTTAATGCACAAGCCGTCCCTCGCGGCGCACTCCCCCTTTGATCCCCGGTTCCTGACCAGCAGCGTTTTGTTCTGCTGCGTATAACTATTTGATTTTTATAGAAACATTTTTTTGCCGGTATTTTTTGAACAGCGCTTGCACCCCAGTATTGGCGCGGCTTGCAGGCTGATCACCAAGTTTCATGAACAGGGTTATCCACAGTTTCTGTGGGTAAGTGTGCCAAACCCAATGCAGGCCTAGGTTGGCAGCAATTGTCTCCGCTTTGGCAAGGTAAAACTCCTCACCCCCCATTTTCTCCTGTTTTTGCCCTCCCCCCTAAATGGGTCGGGCGGGGGCGAGACATCCTCTTTCTCCCGCTTTTTTTTCGCCATGCCCCGTGCCATGGGTCAGCCTCAACCGAACGGAAAAAAGGATTCCTTTGCATCCCTATAACCACCCCAGTCAAAAATGCTGAAAATCATGCTCAATCGCCTCCTGCGCAGCAGGTAATAAATTGTCCACAGGGCTGTCACGCCCTCCCCCGCCGACAGCAGAAATCACTCATTGACAGCGGGAAAAGCAGCGCAAAATAGAGGTATTTTCCCCAAGTCGCCCGCGCATCGCTCCCCGCCCCGGAGAGACCAGCACTTAACTGGCTGTTAATCCGCTTTCGCGCTTCTTTCTTGGTGAGGGATCCGGCACAATATCTGCCCCACTTTTTTCCTCGGTTTTTCCGGGCATGACCATAGATTTCGTGACACTGCTACATCAAAGCGACTCTCTGCTGCTGTTCGTGGTGCTGGCCTTCGGCCTGCTGCTGGGCAAGGTACGCATCGGCAACTTCCAGATTGGCAACACCATAGGGGTGCTGTTCACCGCCCTGCTGTTTGGCCAGATGGGGTTCCAGTTCTCCACCTCCACCGAGAACGTCGGCTTCATGCTGTTCATTTTCTGTGTGGGGATCGAGGCGGGCCCTCACTTCTTCAGCGTCTTCCTGCGCGACGGCATCCACTACATCACCCTGACCCTGGTGATCCTGCTGACCGCCTTGCTGCTGACAGTGGGACTGGCCAAGTTCTTCAACCTGGGACCCGGCATGGCGGCGGGGATACTGGCGGGGTCGCTGACTTCGACCCCGGCACTGGTGGGGGCCCAGGATGCCCTGCGCAGCGGCCTGCTCAATCTGCCCCACGGCACCGACATGCAACCCGTGCTCGACAACATGGGGATAGGCTACGCCCTGACCTACCTGGTGGGCCTGGTGGGGTTGATGCTGGTGGTGCGCTATCTCCCCTCAATGGCGCGGCTCGATCTCAATACAGAGGCGCAAAAGATAGCCCGCGAGCGGGGACTCTCCGACAGCGAGAGCCGCAAGACCTATCTGCCCATCATTCGCGCCTATCGCGTCGGTCCGGAGCTCGCCGCCTGGATCGGCGGTCGCACCCTGCGCGAAACCGGCATCTACCCCCACACCGGTTGTTACGTGGAGCGGATCCGCCGCAACGGCATTCTGGCGAGCCCGGACGGCGACGCCGTCATCCAGGAGGGGGACGAGATCGCCCTGGTCGGCTATCCGGAGAGCCACGAGAAGCTCGACGTCAACTACCGCAACGGCAAGGAGGTGTTTGACCGCAACCTGCTCGACCTGCAGATCGTCACCGAAGAGATAGTGGTGAAGAACGACGCCGTGGTGGGCCGCCATCTGGTGGAGCTCAACCTGACCGAGAAAGGCTGCTTCCTCAACCGTGTGGTGCGCTCCCAGATCGAGATGCCGTTCGATCGCAACATCATGTTGCAAAAAGGCGACGTGCTGCAGATCAGCGGCGAGAAGCAGAGAGTCAAGCTGCTGGCCAACAAGATCGGCTTCATCAGCATCCACAGTCAGACCACAGATTTGGTGGCCTTCACCACCTTCTTCGTGCTCGGTCTGCTCATCGGTTCCGTCTCCCTGGTGTTCGGCCAGATAGAGTTCGGCCTCGGCAACGCCGTCGGCCTCTTGCTGGCAGGGATACTGATGGGTTACCTGAGGGCCAACCACCCCACCGTCGGCTATGTGCCGCCGGGCGCGCTGCGCCTGGCCAAGGATCTCGGCCTCGCCGTCTTCATGGTGAGCACGGGCCTCAAAGCCGGTGGCGGCATCCTCGACCACCTGAGCGAGGTGGGGATGGTGGTGCTCTTCTCCGGCATGCTGGTGACCACCTTGCCGGTGCTGGTGGGCTATCTGTTCGGGGTCTGGGTGCTCAAAATGAACCCAGCCCTGCTGCTCGGGGCCATCACGGGTGCCCGTACCTGCGCCCCGGCGATGGATGTGGTCAACGAGGCCGCCAACAGCTCGATTCCGGCGCTCGGCTACGCCGGCACCTATGCGGTGGCCAACGTGATGCTGACTCTGGCAGGCTCCTTCATCATCGGCTTCTGGTTCTAGCCACTCATAAGACCGATGCAATCCTCACAGAGGGAGCCCGAGGGCTCCCTCTTCCATTACAGGGCTGACCGTCCTTTCACCCTCAAATGACACGTGCCTCTGGATAGTAACAATCGTGCTATCGGCTGGCTCCGTTGAAACTCAAAGAGCTAAAGCGTCCCTTGCGCCCCACTTACACTCAGTAAAACGAGTGAGGTGAACATCATGAAACGCCTATGGATTGTCATGGTCTGGGTGCTTTGTTCTCTGGCACCGGTCTGGAGCGCCGAGCCAGAGAAAAAGGCCACCGTCGAGGAAGAAGAGGAGCGCAGCGCCCTGGCTTTTGACAGCGCTGAGCTCGCCAAACCCATGCTGGGGGATTTCGACGCCATGCTGGAGAGGCGCACCATTCGGGTGCTGACCACCTACAACAAGACCGGTTACTTCATCCACAAGGGGGTGCAGCGGGGCGTCACCTATGATGCCTTTATCCAGGTGGAGAAACGCCTCAACGAGCAGTTGCGCAAGGACAAGGCCATCAAGCGCCACCTCAAGGTTCATATCGTCTTCATTCCCGTGGCCCGGGAAGCCCTGCTGGCCTCCCTCATCGAAGGCAAGGGCGATATCGCCGCCGCCAACCTCACCATCACGGACAAGCGCAAGCAACAGGGGGTGGAGTTCACCGACCCTTTGCTTGAAAACGTGCGCGAACTGCTGATCTCCGGTCCCCACTCTCCCAAGGTGGAGAGCGCCGCCGATCTGGGGGGCAAAACCATCTTCGTACGACCCTCTTCCAGCTATTTCGAGAGCCTGATGGCCTATAACCAGGCTCGCAAGGAGGCGGGAGAGCCCCTCATCGACATCCAGCCAGCCTCGGAGGTGCTCGAAGATGAAGATCTGGTGGAGATGGTCAATGCGGGTCTGCTGCCCTTCATCGTCATGGATGAACACAAGGCCCGCTTCTGGCAGAAGATCTTCCCCAAGATAACCATCCATGAGACCCCGGTGTTCCGGGAAGGGGGCGTCATCGCCTGGGCAGTGCGCAAGGAGAGTCCCAAGCTGCTCGCCATGCTCAATCAGCAGATCAAGGCGATACGGGGCAAGGCAACGGGGGAAGAGATCCTGGCCCGCTATCTCAAGCAGAACAAGTTCGTCAAGAGCGCTGACGCCGCCGCCGAACGCAAGAAGTTCCTGCAGGTAGTGGAGCTGTTTCGCGAGTATGGCGACCGCTATGACGTGGACTGGCTGTTGATGGCGGCTCAGGGTTATCAGGAGTCGGCCCTGAACCAGAAGGCGCGCAGTCATGTCGGCGCCATCGGCATCATGCAGATCATGCCCGCCACCGGCAAGGGGCTGAAGGTGGGCGACATTCGCCAACTCGAGCCCAACATCCACGGGGGCGCCAAATACATGCGCTGGATGATCGATCACTATTATGCCGACGAGCCCATGACCGCCCTCGACAAGGCCCTCTTCTCCTTCGCGTCCTACAACGCCGGCCCCGCCCGGGTCGCCAGACTGAGAGCCGAGACCAAGAAACGGGGCATGGATCCCAACGTCTGGTTCCACAATGTCGAATACGTGGCGGCGGAGAAAATTGGCCCCGAGACAGTCACCTATGTGGGCAATATCTACAAGTACTACATCGCCTACAAGCTGGTGATGGAACAGATGCAACTGAGACAGAAGGCCAGCGAAGCCCTCCAGCAGCAAGAGAAGGTCTCGGCGGCAAAGAAATCATAAGCGACTCAGGCCAGCACCAACCACGGGCGGGGCCCCTCTCTTCACCAGAGGCGAGCCCCGCGTCTAGTTCAGCACCCCTCCCTCTTGGCGGCGGGTTCCCTCCCTCCCCATGACCAGAATGAACAGAATGGGCACAACAGCCTTAATAGCCATTACGGCCAGATTGTTTTCCAACCACACACCATTAATTAACCTCTTTGCAACAATCACAAGGAGAACATCATGTTGCAAGGAACCTTCAAGCACACTCTGCTCTGCTGCCTGCTGGGCGCCAGCCTCGGCGTCCAGGCCAAGATAGACGAAGTCCACTTCCTGATCCCGGGTGGCGCCGGCGGCGGCTGGGACAACACGGCCCGTGGCACCGGCGAGGCACTGACCAAGTCCGGCCTCATCACCACCGCCTCCTACCAGAACATCTCGGCCGGTAGCGGTGCCAAGGCCATCGCCCATCTGATCGAAACCTCGGCCCAGTCCGACGAGACCCTGATGGTCAACTCCACCCCCATCATCGTCAAATCCCTCTCCAAGGAACTGCCGCAATCCTTCCGGGATCTTACCCCGGTGGCCGCCATCATCGCCGACTATCAGGCGCTGGCGGTACCGCTGGACTCCCCCTATCAGAACTGGGCCCAGTTGCTGGCCGCCTATGAGGCGAACCCAGCCAAGGTGAAGATTGCCGGTGGCTCCGCCCGTGGCAGTCTGGATCACCTGGTGGCCGCCATGACCTTCAAGAATGCGGGGGCCGATGCCGGCAAGCTGCGCTACGTGGCCTATGACGCCGGTGGCAGCGCCATGGCGGCGGTACTGGCGGGGGAAACCCAGGTGCTCTCCACCGGCTTTGGCGAGGCGATGGAGGCGGTCAAGTCCGGTCAGATGCGGATCCTCGGCGTCACCGCCCCCGAGCGCATGCCGGATGCCAGCCAGGTACCCACCTTCTCCGAGCAGGGCAACCCCACGGTGTTTGCCAACTGGCGCGGCTACTTCGCCTCCCCCGGCATCAGCCCGGAGAAATCCGCCGAGTTCGCCGCCCTGCTCAAGCAGATGTACGACAAACCGGAGTGGGAAGCGGTGCGGGCGCGCAATAGCTGGATCAACCAGTATCAATCCGGCCCCGAGTTCACGGCTTTTCTCAACAGCCAGGAGCAACAAATTGGCGGCCTGATGCGCGAGCTCGGCTTCATCAAGTAACCCTCAGCCTGTGGCGGGCCAGGCCCGCCCATCGGAGTCATCATGCGACTGACCAAGGAACGGTTCGGGGGGCTGCTGTTTTTGCTGCTCTCCCTCGCCTACGGCTATCACGCCACCCAGATCCCCGGCTACCCGGGGGACGAATATGAACCCTTTACCGCCAGCACCCTGCCCTATGCCCTGGCCGGAGCCGGGGTCCTGCTCTCCCTGTTGCTGATCTGCTCAGCGGGGGGAGAACCACTGGGCAAGGAGTCCGGCAACTGGCGGCTGGTATTCGCCCTGCTGGGGCTGATGCTGGTCTACGGCCTCGCCCTCGGCTGGCTCGGCTTCCTCGTCGCCACCATCTTGTTCCTGATCGGGGGGATCCTGCTGATGGGCGAACAGAGCCTCGCCTTTGCCTGCAAGGTGAGCATCCCTTTCACCCTCATTTTCTGGGCCCTGCTCACCAAGGGGCTCAATGTCTACCTCGAGCCGGGTCGGCTGTTCACCCAGTTGCTGGGATAAGGAGAACCCATGTTAGACGGAATCCTGCAAGGGCTCGGCACCGCCATGATGCCCATCAACCTCTTCATGGTGGTGGTCGGCTGCTTCGTCGGCACCTTCATCGGCATGCTGCCAGGGCTGGGGCCGGTCACCGCCATCGCCCTGATGATCCCCATCACCTACGGGCTGGATCCGGCCTCCGGCATCATCCTGATGGCCGGGGTCTATTACGGCTCCATGTTCGGCGGCTCCACCGCCTCCATCCTGATCAACACCCCGGGCTGCTCCGCCAGCATGATCACCGCCATCGACGGCTATCCGCTGGCCTGCAAGGGGTATGCAGGCAAGGCACTGGCCATCGCCGCCTACGCCTCCTTCGTCGGTGGCACCCTGTCGGCCATCTTCCTGATGGTGGCGGCGCCGCTGCTCGCCAAAGTCTCCCTCGCCTTCCAGTCGGCGGACTACTTCGCCCTCATGGTGCTCGGGCTCTCTGCGGTGGCGGCCTTCGCCGGCAAGGGCCAGGTGCTAAAGGCACTGATCATGGCGCTGTTTGGCATCATGATCTCCACCGTCGGCATCGATCGCAGCGTCGGGGTGGACAGATTCACCTTCGGTCTGCCGGACTTGCGCGATGGCTTCTCCTTCCTGCTGCTGGCTATGGCCACCTTCGCCCTCGCGGAGATCCTGATGACGGTGCTGCGCCCGGGCAAAGACACCAGCAAGGAGGAGGCGAGCAAGATGCAACAGCTCGGCTCCCTCAAGCTGAGCCGGGACGAGGTGAAGGAGATAGCGCCCCCCATCGCCCGCTCCTCTGTGCTGGGTTTCCTCATCGGCGTACTGCCGGGGGCCGGTGCCACCATCGCCTCCTTCATGGCCTATGGGGCCGAGCGCAACTTCGCCCGCAAGGGCAAGCGGGACGAGTTTGGCAAGGGCAGCCTGACCGGCATAGCCGCGCCGGAAGCGGCCAACAACGCCGCCTCCAGCGGGGCCTTCGTGCCGTTGCTGACCCTGGGGATCCCGGGTTCAGGTACCACGGCCCTGATGCTGGGGGCCCTCATCGCCTATGGCATCCAGCCCGGCCCGCGCCTCTTCATGGAGCACCCGGATGTATTCTGGTCGGTGATCATCTCCATGTATCTGGGCAACGTGGTGCTCTTGATCCTCAACCTGCCGCTCATTCCCTACCTGGCCAAGGTACTGCAGGTACCTCGCCCCGTGCTCATCCCCATGGTGCTGCTGTTTTCGCTCATCGGGGTCTATCTGGTCTCCTTCAACACCATGGACATCTATGTGATGGTGCTGGTGGCCCTGGTGGCCATAGGGCTGCGCCTGCTGGACTTCCCCATGGCCCCCATGCTGCTCGGCTTCATCCTGGGGGGCATGCTGGAAGACAACCTGCGCCGGGCCCTGGTGATCAACGACGGCTCCCTGAGCTTCCTGTGGGAGCGCCCCATCACACTGGGTTTCACCCTGGTCACCCTGGTGATGCTGCTGTTGCCGCTCTGGCAGTGGTGGCAGGCCCGTCGTACGCCGGTGGCAACCCTGCAATCCGACCCGACCTGATCCGAGACATCACAAAAAGAGCGCCAACAGGCGCTCTTTTTTTGGGTTGGAACCGGCCACTCAACGCTGGCGGTAGCGCCGCTCCGGCCGCCCGACGGTGCCGTATTCGAGCTCGGGGCTCGCGAGCTGCTGGCCCACCAGAAACTCCAGGTAGCGGCGCGCCGTGGTGCGACTCACCCCGACCCGGCTGCCTATCTCCTCGGCGCTGGCCCCCTGCTGATTGAGGGCTGCCAGCACCCTTTGCAGGGTGAGGGCATCTATTCCTTTCGGCAGGCCGCCCGCCGCCACCTGCTGCAGCGGGGTGCCAAAGAGCGCATCCACCGCCTGTTGATCGATGTCCGCCAGAGCCGCCAGGGCGGCGCGGCTCTGGCAGTATTTGTCGAGGGTGTCGCGCAGTCGCTCGAACACCACGGGTTTCAAGATGAAATCCACCACCCCGAGGCGCATCGCCTCCTGCAGGGCCGCGGCCTCACGGGCGGCGGTGAGCAGGATGACGTCGAGATGGGCCCCGCACTGGCGCAGCTCCCGCAGCAGGGAGAAACCCTCCCCGTCCGGCAGCCACACATCCAGCAGCACCAGATCCGGCTTGAGGATTGCTATCTGCTCTCTTGCATCGAACAGGGTGAGCGCCACCCCCAGCACCTCGAACCCCGCCAGCCGCTGCACGAAGCGACGGTGGATCTCGGCAATGGCCGGATCATCCTCGACGATCAGGATCTTGATCACTCACACCTCCTTGGGAATGTAACAGACGACGCAACTCCCCTGCGCCGTGGCTTCGATGGTGATGGTCCCCTGCAGGGCATCCAGGGTCTTGCGCACCAGGGCGAGGCCTATGCCGTGGCCGGGTTCGGCCTTGCTGCTCACCCCGCGCTCGAACAAGGTGTCCGCCAAAGCGGGATCCACCCCACCGGCCCCGTCCTCCACCTCCAGGATGAGATCCTGGCCGAGATCGCTCAAAGAGACCCGGATCGGCTGATAGGGGGCACCGTGGCGGCGGGTCGCCTCGAAGGCGTTGTCAATGAGGTTGCCAAGCAGGGTCACCAGCTGGGAGCCGCTGACCCGGGCGGGGATGTCGTGCAGGCGGGAATTCGGGTCCACCTCCAACACCAGTCCCAGCTCGTGGGCCCTGTGGTACTTGCCAAGCAGCAGACCCGCCACCTTGGGCTTGGCGATGGCACCCATCAAAAAACTGAGCAGGGTCTGTTCGGTGGCCGCCTCCCGGCCGATGAAGGCGAGCGCCTCTCGGGTGGCCCCTAACTCGATGAGACCGGCGATGGTGCCAAGCTGGTTGTTGTGTTCGTGGGTCTGCACCCGCAGCAGATCGCTGTAGGCCTGCACCTGGGAGAGCTGGGCACTGAGCTCGGCCAGCTCGTCCTTGCGCCGAAAGCTCGACACGGCGCCGATCAGCTTGCCCTCGCGCACCAGCGGCAGCCGGTTGACGATGAGAGACTGGCCGTTGAGCACTATCTCCTCGTCAAACTGGGGGCTCTGCTCTTGCAAGATGGAGAGCATGCGGCTACCCGGCAGCAGTTGACCGACGGGCTGGCCGATGGCGGCCTGCGCGGCCCGCTCATCGAGGCGCAGCAGCCGGATGCCGTTGGGATTGAGGGAGGTGAGCCTGCCCTGCTCGTCTATGGTAAGGATCCCCTCGCGCACGGTGCGCAGGGTGCAGTCGAGCTCCGCATAGAGGCGCCCTATCTGCTCGGGCTCAAATCCCAGCAGGGCCCGCTTGTAGCGCTTGGCCAACCAGGCTGCGGCGGCGCTGTTGAGCAGCACGATGAGCAGGGTCATGGCGAGACCGAAGCGCAGGAAACCCTGCAGGTCTGCCTCTATGTCCCGCACCAGATAACCGACTGAGACCACACCGATGACCCTGCCCATCTCATCCCGGATGGGCCCCTTGCCGCGCACCGAGACCCCGAGGGAGCCCTGGGCGCGAGAGATGTAGAACTCCCCTTGCAGAGCGCGCCCGGGATCATCCCCCATCATGGGTTTGCCTATCCTGTCCGCATTGGGGTGCACCAGGCGGCGCGCCTCGCCATCACCGATGACGATGTAGCTGGCGCCGACCTCGGCGCGCATCCGCTCCACCAGCACGTTGAGCCGCGCGGTATCGGCCCGCTTCACCCCGGCGATGACGCCGGGCTCACGGGCCACCAGCCGGGCCACGTCGAGGGCCTGATCCCCCACCTCCCGGTAGCGCTGCTCGGAGACGTAGTAGTAGCTGGCCCCGCTCAGCAGCACCAGTTGCAGCAGGCTGACCAGGCAGAGCATGAGCAGGATGCGTCCTTGCAACCCCAGCTTCATGCCTCCCTGTCACCTCGCAACAGGTCGAGCAGCAGGCTGCCGTCCCGCAGGGCCTTGTGCACCTGCACCGAGGTGGGCTTGGTGGGATCTTCGTAAAAATGGGTGGACTCGATCTGCAGGCGGACCAGATATTCCGCCGGCAACTGGCTCGCCAGGGACTGATGCAGCATGGGGAACAGCAGCCGATCGGCCCGGGTGATCTCCCCCCCCAGCAGCAGCTTGCCCGGGTTGAGCAGGCAGATGAGGTTGGCAAGCACCCGGGAGAGCCGGCCCGCCGCCTGATGCAGTATGTCCTGGCACAGGCTGTTGCCCGCCAGCGCCAGCTCGCACAGCTCGCGGATGTTGACGCTCGCCGGCAGATCGTGCTCCTGCATCCGCTCGCGCAGGTCCCGGTACTGGGCCTCCAGCGCTTGATTAGTCACGAGCGTGCAGGCGCAACCGAAGCCACCGCAGTAACAGCGCTGGCCATAGGGCTCCAGCTGCAGGTGGCTGAGATCCCCGAGCAGGGCCGACTCGCTCTCGATGAGCTGGCCGTTGACCACCATGCCCACACCTATGTCGTTGTGGACAAACACCAGCACCGCATCGGCGCAGTTCCTGGCGGCGCCCCACTCCCGCTCGGCCTGGATCCAGGTGCGCACGTCGCCGCTCACCAGCACGGGCACCGCGAAGGCCTGCTGCAGGGTGGGCCCGAGCGGCCAGTTGCGCAGATCATAGAAGGGGAAGTGCTTGACCATGCCGGAGTGGCGCTCCACCTGCCCGGGCAGACAGAGGGCGATGCAGGCCAGCCGCAGGGCCTTCTTCGGCAAGAAAACCTCGATGGCCCGCACCAGGCTGGCCAGCAGGTCGCCGCGCTCGGTCTCGCTGAACAGATGGCGATGACGCGCCAGGGAGTGACCGGCGAGATCGAACAGGGCCATGTCCACATAGCCGCGGCCGAGACGCATGGAGAGAAACTGGAAGCGGCGCTCGTTGATGCGAAGCAAGGTCTGACGACGGCCACGGCCCACCGAGCTCTCACCACAGGTGACCACCAGACCGCCATCGAGCAGTTCGCGGGTGATCTTGGTGATGCTGGCCGGTGAGAGGCCGGTCAAACGGGACAGATCGGTACGGGACAGTTCCTTGTGCTCTTCCAGGCCGGCATAGACCAGGCCGTAGTTGAGCTGACGGATCAAATCGATACTGCCTTTCACGATCTCATTCATAGGGTTGGGGCTAACGAAAGGAACGAATGGCGCGATTTTCCCACATTCTGCGCCGATCCCCAAATTTGCCGTCTGGAAATGACGTCCAGACGGCAAAAATGTGACTAGTAACGGAAGCGGGAGACGAGTTGGCGCAATTTGTCACCCGTGCCGGCCAGGGCCCGGGTGGTGGTGTTGGACTCCCCGGCGGCCTCGGTCAGCTCGCTGACGATCTGCTGTATGGCCACCAGGTTCTTGTTGATCTCCTCGGAGACCGCGTGCTGCTCCTCGGCGGCGGTCGCTATCTGGATGTTCATGTCGTTGATGGTGCTGACCGCCGTCACCATGCTGTCGAGGGAGCTGGCGATGTGGCTCGCCTCCTGCACCGTCTCCTGGCTGCGCGATTCGCTCGCCTGCATCACCTCCACCGCCTGTCGCACGCCGCCCTGCAGCCGTTGCAGCATCTCATTGATCTCCTTGGTGCTCTGCTGGGTGCGACCGGCCAGCGAACGGACCTCGTCCGCCACCACCGCAAAGCCGCGCCCCTGCTCACCGGCCCGGGCCGCCTCGATGGCGGCATTGAGCGCCAGCAGGTTGGTCTGATCGGCGATGCCGCGGATCACCTCCACCACGGACCCTATCTTGCCGGTCTCCTGAGCCAGCTGCTCGATGACCCCGGAGGCGGTGTGCACCTCCTCCACCAGACGGTTGATGCTGCCGATGGCGCTGCCCACCACCTCGCGAGCCGCATCGGATTCCCGCGCCGCGTCGCTGGTGGCGGTGGCCGCGTTGGAGGCGCTGGCCGCCACTTCCTGAGCGGTGGAGCTCATCTCGGTCACGGCGGTGACCACCTGATCCGTCTCCCGGCCATGGCCCTGCATCTGCCGGTCGGCGTGCTCGCTTAAGCTGTGCAGGCGATCCACGGCCCCCAGCAGCTGATGGCTGGTCTCCCCGACCTGGCTCACCACCGACTGGATCCGCTCCACGAAGCGGTTGAAGGCGCTGGCCAGCTGGCCCACCTCGTCCTCGCTCTGCACCTTGAGGCGCCGGGTCAGATCCCCCTCCCCGTCGGCGATGTCATTGAGGGCCGCGACCGCATCCGCCAGCGGCCGGGTGACCCGGTTGCCGAGCACCACTGTCACTGCCAGGGTCACCCCCAGGATCACCAGAATGAGCAGCACGCTGCCCTGCAAGGAGCCGTGCATGTTCTCCTCGCGCTCGCTGCGCAGGGCCGCCAGCTCGGTGTCGATATCATCGATGTAGAAGCCGGTGCCCACTACCCACTGATACTTGTCGAGCACCAGGTTGAAGGAGAGCTTGGGCGCATCCCGCCCGATGGAGGGCTTGTTGGTCCAGTACTCCGAGTAGCCATCCCCCTCGCGGGCCGCCTTGACGATCTCCTGAATGAGGAAGGTGCCCTTGGTATCCTTGTCCTGCCAGCGGTTCTTGCCCTCCACCTCGGGGCGGGTGGGCAGCAGCAAGGTATTGCCCTGGAAGTCGTAGACGAAGAAGTAGCCGTCACTGCCATAACGCAAGGGGCGCAGCAGCTCCTTCACCCGGGCACGCGCCTCCGGGCTGTCCGGCGCAGCATACTCTTTCTCGATGGCGGTCTTGGCGAGCATCAGGTAGCTGCTGAGCAGGGCCTTGCGCTCCTTGACCGCTTTGTCCCTCGCCACCACCAGATCGGACTCCAGATCGCTCTTGGCCACCAGGTAGTTGCTGAGGTTGACCACCAGGGCCATCAGCAGCACGGGGATAGCCCCCAGTAACAGGATCTTCTGCTTTAGTGTCATTGTGTAATCCTTTCTGCTGTTTATTCTTGATGTTCCGTTCCTGCTGCATCGGCATGGGATGCTGGCCGAGGGGGGGCCGCTTTCGCTACAATCCCGCCACCTTCTATTATCGACCCGATGAACTGACCCATGAGCCAATGTCCTTGCGGTTCCTCTCTTTCTCTCACCCAATGCTGCGGCGTGCTTCACGCCGGCCAGGCCGCCACCACCACAGAGCAACTGATGCGCTCCCGCTACAGCGCCTTCGTGCTGGGCTTGGGGGAGTACCTGGTCCACAGCTGGCACCCGGACTATCTGGGCCCTCTGACCGCAGAGGCGCTCTCCCAGACCGACACCCAATGGGACGGACTCGAGATCATCGCCAGCCAGGGCGGTCCTACGGATGAAGCTGGCATGGTGGAATTCAAAGCCTGGTTTCTGGAGGGCGAAGAACGTCACTGCCTGCATGAGCGCTCCCGCTTCATGCGCCACCAGGGGCGCTGGGTCTACACCGACGGCGAGCAGGATCCGGCGCCGCTGCGGGTGGGGCGCAACGATCCCTGCCCCTGCGGCAGCGGCAAGAAGTTCAAGAAGTGCTGCGGCTGAATACCGTGACTCATGTCGACAGAGGGGGCCCGGTGGCCCCCTCTGCTGTTGCTGGAGTGTGACAACAATCACGATTTGCTCATTAACGCCCCCTTTGATGAGCGTTTGCGAACATTAACTTGGCCCATATCAAACATTTTCCACCAGACAGGCGCCACACTGGCCTCATCTGGAAGAGATGAGACGGGCAAGAATGAAAAGAATCACCACAGAAGTCGTCATCATAGGGGGTGGCGCCACCGGGGCCGGCATCATGCGCGACTGCGCGCTGCGCGGCATCGACTGCATCCTGCTGGAGCGGGACGACATCGCCGCAGGCACCACCGGGCGCAACCACGGCCTGCTCCATTCGGGGGCACGCTACGCGGTGACGGATCCGGAGTCCGCCCGCGAGTGCATTCAGGAGAACCGCATCCTCAAGCGGATCGCCAGCCACTGCGTGGAAGCGACCGGCGGCCTCTTCGTCACCCTGCCGGAAGATGACATCAACTTTCAAGGCACCTTCATGGAGGCCTGCGCCCTGGCGGGGATCGAGACCCGGCAGCTGGATCCCCGCGAGGCGCTGCGCCTCGAACCCAACGCCAACCCGGCGCTGATCGGTGCCATCCAGGTGCCGGACGGCACGGTCGATCCCTTCCGCCTCGCCGCCGCAAACGTCTTGGACGCCAAGGAACACGGCGCCCGAATCTTCACCCACAGCAAGGTGCTGGGGCTGCTCCGCACTCAGGATAGGGTGCACGGGGTCAAGGCGATCA
The DNA here is from genome assembly GCF_027707605.1 of Aeromonas sp. QDB31. Lineage (NCBI taxonomy): Bacteria > Pseudomonadati > Pseudomonadota > Gammaproteobacteria > Aeromonadales > Aeromonadaceae > Aeromonas > Aeromonas sp. QDB31. The sequence goes on along the minus strand of NZ_JAPCIX010000002.1, from coordinate 145,939 downwards.
ACACCCGCACCGGCGAAGCGTTCGAGGTGGAGTGTCAGGAGGTGATCAACGCCGCCGGCATCTGGGGCCAGCAGATCTGCGAATACGCCGATCTCGGCATCCGCATGTTCCCCGCCAAGGGCTCATTGCTCATCATGGATTACCGCATCAACCAGCTGGTGCTCAACCGCGCCCGCAAGCCGGCAGATGCGGACATCCTGGTGCCTGGCGATACCATCTCCCTCATCGGCACCACCTCGAGTCGCATCGACTACCACAAGATTGATCAGCTCACCGTCGACCCCGAAGAGGTAGAGGTGTTGCTGCGCGAGGGGATAAAACTGGCCCCCATCATGGCCCGCACCCGCTTGCTGAGGGCCTACGCCGGCGTGCGCCCCCTGGTGGCGGTGGATGGCGACGAGAGTGGCCGCAACATCAGTCGCGGCATAGTGCTGCTGGATCATGCCGAGCGTGATGGCCTCAAGGGCTTCAACACCATCACCGGCGGCAAGCTGATGACCTACCGCCTGATGGCTGAGTGGGCCACGGATCTCGTCGCCAACAAACTCGGCAACAACAGGCCCTGCCGCACCGCCGAACTGAGCCTGCCCGGCTCGCGGGATCCGGAAAAGGTCTCAGCCCCCGGTCTCTCTGTGCCGGCCGAAGGCTCGGCCCAGTACCGCCACGGCGAGCGGGTCATCGCCTTTTTCCGCGACAACCCCAAGGCCAACGCACTTATCTGCGAGTGCGAGATGGTCACAGCCGGGGAGATTGAATACGCCCTGCGGGAGCTGGATGTGGACAACCTGGTGGATCTGCGCCGCCGCACCCGTCTGGGCATGGGCCCCTGCCAGGGAGAGCTGTGCGCCTATCGCGCCGCCGGTCTGATGCAGGAGTACGGCAAGGCCGACGGTCGTCAGGCCTGCGTCATGCTGCGCCAGTTCCTGGAGGAGCGCTACAAGGGCACCCGTCCGGTGCTCTGGGGCGATGCCCTGCGCGAAGCGGAATTTACCTACTGGATCTACGAAGGGCTGTTCGGCCTTGGCGAGTGGACGGCCCCCCACCTGGTGGCCGAGCCGCCCTTCCCGCTCGATGCCAGCACCGCAGCCAACCCCACCAAGGAGTGCAGCCATGAAATTTGACAGTATCGTGATAGGTGGCGGCATGGCGGGCCTCTCGGCGGCGCTGCGTCTGGCCGAGGCGGGTCAGAAGACGCTGCTGATGGCCTCGGGCCAGAGCGCCCTGCACTTCTCCTCCGGCTCGGTGGATCTGCTGGAGAGCGAAGGCGACCCTCGCGCCGCCCTGCCCGCCTTTATGGCCGAGCACCCCGATCATCCCTACAGCAAGGTGGGTCTTGCCAGCATAGAGGCGAGCCTCGCGGATCTGCAGCGCCACTGCGCCCTGCAGGGCTTGCCCCTGTTTCGCCAGGAGCGCAACCACCAGCGCCTGACCCCCATAGGCACCCTGAAATCCACCTGGCTCTCCCCCGAGACCTGCGCCTGCGTCACGGAGGCGCCCACACCGGACGTCCTGCTGCTGGCGACGCTCGAGGGTTTTCGTGACTTTCACCCGGCGCTGGCGGCAGCCAATCTGGCGACCCACTCGCGCTTCGCCCACAGCCGTATCCTGACTGGTGAAATTCGCCTGCCCCAGCTCGCTGCGTTCAGCCGCAATCCCCACGAGTTTCGCTCTGCGGACATCGCCCGCCTGTTTGACAAACAGCAGCACGACAAGCAGGACCTGCTGACGGACCTGGCCCGCGAGATAGGCCGCATGGTGCAGGAGTGCGGCGAGCCGGGCTGCCGCCATATCGTACTGCCCGCCTGCCTGTCGCTGGGGCTGGTCGGCCCCCGTCTGGCGGAGCTTGAGCAGCGCACCGGCTGCACCATCAAGGAGGTGGCCACCATGCCACCGTCCCTCATCGGGATGCGGATGCAGGAGGCCCTAAAGCGCCGTTTCCTGGCCCTCGGCGGCACCTTCCTCACCAGCGAGCGGGTGCTGGGCGCCCGCTACGACGGCGATAGGGTGATCGGTGTTCATAGCCAGAATGGCGACGATCAGCTGTTCGAGGCGGACCACTTTGTGCTCGCCTCCGGCAGCTTCTTCAGCCGCGGGCTGGAGTCCCGCCTTGGGGGCATTCGCGAGCCCATCTTCGACGCCGACGTCTTGAGCCTCCCCGAGCGTGACGCCTGGGCCGGTCGCCGACTGTTCGACCACCACCCCTTCATGGGCTTCGGGGTCAAGACGGATAACCAGCTGCGGGTGCTGCGCGGCGGCAACCCCCTCGCCAACCTCTATGGCGCGGGCAGCGTGCTGGCCCACTACGACCCTGTCAAAGAGGGCTCGGGCTCCGGGGTCGCCGTCGCCACCGGCTGGCAGGCCGCCGGCCATATTCTGGCGGAGGGCTGAGATGCCTCCCCTTCACTTCCTGACTGCGGGCAGCCAACTGCCCGTTCGACAATCCCATTGCCGCGTCCCTTACGCTTTTCATCCGGCCCGGGAGGAGTAAATCATGCTACTGGATCATGCCAACCAAACCTTCGATCAGTGCATCAAATGCACCGTCTGTACCGCCTACTGCCCGGTGGCCAAGGCCAACCCCGCCTATCCCGGCCCGAAACAGGCGGGCCCGGATGGGGAGCGGCTACGGATCAAGAACCCCGAGCTCTTTGACAGCGCCCTCAAGCACTGCACCAACTGCAAGCGCTGCGAAGTTGCCTGCCCGAGCGGGGTGCGCATCGGCGACATCATCGCCAAGGCCAAGCACCAGTACGGCGGCTTCAAACCGGGAGTACGCGAGTTCGTGCTCTCCCACACGGATCTGATGGGCAGCATGTCTACCCTGATGGCCCCTGTGGTCAACTTCACCACAAGCCTCAAGCCGATGAAGCTGGTACTGGACAAGGCGCTGGGGGTCTCCTCCCACCGCGATCTGCCCAAGTATTCGCAAGGCACCTTCCGCGGCTGGTACAAGAAACAGAAAGCCAGTCAGGCCCGCTTCGAACGTCAGATAGCCTATTTCCACGGCTGTTACGTCAACTACAACCACCCGCAGCTCGGCAAGGAGCTGATGCAGGTGCTCAACGCCATGAACATCGGCATGCAACTGCTGGAGCGGGAGAAGTGCTGCGGCGTGCCGCTGATTGCCAACGGCTTCATGGACAAGGCCAAGCAGCAGGCGGCCTTCAACATCAAGCAGCTGGAGAACACCCTGCTCGGCAACGAGATGCCACTGCTGGCCACCTCCTCCACCTGCGGCTTTACCCTGCGCGACGAATATCCCCACCTGCTGGAGCAGGACAACCACAAGGTGCGAGATCGCATCTCGCTGGTGACCCGCTTTCTGTGGAACGAGTTTTACCAGGGCAACAAGCCGGCGATGAAGCCGCTCAATCTGCACATCGCCTACCACACCCCCTGCCACATGGAGAAGATGGGGGGCGTCATCTACACCCTGGAACTCTTGCGTGCCATTCCCGGGGTCAAGGTGACGGTGCTGGACTCCCAGTGCTGCGGCATCGCCGGCACCTATGGCTTCAAGTCGGAGAACTACCAGACAAGCCAGGCCATCGGCGAGGGGCTCTTTGATCAGATAAACCGGCTCAAGCCCGATCTGGTCATCACCGACTGCGAGACCTGCAAGTGGCAGATCGAGATGAGTACGCCATTCCCCTGTGAACACCCGATCCATCTGCTGGCCCAGGCCTTGGCCTGATCCCCTTGCAACGCCAGGCCGGATGGCCCGCTCGGCAAAGGGGTCGATGGGCAAAAACCAGATAAAGGAAGAGCCGGCAATTGCCGGCTCTTTTCATTCAGCTTGTCCCGCCATCTGTCCCATCAAGGGTGCTGGATGATCAGGCTGTGCTGATCCAGCATGGATTGCAGGATGTCGTGAGAGGAGGAGCCGCCGCTCAGGTTCCAGCCGCTCAGATCCACGTCCTTCAGGGTGATCTGCTGGGTCACCTGACCATCCCCCGCCGGAGAGACCGAGATATTCACATCGCTCAGGCCCGCGCTGCCCGTGGTCACAGACGCAGAGAGGTGGCCCAGCAAGCCATCCACGCTGTTGTCGGTCACCCCCTTGAGCAAGTCCGCCAGATCGATCCTGTCCCCCTCCTCCGGGTGGAAGTCGGTGACGGTGTCGATGGCAGGCTGCGTCGCGGTTCCCTCATCGCCGCTGCCCCACACGAAGAGATCGCTGCCGGCGCCGCCGCTCAGGATGTCATTGCCCTGGCCGCCCCGGAGCATGTCGTCCCCTAGGCCGCCCAGAATGCGATCGTCACCGGTGGAGCCGAACAGCCAGTCTCCCCGATCCGAGCCCAGCAGATTGTGGCCGCTCTGGCTGTGGATGGTGAGGGTCTCCTCGGCCGAGCTCAGGGTGCTGCCACCCGCACTCGACTCGGCGGTCAGGATCAGGCTGTGATCCCCGGCCGCCAGATCTTTCACATAGAGTGGGACCGAGTGTTCCATGGGCAGCAGCCAGTCGCCGTTGTTGTCGGCATGACCCACGCTCTGGCCGTGTTCGTCCACCACCTGAGCACCGCCCAGATTCTGGATCCGCACCGACAGCTCGCCCGGTGCCGGATTGACCACGCTGGCGCTCAGGTTGAGCGGCACCCAGGCCCCTTGCAGGGCGTGGATGTCGTGGGTGCCCAGACCGAGCTGGGGAGCGTCCGCCTCGGCGGTGACAGTGATGCCGACTTGGGTGGTATCGGTGAGCGCACCGCCCGCCCCGGTATTGCCCCGATCCGAGGTGGTGATGGTGAGGTTGTCCTCGCCCCAGAAGTCCTTGGCCGGCTCGTAGTGCAGATTACCGTTGAGCAGGCTGTTGAGATCATCGAGCGGCCCTACCAGGGTGATCTCGTTGCTGCCCACCCCCTGCACCGAGACGGCGCCCGCTGCCCCGAGCAGGGTCAGTGCGCCATGCTCGACCCGCAGCACCATGGACATGGGCGCACTGCCCGCATCCACGTCCTTGACACTGATCCCGGAGAGGGACAATGAACCGTCTTCCTTCACCGCCATGGCGTCCGGCACCTGGTTGATCGGGGCGTCGTTGACCGGTTGCACCTCGATGGACAGCACATCGGTGTCACTCAGGGCGCCGCCACTGCCGGTGTTGCCCTTGTCGTTGGTCACCATGGTCAGGGCATCCTGACCATTGAAGTCCTGCTCGCCCTGATAGGTCACCCCGCCAGAGAGCAGCGCATTGATGGCATCCTGGGAGCCGCTCAACACCAGGGAGCCGGTGCCATTGCCGGTCACTGTCACCCCGCTGCCGACCGGCAGGTTCAGGGTGCCGTGCAGTACGGACAGGGTCACCTCCATGGTGCTGCTGCCTGCATCCACATCGCTCACCTGCAGACCGTGAATGACGAAGGGTTGATCCTCCTGGGCCACCTGGGGCTCCCCTGGCAGCACGTTGACGGGGGCATCGTTCACCGGGCTCACATCCACCTGGATGCTGCCACCCACCTCGGGGCCAAGGGCACCATGATCCAGACTCTGGGCCGTCACCTTGATCTCCAGGGCGCCATTGGCGTCGTTGGTCACCAGCTCCACCGCATCGAGCCTGCCACCGTCCGTGGTGACCTGCCAGCGGCCGCCGCCCAAGTCCACCACAGTGCCTCTGACCCCGTTCGGCAGGCGAATTTCTGCCCCGTCCGGTACCCCTTCCAGGGTGACGCGCACCTGCTCGGGGCCATTTTCATGCACGTTGCCGGCACTGCCGCCGGTGGCCTGGGTATCCCGCGTCTCCAGCCCTAGGTTCAGGGTGATCACATCTCCCTCGGCGCCGCTCGCCTTGCTTTCTATGTCGGCGATGATGACATCCCCCACCGGATTGACGGTGACGGTGAAGCCCGCACTGGTTTCAAGCGGCAGGGTCAGCCCCTTGTCCAGGGTAAACGCGCTCAGGGTCAGATCCACGGTGCCGCTGAAATCGGCAGGCGGGATCAGGGCCAGTCTGGTGAAATCGGTGCCCACCGGCACCTGCCACACCCCACCGCCGTTGTTGACCGCAGGGGCGGACAGGGTGAAGCCGTCCGGTACCCCCCTGATCTGCAGCCCCACTATCTGCTCGGAGCCGTCGGTGTCGATGAGGCTGGCCCCCAGCCCGCCAAGGCTGATGCTACCATCGTCGTCGCCGCTCACGTTCTGCACCGTGAGCTTGGCCGGATCGTTGACCGGCAGCACCTCGAAGCCCACCTGACCGCTCCAGCTCCCCCGATCCGTGCCCGTGGTGGCGGTGTCGAGAATATCCACCGTCACCGCCAGCGGCACCTTGCCGCTGAAGTGCTCCTTGGGTACGAACACCAGATCCTTGAGCGCCGCCGGGTCGTTCACCGTGAGGGTGAAGACCGGCTGGCCGTTCTTGTCGAGGAAGTGACCATATTGGGGATCCACGGTCACGACCACCCGCTCCACGGTCTCGAGACCGCCATCGGCCACCGAGGGGCTGATGTCCGCGAGCTTGACCGAGAGATCGAGGTGGATTTCGGTGTCTTCCAGATTGTCCGGCTGGCCGTCGCCGTTCACATCCTTCACGTTCAGCTGCAGCTCGGGCTGACCGTCCGGCCCGCCGTTGATGTCCACTTCGGGGGTGATGGAGAGTCTGATATCCTTCTCCACCTGCTTGGTGTCACCACTCACGGTGTCGGTATTGACCAGGCGCACCTTGAAGCCCAGGCCGTCGCCGGCATAGTCGTCAGGCAGGGTCAGGGTCAACTTGTCGAGGTCATCGAGCCCCCCCGGCAGCTTGATCAGGTACTCGCCGTTGACGAAGTCATAGGTGAGCCCCTGCACGTTCACGCCGGGGGGCAAGCCGGTGATGACGATGCTGAGCTCGTCGTCCCCGATATCCGCCGTGCCCAGGGTCACCATGTCCTTGAACTGGCTGCCGAAGTTGACGCCCTGATCCTCCACCCCGGTGATGGGGGCGCTGTTGTCAAAATCGACATCGGCGGCCACCTGGCCCGAGTGGGTTGCCCCCTGGAAATCGGCACTGGCGGTCATCTCTCGATAGGCCGGCGCGCTCACATCCCCCTCGTTGTTGTCGCCAAGGTCGATCACCCTGGCGCTGACCTTGAAGATGACGGTGCCGGTGAAGCCGTCCGGGGAGCGCAGGGCATAGCTGCCGAGGGCATCGTGGGGAACAGTCCAGTTGCCCTGGCCATCGTGGATCCCGCCCACCACCACGAAGCCGGGGGGCAGATCGCTGATGACCAGGTAGTCGATGGTCTCGACGCTGCTGGGGTCCAGATCCTGGAACACGAAGACGCCGTCCAGCGGGATGGCGTGCCCGTCCGGGCTCTCCAGCTGACCGGTCTGCACCAGGTTGCCATCGGGCTCCACCACCGCCTGAATATCCACATGCAGGGTGCCGTCGATCACCTTCTCGGCAACGGTGCCCGAATCCACATCATGCTGGGTTACGGTCACATGGCTCTGAAGAGTGGTGTCCCGATCGCTGTCTTCCAGGCCCTTCACCAGCAGCTGGCCGCCGCTGAGCAGGCTCTGCAGCTCGGCGTCGCTCAAGTCCACGGCGCCGCCGGTGACCGCCAGCTGGGTATCCACTCCCCCGACCCGGATCCAGATCTCGTAACCCGGCGCTATGCCGGAGAGGCCGAGGTGCGTCACCTGCTCGGCGCCGTCGGTCAGGTCCGGCTGCCAGTCCAGCACGGTGAACTGATCCTCCAGGCCATGGCTGGTCCTGGCATAGTCGGTGGCGTCGATCGCGGGCTCCACCTTGATGGTGAGGGGCACGTCGAAGCTCTTGTGATCGCCGTCATTCTCGGTCACCACCACGTGGCCGACCAGGTGCAGATCGGCTGTGCTGTTGGGGGGCGGCTGGATCTGCAGGTTGCCAAGGCTCGACACGTCGACCTGATAGAGGGGGTTGCCCTTGCCATCGAGCCCGGCGAAGGTCAGGGTCAGCTCCTTGCCGTTGCCATCGAACACCCTGGCCCCTTCGGGCAGGCCTTCCAGCACCAGGTTCAGGGTTTCCGAGTGATCGAGCGGGGTATCCGTCCACTCCCCCGAGGTGAGCTTGAAGTCCAGCGGTGCCCGGCCATCCTCCTGGATGGTGATGCTGTAGCCGTTGCCATCCTGGGTCCAGTCGCTGGTATTGAGATCGAAATGGGGCTCGTCCACCACCCCCACCAGATCCACGTGCAGGCTCTGGGAGCCGGTCTCCTTCTCATTCACCACTGTGTGGGTCTGACCATTGGCGTCGGTCAGGGTGGCGCTGTCCTTCACGACGCCCTTGATGGTGAGCTCGAAGTCGACGTTGCTGTTCTTAGGCGGCTCGAGCTTGAGGTCATTGATGCGGTCATAGGGCACCTCGTAGTACCCGTTGGCATCCAGGGTGACCGCTACCCCGCCCAGCAACAGGCTGGCACCGGCGGGCAGGCCGCTGATGCGCACGAACAGCTGCTCGGAGCCATCAGTGGTGTCTCCCAGATGGGCGAGCCCTATCTTGCTGCCCAGATCGATCAGGGTGTCTTCCTTGCCCTGGATCTCGCGCACGGTGAGCTTGGCGTCATCCGCCTGCGGGTTCACGTTGACAATCACCTCCAGCGGATCGCCGAGGGCAGTCTCCTTGCCGGTCACTACCGGGGTCTTCTCCGTGCTCACCGGCGTCACAATGAGCCTGATGTCACCGCCGTAGTCCTTGCCGGGCACTACGGTCACCTTGTTGATGTCGCCACCGGCCACCGTATAGAGGCCGTTCGCCCCCGGGGTGAGCACCTTGCCGTTCAGGGTCAGAGAGCCCTCACCGGACGCCCACTCTATCTGGTAGCTCAGGGCCTCGGAGCCGTCCGTGTCGGTGAGGCTGGCCTTGACGTTGAGGGCGATGCCGCTGCTGTCCTCGTCCGTGCTGTAGTGCTGATGGGTGCTGCCGGCGTCCCACAACGGCTTGTCGGCAATGCCCTGCACCGTGATGGCGAGATCGCCGGTCACGGCGGGCGGTGGCGTTCCCTCGCTTACCCCGACCTGCAGTTGCACCTGGAAGTGCAGTGGCTGCTTGTTGTTGCTCCAGCTGGACCAGTCATCCGCCGGCACGAAGGTGAGACCCTGGGTCTGGTAGTTGACGTTGTCCGTGGTCACCATGGCCGCCGGCGGCACGATGAACCACTTGCCATCGGCCGTGGTGGTGAGGGCCACCCCGTGGTAGTAGAAGGTACCGTGGGCGTTGACCGGCGCCTGGATCAGCAGTTGATCCACGTGTTCTCCCCGGTCGAAATCGCCGATATCGAGGCGCATGTCGATGGCAATGCCATGGCCCGGATCCTGGGCTCCCTGATCTTCCTGCCCGGTGACCGCCTTCACGGTGAAACTCACCGCCTCATCCTGCAGATTGAGGGTCAGGGTGCTCTCGGCGATATCGCCGTCACCGTCGACCAACTGGGCGCTGATGACCTGGCTAAGGGAGGCGGCATCGTGATCGAAGCCGGGCCTCGGCGTGAAGCTGTAGTTGCCTTCCTGCCCTATGGTCAGGGATCCCATCACCTGCTTGCCGTCCGGGCTCATCACATCCAGGGTCAGGCTGCCGTTGATGGCATGCAGCTGGCCGTTCACGGTGACCGAGGCAACTCTGGCGCCATCGGCCCCCTCGTTGGCGGGGGGCAGCAGATCGCCGCTCACGGCACTGCCGGTCTCGTTCAGGTGATGAGTCAGATGCGTGCCGATGGGCATGTCATCCTGCACCTTCACTTCCACCGTCACATTGGGGCTGCGATCCCCGTCAGAGTCGGTCACGAACAGCGGTATTTCGATACCCAGTTCATCCTTGCCCTGGGCGCCGTGATCGAGCTGGCCCACCAGGTGGACGCTGTAGCTGCCATTGACGTCGAGATGGACCCAGAACACCGGCTTGCCACCCTCCGCACTCGCCAGATACCAGCCAGGGCTATGGGCCGCCAGGGTCACCTCTTTGCCACCCGAGGTGAGGTGATTCGCCTGATTGAAGGCCGCCACATCCAGCTCGAGGGAGGCCACCCTGTCCGAGCCGGCGCCTATGGTCACCTGGCCACCTGCCCTCTCCCCGTTCTCGGTGGGGGTGGTTCCCGGATGCTGGCTGCCGCTCGCATCCAGATCCGCCTCCTCGACCCGCACGGATTCTATGGCCGAGATCACGGGGTCAGCCGCATCGGTGATCACCGCCGTGGTGCTGCCGGTGATCACCGAGCCATCGCTGTCGGTCACCTTGACCGGCAGGGTCAGGGTGAGGCTGTCGCTCGCCCCGTGATCCAGGTTGGTGTGCACCTTCACCTGGTAGTCGAGGGTCGCGTCGGTATGCGCTTCGATACGGCCCGGCACGCTCGGCAGGGTGATGCTCAGCACCAGGGTGCCGCTCGCCGTGACCGCCTGGAAGCCGTGGCCATTGCTGCCCGGCACCTCCTGCCAGGCCAGCGTCTCGCCGTTGTAGGTAATGGGGTTGCCGCTCCCATCCACCACCAGGCCAAAGAGGGTCAGCCGCACATCCACCACGGGATCGGAATCCGCCGTGATGGTCAGGGTGCCGGTGGCCTGCTGATCATCGCCGGTCTGGTTGTTGCCGGCGCCATCGAAGCGGCCTTCACTGAGCGTCACCCCGGTCAGGGTGATGGTCGGGTTGTAGCCCTCGACGAGGCTGACGTTGAGGGTGCCCGTGGTGCTGTCGTTGTTGCCGCTGCCCTTGTCGCTGTCGACGACATTGATCTTGAACGGCAGCTCGGTGGTACTGTCACCGCGCTGGTGAACCCCCTCGAACAGGGTCACCTTGTAGTCAAAGCTGTTGCTGGCGGCATTGTCGAGCTTGCCCACCAGTTCTACCTGGAGCACCTCGACGCGCACGCCGTTCACTTCCACATAGCCTTTGAGGATCTGGTTGCCCGGGATGGCGGGATCCCCGCCCACCAGTTCGTATTTGACACTCTGGCCCAGGGCGCTCAGGGTCGGTTGCTCGGCGGGATCGGCGAACGACACCTCACTCACCCGATCCGAGCCCGCATCGATCTGGAAGTGGCCGGTGCCGGTCAGGGGGTTGCTGCCATCGAGGTTGCCCTCATCCAGGCTCACCCCGCTGCCCGCCACGAAGACGGGCGCATTACCGTCTTTGATGGTCAGCGGCAGCCGGGTGGAGACCCTGTCCCCGTCCTTGTCGCTCAGCGTCACATCGAGCGGCAGGTCGAGGGACTCGCTCCCCTGGTGATCCAGCTCGCCGAGCAAGGTGACCTTGGTTGTCACACTCCAGTTGCCGTTGCTCTCCACTAGGCTCAGCTCGGCCCGCAGCACCTCGCGGCCGTCCGCGCTGGTCCCAACCAGATCCCCGTTGGCATCCAGGGTGAAGGTGACCTTGCTGCCGTGGCTGCTGTATTTGCCATCCAGGCTCTGCTGAATGGCCGCGATATCGAACTTCAGACTATCGGGCGCCAGGGCATCAGCCCCGTGGCTCACGGTGAAGCTCATATTGCTCACCACGGCGCCATCCCCCTGGTTCGCCTCAGTCATCTCGGTGCCGGTCACGGCGCTGATCACCGGATTGGCGCCATCGCCGATGGCGACGCTCAGGGTGGAGGAGACTTTGTCTCCATCGGAATCGGTCAGGGTAAAGCCCGCCTTCAGCAGGCTGTTCTCCGCGCCCTGATCCAGCGGCTGGTTCAGGGTGAAGACGTAGTGGCCGGCTTGATCCAGCGCCAGCGTAAAGACGTTCTGGCCGTTGACCGTGCCGCTGATGCTGTTGCCGCTGACACTGATGACCACGGGTGCGCCACCGCTGGTGAGGCCCTGCAGGCCCGGCTGGCTGGCATCGAATGCGATGTTGACCAGGGGGTCGGCACCTGCGGTGATGGCAAGATCCCCGATGAGGGTCTGGACCGTACTCCAGTCGCTGTCTTCCACCAGAGTGAGGGAAACCGGGTCCACCTGCGGCAAGGCGCCGTCGGTGATGGCGATATTGAGGGTGCCGAGCTTGCTCTTGTCACCGTCGAAATCGGTGCCCTGACCTGCAGCCCCAGGTTGACACTGTTGGTGCCCACCGGTTGATCCAGCACGCCGTCGAGCTTCACATGGTACTTGCCGTCCAGATCCAGGGTGACGGTCAGCACCGTCTTGCCACCCGCATCCAGCAGGGTGACCTGGTTGCCGCTGACCTGATAGCGGGTCGGCTGGCCGCTGCTGGTGAGACCGTTCAGGCCGGGCTGATTGGCCTCGAAGTTGAGGGACACCAGGCGATCGCTGCCCACGTTAACCGGCAGCTGGCCGTCCAGGGTCTGGCCAGCCCCGCCCTCCTGCAGGCTGACGCCGACGTCGAGTCCGAGGCTGGGATCGGTGCCGTCATTGATGGCAATCTGAAGGTCGGCGCGGGTCTCGTCGCCGTCTATCTCCCTGGCGGAGATGGAGAGGCCGAGGGAGAGCCGGTCGCTGCCCTGATGGTCGAGGGGCCCATTGAGAGAGACGGTCACGGTGCCCTTGATGTCGCTGCCATGTTGACTGGCCGTCAGCTCGGCCTTCAATACCTCGACCCTGTTGCCGTTGCCATCCTGGTAATAGCCGGTGAGCAGACGGTCACCGCTGAATTCGAAGCTCAGCACATGGCCGTCGCTGCCAAGGCCGCTGCCGTTCAGACGAGTGAGGGTCGCTGCCTGATCGGCAAAGGCAAGGGAGTCCGGCGGTGTGCTGTCCACCAGCTCGACGCTGAGGTTGGCGTGTACCAGATCCCCGTCGCTGTCACGGTACTCCAGGGCAAAGGGCAGGCTCAGACTCTCCTGGCCGTGATCCAGGCTCTGGTGCCAGACGATGCGATAGCTGCCGTCATTGGCCAGGGTCAAAGTGAAGACGGTGACGCCCCCCGCGCTGGCACTGAGGGTCTGACCGCTGATCTGATAGTTCAGAGGCAAACCCTGGCTGCTGAGGTTCATCTGCTCAAGGGCGCTCTGATCGGCGCCGAAGCTCACCTGCAGGTTGCCGTCCATGCCGGCGCCGGTATGGAGAGAGCCGCTGGCAGTGACCAGGCCCTTGGCCAGATCCGCCTCGGACAGGGTCAACACGTCGCTCTGCCCGATGAGGGGAGCCCCGTCGATCACCCGGTTGCCCGCGAGATCCGTCACCTCGGCGCGCACCTCGTAGGGGCCTTCGATGCCGGAGAGATCCAGGCCGCTGAGTTGCCAGCGACCGTCGCTGCCCACCAGGGCGCTGCCGCTATGGAGGATCTGGCCACTCTGGTCGATGAGGGTGATGGTGACGCGCTGGCCCGCCTCCACCTCGCTGGTGCTGCCGCTCAGGGTCACGTTGTCACGACCCAGGATGCTGCCGGTGTCGAGATCATCGATGTCGATGGCGGCCCGGGTGTCGACGGTGACGGTCAGGATGTCGCTGGCCCGGTTGCCGGCGATGTCGACCGAGTCGACCCGAAAATCATGGGCGCCGTCGGTCAGGGTATCGGGGATGGGGTATTGCCAGTTGCCGTTGCCATCCACGGTGAGCACGGCCAGCACCTTGCCCTCCAGGCTCAGGGTGACGGTGGCGCCGGGCTCCCCCTTGCCCTGCAGCAGCGGCCTGGTGTCGCGGGTGAGATCGTCCACCTGACTGGCGCCGGTGTCGCTCTCGTCGCTGAGATCGAGGGTAATGGTGGTGATGGTGTCGAGCAGGGTCTGGCCGGTGTCGCTGGCCCGGTTGCCGGCCGCATCCTGGGTATCGGCCTGGATACTGAGCGGGCCATCCACCAGCTTGCCGGTGACGTCGCCGAAGTTGGCCTCCCAGACGAAGCCCGGCAGCACCACTGTGGTGGTGGTGAGGCGGTTGCCCTCCTGATCAATCAGGGTGACAGTCACCGTCTGGCCTACCTCGACGTCCTCGACGACGCCGCGAATGATGACGCCGGTCGCCTCGTCGCCGTTGATGATGTTGTCGGCGGTCTGGGGCTCGGTGATGGTGATGGCCGCCAGCAGATCCTGATCTTCCGAATAGAGCAGCTCTTCCCCTGGCAGGGCTCCCTGATGATCGGTTTCAAAGCCAGCCTCCGCCAGGGTCGCATCATTGATGCGATCCACCACCACGAAGCCGCCGGCGCTGGAGCCGACCACACCACCCGCAGTGCCGGCGGCCGCGTCACCGGCCGCGGTCTCCTCAAACAACTCGGTCGGGTCGGCACCCTGACGGATGGCCTCCTGCAGAGTGGCCAGCTCGGGATTCATGGCCCCGACAGGACCCACTCCCCCCTGTTCGGGTTGGCTGGCATCGGGGGCCTCACCGGCAGGGTCAGCCAGCTCGAATCGCCCGTCGGACTCGGTGAGCAGGCGCATCCCCGGCTCCAGTTGCATGCCAGGGGTGGCACGGCGCAAGGTGCCGTCGGCATCCATCACAAACACGGCGCCCTCCACCTGGGTAACAAGAGTCGGTTTCTCGATTCGCAGCTCGGCCATATATCCTCCAACGGGTAAACACAGGCTTTCCCAGAGATGAAGCGTAAGGAAAACCACCGTGACAGGCGGACATTTTACCGCCACCCACCCGTGCAACCCTTCGCCATTTTCGAAAATATCGAAAGTAAATGCCGCAAAACATCCTATTTAATTCAATTAAACGCTGTGAACCACGGAGATAATCGAGATATAACGCTTTTTTTCACGCCTCAGATGACAAACATGGCTCTTCTTCTCCCCGTTCATACGACAGCTTCTGACAGGCACCCATCCGTTCAGGGTTTACCACTATTTCACCAGGCGAACGTCAGCCCCCCATCCCCATCACGAAAAAAGAATATATATTCACTTCTACTTGAAGCCTCTCCGCACCATAGGGGCTGACCCCCTACCCGCCCTCACCCAGACACTCCTCTTCCATCCCGAGATGCTGGCTCGTCGCAGTGCGTCATCAAAGGATAAGGATGGGGATAACCGCTAGATTGGGCTCAATAATTCAACCTGGATCTCACTTTTTGCATTAGCCGTCCATGCCAATTGATCTAGCGCAACTCCCGGAGGGATAAATGATTATCCATTTTACCCATTTGGTATTATCTCCACGAGCAAGTGCATAAAAATCATTTTATATGCAGTCATAACAATTAATCAGCCT
The DNA here is from genome assembly GCF_027707605.1 of Aeromonas sp. QDB31. NCBI lineage: Bacteria > Pseudomonadati > Pseudomonadota > Gammaproteobacteria > Aeromonadales > Aeromonadaceae > Aeromonas > Aeromonas sp. QDB31. The sequence continues at coordinate 130,900 of NZ_JAPCIX010000002.1, read as the reverse complement.
GCCATGCCCATCGACCATGGGCACAGATGTCCACGCACCAAGATGGAACGGTCAGGCTCGGCATGGACAATTTATCTGGGAGTGATGACCGTGGGTTCACACAACAAGCCATTTCGGCCGGGTCTGGCCGCCCTGCTGCTGACTGCCCTGCTGGGCGCCAGCATGCTGGCGCAGGCAGACGAGACAGCCCCCGAAGGCAAGATCGAGGCACGCAGCGAGCTGTTCGCCAAGGATCACGCCGATCAGTTCAGCAGCTGGAAAGGCACCAGCGAGAGCCGCGAGCGTACCGACGCCCTGGCGGACGATCCGCAGATGGTGGTGCTCTGGGCCGGCTACCCCTTCTCCAAGGATTACAACAAGCCGCGCGGCCACTTCTATGCGCTGACCGACGTGCGGGAAACCCTGCGCACCGGCGCCCCCAAGACCGCCGAAGATGGCCCCCTGCCCATGGCCTGCTGGAGCTGCAAAGGCCCGGACGTGGCCCGCGTCATCGACGAGAAGGGTGAGGATGGTTACTTCAAGGGGATGTGGGCAAAAGGCGGTCCCGAGATCGTCAACACCATCGGCTGCGCCGACTGCCACGACACCGCCTCGAAAGAGTTCAAGGAAGGCAAACCTGCCCTGCACCTCTCCCGTCCCTATGCCGACCGGGCCATGACCGCCATCGGCAAGCCGTTTAAGGAGCAGGGACGTTTCGATCAGCAGTCCCAGGTGTGCGGCCAGTGCCACGTGGAGTACTACTTCAGCGGCCCCACCAAGGCGGTGAAATTCCCCTGGGACAAGGGCACCACCGTGGAGCAGATGGAAGAGTACTACGACGAGATCGGTTTCGCCGACTGGACCCATGCCCTCTCCAAGACCCCCATGCTCAAAGCCCAGCACCCCGAATACGAGACCTGGCGCGCCGGCATTCACGGCCAGAACAACGTCGCCTGCGTCGACTGCCATATGCCCAAGGTGCAGAACGAGCAGGGCAAGGTCTACACCGATCACAAGGTGGGTAACCCCTTCGATCGCTTCGATCAGACCTGCCGCAACTGCCACACCCAGAGCAAGGAGATGCTGCAAGGCATAGTCCAGCAGCGCAAGGATGCGGTGACCGAGATCAAGCTCAAAGTCGAGAAACAGCTGGTGCACGCCCACTTTGAAGCCAAGGCCGCCTGGGATGCCGGCGCCACCGAAGCCGAGATGAAGGACATTCAGCAGGACATCCGCCACGCCCAATGGCGCTGGGACTTCTCCATCGCCTCCCACGGGGTACAGATGCACGCCCCGGAAGTGGCGCTGCGCATGCTGGGCACCGCCCTGGACAAGGCCGCCGATGCCCGCACCAAGCTGGCACGCCTCTTGGCCGCCAAGGGGATCAGCCACGAGATCGCCATTCCTGACATCTCCAGCAAGGAGAAGGCCCAGGCCGCCCTTGGCATGGACATGAAACAGATGAATGCCGACAAGGCCCAGTTCCTCAAGACCACAGTCCCCGCCTGGGATGCCGAGGCCAAAGCGGCCGGACGGCTCGCACAATGACGAGATTTGCGGGCCCGCCGAGTCGGGCCCGCAATCGGATGGAGGCTTCCTATGGGTGATTTAACGATGGATTTCTTACGACTGATGCTGATGGCGGCCATGCTGCTGACCAGCCTGCAGGGCCAGGCCGCCGATGCGGCGAATGCCCCTGCGGCCCTCCCTGCCACACACGAGGTGGAATTTTTGCGCAGCCCCGACAAGGCCTGCACCGACTGTCACAAGGAGCAGACCGAGGGGATGCACGGCAAGCACGGCCAGGCGACCAACCCCAACAACCTGGCGCCGGTCACCTGCACCAACTGCCACGGTCAGCCCTCCTCCCAGCACCGGGAAGGGGTCAAGGACGTGATGCGCTTTAGCGACAGCTTCAATGACAAGCAAAGCGCCCTGGCAGACAAGCAAAGCGGCTTGGCAGAGAAGCAGAGCACCGAGAGCTACCCCATCACCGAGCAGAACGGGGTCTGCATGAGCTGCCACGAGCCCAAACCGCTGCGCGAGGCGCTCTGGGCCCACGACGTGCACGCCACCAAGCTCACCTGTACCAGCTGCCACCAGTTGCACCCGGTCAAGGAACCCATGGCGGAAATCCCGGAAAAGTCCCGCATCAAGCTCTGCGTCGACTGCCACAGCAAGCAGCATCAAGCCAAGGTGGCCGGCCTGCCGAACAATGCGGGCAAGGAGGCACCATGAGCTGTTCTCGTCGTGACTTCATGGCGGGGATGAGCGCGGGAGCCCTCATCATGATGACGGGCCCGGTGCGCGCCGGCACGGCCATCCTCGCCCACAGCCAGACCATCAACGGGGTTCGCTATGGCATGCTCCATGACGAGACGGCCTGCATCGGCTGCACCGCCTGCATGGATGCCTGCCGGGAGGTGAACAAGGTGCCGGAAGGAGTCTCGCGCCTCGAGATCATCCGCACGGGCCCCATCGGAGAATTTCCCGACGCCGACTATCACTTCTTTCGCAAGTCCTGCCAGCACTGCGACAACGCTCCCTGCGTGCACGTCTGCCCGACCGGTGCCTCCCATATCCGCAAGGAGGATGGCATCGTCGACGTGGACCCGGATCTCTGCGTCGGCTGCATGTACTGTCTCGCCGCCTGCCCCTATCAGGTGCGCTTTATCAACCCTGTGACCAAGGTTGCCGATAAGTGCGACTTTTGCCGCAAGACCAACCTGGCGGCAGGCAAGGAGCCGGCATGCGTGGAATCCTGCCCCACCAAGGCGCTGGTGTTCGGCAATCTGGATGATCCGGGCAGCCCCATCGCCAAACTGCTGGTGAAGGAGACCACCTATCGCTACAAGCAGGCACTCGGCACCTCGCCCAAGATGTACCGCGTGCCCAAAGGGGAGATAAAGTCATGACGATGCAAGAGGCGTTTCACTTCCCTTCCCTTGTCTGGGGATTTGTCCGATCGCCATCTACCACGGCAATAGCCAATGGAGGGAATGACCATGTGGTATGACGCATTTCACTTCCCTTCACTCGTCTGGGACTGGCCGATCGCCATCTATCTCTTTCTGCTCGGCATCTCCGCCGGGGCCACCAGCCTCTCGGTGCTGCTGCGCCGCAAGGGGGCCGGCAGCGAGAGCGGCATCATCAAGGCGACCGCCATCCTGGCGCCGGTGAGCGTGGTGCTGGGGTTACTGATCCTCATCTTCCATCTGGCCCGCCCCTGGACCTTCTGGAAGCTGATGTTCCACTACCAGTTCGACTCCGTGATGTCGATGGGGGTCATGCTGTTCCAGGTCTACATGGCGGTGCTGTTCGCCTGGCTGGCGGTGGTGTTTCGGGCCGAGATCGAGACCTTGCGCAGTCACCTGCTGCAAGAGAAGTTCGCCTTTGTGGATGATCTCATCGCTTGGATTGCCCGCATCGAGCGGCTGCTGGCGCCGCTCTTGCTGCTGCTTGCCGTGCTCTTGGGGGCCTACACCGGCTTTCTGCTGTCGGCGCTCAAGACCTATCCGCTGTTGAACAACCCGGTGCTGCCGGTGCTGTTCCTCATCTCCGGCGTCAGCTCCGGCATCGCTTCCACCATCTTGCTGGCGGTCACCCTGTTCAAGGAGAACCATCACAGCCAGGGGGTGAGCTTCGTCCATCGCTTCGAGCGACCGGTGCTCGCGGTGGAGGTGCTGCTGCTGGTCTGCTTCTTTACCGGCCTCTACTTCGGTGGCGGCCAGAAGGAGGCCGCCATGTGGGCCGCCATCGGCAGCGGCTTCTGGGCTCAGGTGTTCTGGCTCGGGGTGGTGGGCATCGGCATGCTGCTGCCCCAGTTGCTGGCCCTGCTGGCTCCCGCGCCGCTGCGGGCCAAAAACGGCTATCTGGTGCTGGTCTGCAGCCTGACCCTGGTGGGGATCCTGCTGCTCCGCTACTTCGTGCTCTATGCCGGCCAGATGACGGTAGTTTAAAGGTATGATCACCAGCGCCAGCCACCCTCGGGTGACTGGCGCTGGTTTGTTGCTGGCCCAATGAATTTCTGGTGATGCCACACCCGTTGCTTGGCAATGCTCTCCACCAAAGGGAGGAGATGCGGCGTGTGTGTCATGACATGAATGACATCCAAAGATTGAACCGGAGGTTGTGTGCTGGCGGAGCTCGGCTATCTCTCACTGTTGCTGGCGACCGGGCTCGCCCTGCTGCAAGGCACCCTGCCCTGGCTGGGGCTGCGGCTCGCCTCACGCCCGCTGCTCGGCTGCGCAACACCGCTGGCCCTCCTGATCGCGCTCCTGCTCGGGGCCGCCCTGCTGCTGCTCGCCAGCTGTTTTGGCCAGGATGACTTCACCCTGGTCTATGTGGCCCAGCACGCCAACAGCGCCCTGCCGCTGGGCTTCAAGCTGGCGGCCGTGTGGGGCGGCCACGAGGGCTCCATGCTCTTCTTCGTCTTTGCGCTGGGGCTGTGGGGCGCGCTGGTGGCCCTTTGCTCCAGGCGGGTCGATCCGCTGATCCGCACCCGGGTATTGGCCATCATGGGGCTGATCGTCGGGTTGTTCGGCCTCTATACCCTGATCTTCTCCAGCCCGTTTGACCGCCAGTTCCCGGGGCCGCTGGAGGGGCGCGATCTCAATCCCATGCTGCAGGATATCGGCCTCATCATTCACCCGCCCCTGCTCTATCTCGGTTACGTCGGCTTTGCGGTCAACTTCGCCTTCGCCATGGCGGCGCTGCACTCGGGTCGGCTCGATGGCGCCGTGGCCCACTGGAGCCGCCCCTGGGCGCTCGGCTCCTGGGTGTTTCTCACCGCCGGCATCGTGCTGGGTTCCTGGTGGGCCTATTACGAACTCGGCTGGGGCGGCTGGTGGTTCTGGGATCCGGTGGAAAATGCCTCCCTCTTACCCTGGCTGCTCGGCACCGCCCTGCTGCACGCCCTGGTGGTGTGCGAGAAGCGCGGCGCTTACGGCCACGCCGTGCTGCTCCTCTCCATCTTCACCTTTTCGCTGAGCCTGCTCGGCACCTTCGTGGTGCGCTCGGGGGTGCTTACCTCGGTGCACGCCTTTGCGGTGGACCCCAGCCGCGGCCTCACTCTCTTGTTGCTGCTCGGCTTGCTATTGACCTGCGCCCTCACCCTGTTTGCCCTGCGGGCGGACATTCGCGCCCCCTATGCCCGCTTTGGCTTGCTGTCAAAAGAGGGACTGCTCGGCGCCGCCATCCTGCTGCTTTGCGTGGCCTGCGCCAGCGTGCTGCTCGGCACCTTCTACCCCATGGTGTTCCAGTCGCTTCATCTGGGCTCGCTCTCGGTGGGCGCACCCTATTTCAATACCATCTTCGTGCCGCTGGCCCTCTGCCTGATGGCGCTGATGACCCAGCTGCCGCGCCTGCGCTGGCAGCATCTGGCAGCCCAGCGCCGCATCAAGGTGCTGCTCCCATGCCTGTTCGGCCTGCTGGGGGGCGCCTTGCTGAGCCTCGCCTATCCCGAGCCGCTGCGGGCAAGCTGGTTCGGGCTTGCGGCCAACGTGCTCAGCCTCTGGCTCATGGCCAGCCTGCTGCTCCCGCTCTTGCAACCGACGTCGCAGCGTGAGCTCACCCTCAATCGACTCGGCAGCCTGCTGGCCCACCTCGGGGTGGCGGTGTGCGCCCTCGGCATTGCGCAGGTGAGTCATCACAGTCAGGAGGGGGGCGCGGTACTCGCCGCAGGCCAGCCCTATCGGCTCGGCGCCTTCGAGTTTCGCTATGAGGGGAGCGAGCCGATCATCGGCCCCAACTACACCGCCGAGCGCATCACTCTCAGCGTGCATAAGGACGGTAAAGAGGTGGCGCGGCTGACGCCGGAGCGGCGTCACTACAGCGTGCGCACCATGAACATGAACGAGCCCGGCATCGGGTGGGGAATGCTCGGCGATCTCTACGTGGTGCTCGGCGAGAAGATGGGGCCCGGCGCCTATGCCATGCGGCTGCACTACAAGCCGCTGGTGCGCTGGATCTGGCTCGGCGGCCTGTTGATGATGGCGGGCGGCGCCCTGCGCCTGCTCGCCCGCCGACCGCTGCTGGCTAACCATCCTGCGCCAGCGCCCACCCCCTACCCTCGGCTTGAACAGGAGTCCTTATGAACGCCCGTCTGCGCCTGTTCGTGCCGCTCGTGCTCACCCTGGGACTCGGTGCCCTGCTCTGGCTCGGCCTTGGCAACAACCCCTACAGCCAGGATGAGGCCGTCGCCGGGCGCACCCTGCCTGCCTGGCAGAATGACAATCTGTTTGGTGGCGCCCCCATCCACACCGCGGCGCTCAAGGGGGAGCCCTTCGTGCTCAACGTCTGGGCCAGCTGGTGCCCCAACTGCCGCGCCGAGCATCCGCTGCTGGGTGAGCTGGCCAGCGCCGTGCCCCTCTATGGCCTCAACTACCGGGACAAGGGGGACGCCGCCCGCGCCTGGCTCACCGAGGCGGGCAACCCCTATCGCGCCGTGCTGGCCGACCCCGACGGCCGACTCGCACTGGAGCTCGGCGTCTACGGCACGCCGGAGACCTATCTTTTTGCCAGCAACGGCACCCTGCTGACCCGCCATACCGGCCTGCTCACCCGGGAAGTCTGGCAACGCCAGTTTGCCCCCCTGCTTGCAAAGGCCCGCAGCAACACCGCTAGCCAGCCCGAAGTGGAGAGAGAAGTGGAGAGACAAGTGCAGGAGAGCAAGCCATGAGCCGTCTCGGCCACGCCCTGATCGCGCCGCTATTGCTGGCATTGAGCCTCGGGGTCCTTGCCAGCGGGGTCGATACCTATCAGTTTCGCCACCCCGAGCGGCAAAATCGGGCGCAAGAGCTGGCCCGCGCCCTGCGCTGCCCCCAGTGCCAGAACCAGAACCTGGTGGAGTCCAACTCCCCCATCGCGCGGGATCTGCGGCTCGAGGTCTACCGCTGGGTGGACGAGGGGCAGTCTGATGAGCAGGTGATTGCCCGCATGACGGAGCGCTTCGGCGATTTCGTGCGCTACGATCCCCCCTTCAAGAGCAGCACGGCGCTGCTGTGGGGCGGCCCCGCCCTCTTGCTGCTGCTGGCGCTCAATCGCCTGCGCAGGAGCCTGCATCGCCGGCAACCGGCGCGGGTGCCGCTTGTCGGCGACAGAGCCGAGGGGGCGATCGCCCACGACCCCAGGGCCGAGCTGAATCGGCTGATCATGGCCGAGCAGCAAGCGGGGCTTGCCCCTCACAGCCGCCTCTACCGGGAGCTGGAGCTGGCCCGCCTCGCCAACGCCACCCCACCTGCCGAACAGGCCCTGCGCGATCGGCTGGCCAAGGACCGCACCGCCCGTCCGCTGCTTAGGCTGCGCTCTTGGATACTGCTTGGGGCCTTGCTGCTGGCGCTGATTGCCGGTATTTATGCCGGCACCGGCCGCTATCAGGCATGGCAGGCTTATCAGTCGCGCCCCGATCCGCTGGCGGGATTGAGCCCGCGGGATCTGCAAGACAAGGAGTTGGGCGCCCTGCACCAGCGCCTGCAAGCCAACCCCGCCGATCTCGACGGCTGGGCGGCGCTCGGCCAGCTCTATCTCTATCGGGACGAGTACGACAACGCCCTGCTCGCCTACCAGCGCCTCGCCCTGCAAGAAGGGGGCGCCAGCGCGGCGACCCAGGCCGCCCAGGCCACCGTGCTCTACTATCAGGCAGGCCAGCAGCTCACCCCGGAGGCGCAGCGCCTGCTGGGTAGCGCACTCAAGCAGGACAAGGGTGAGGTGAGCGCCCTGATGCTGCTCGCCTCCGATCACTTCCTGCACGGCCGCTACTCCCAGGCCATCGCCCTCTGGCAGCAGTTGCTCGACAGCGAGCGCCCCCGCATCAACCGGGCCGCGCTGATCGAGGCGATCCAGACAGCCCGCATGATGGGGGGCTGACTACACACATGATGGGGGCTGAATGCCCCTGTCACGTTTGGCCCGCACAAGCGCCGATGGCAGGGAAATCACTTGCCAGCCTCCCGTCGGCGGCCGAACAATAGGCGTCTATTGAACCTTTTTTTGGAGCCTCCCCCATGATCCCCATTCGCTGTAAAGCCGTCTCCGGTGTCGCCCTCTCAACGATTGATGGCGAAACAAAGCTGCTGGTGATGAAACGGGTCAAGGGCGGTTTCTGGTGCCATGTGGCGGGCACGGTTGAGGCGGGGGAAACCGGCTGGCAGACCATTATTCGCGAGTTTGGCGAAGAGACGGGTATATCGGTTTGCGAGTTATACACAGCCCATTATCTGGAACAATTTTACGAAAGCGCTTCAAATACGGTGGAGGTAGTGCCGGTATTTGTGGTCTATTGCCCGCCCAATCAAACGGTCACCCTCAATGATGAGCACACCGAGTATCGCTGGTGTTCGCTCACCGAGGCCAAGGCGCTGGTGAGCTTTCCCGGGCAGCAGGCGCTCTATGACCATGTCTGGCACCATTTTGTGGCGCGCCGCCCCTCGCCGCTGATGAGGGTGGCACTGCGCTGATCCGGGTCGGCTGACACCTCCCTCGAAGCCCCTGACGGCGCCCATCTTCACCGACACAAAGAGGATTAATGGTGCGTTCGACCCGATGCCGCACCGGAAGGCACAAAAAGAGTAGCAATGATGGGTCAGAAAGGGCATATAGTGCGCCCCATGACGGGCTGAACCCGGCCAATGTGCGCGCCAGGTGTGGTTCATTATGAATCCCGTGAAAGGGCGCCATAGCCGTGAATTCGGCTATTTCAAGGTGCGCCAACCCATAAAATTGAAATATCGGGCCCACGGACGTTGTGAAGCGTCAATTACCGTCATATAACTTAGCCAAATGTCCCTGTCTGTCGTAGTAGAGCCAAACCATGAACCTTCGTCCTTTTCTTCCCCTGCTGCTCGGCGCCTTCCTCCTTCCCGCCAGCATGGAAAGCGCCCATGCCAACCCGTTTTCTGCGACCTCTTCCTCCACCAACAGCCTGCTCGAACCTCGCACCAATCTCGCCCTGAGATCCGATGCCTTCGTGGTCGCCAATCCACGAACCGGCGAGATCCTGGCTGAACGCAACGCCAACCGGGTGATGTCCATCGCCTCCATCACCAAGCTGATGACGGCGCTGGTGGTGCTGGACGGCAACCAGCGCCTCAACGAGACCCTCACCGTCACCATGGACGATGTGGACAGGCTCAAGGGCACCGGCTCCCGCCTGGCCGTCGGTTCGCGCCTGAGTCGGGCCGACATGCTGCACATCGCCCTGATGTCGTCGGAAAACCGCGCCGCCTCGGCATTGGGACGGCACTACCCGGGGGGCCGCAAGGCCTTTATCGAGGCGATGAATGCCAAGGCCCGCATGCTCGGCATGTGGAGTACCCATTTCGCCGATAGCACCGGGCTCAACCCGCGCAACGTCTCCACCGCCCACGACCTCGCCAAACTGGCCGCCGCAGCGTCCACCTACCCGCTGATCCGCCAATACACCTCCTCCGAACAGCGCCTGGTACGCAACGGCAAGCGCCAGCTGCACTATCTCAACTCCAACCGCCTGGTCCGGGAAGGCGAATGGCCTATCCTGGTCTCCAAGACCGGCTACATCCGCGAGGCAGGTCGCTGCCTGGTCATGGGAACCCGGGTCAACAATGAGCCCGTGGTCATGGTGCTGCTCCACGCCAACACCACCAATGAGCGGGTGGCCGATGCCAGAAAGATCAAGAGCTGGCTGGAAACCTCGGGCCGCATGACCCTGACCGCCCAGTCCACGCCCCCCGCCAAGTTGTTCAGCAACCAGTGATCATACGGGCAAGCAACGAGGCCCCCGCACCGACAGGTGCGGGGGCCTTCTCATTGCGCCTCTCCCTTGACGCAACCCGGAACGCCCCCTTTCCCATCGCACTGTGATCCCATCCTGACTGCGCTTCGTTATGCAGGCAGAGATCGGCCAACCCAGTGAACGAGGCGGAACATGCACCGCAAACCCCATCTACCCGAGAAAGTCTGCCCCGTCTGCCTGCGCCCGTTCGCCTGGCGGCGCAAGTGGGCGCGCTGCTGGCACGAGGTGCGCTATTGCAGCGAGCGTTGCCGCCGTCATCAGGGAGAGTCGGTCTGATGGAGCTGCGGCTCATCCTCGGCGATCAGCTGAACGCCGGCCACAGCTGGTTTCGCACCCCGGATCCGGCTGTCTGCTACCTGCTGGCAGAGCTGCGCCAGGAGACGGACTACTGCCGCCACCATCGCCAGAAGGTGCTCGCCTTCTTTGCCGCCATGCGCGCCTTCGCCGCCGCCCTCACCCAGGCGGGCCACCGGGTCTGCTACCTGACCCTCGACGAGAGCGCCCCCTGGCCCGACCTGCCCAGCTTGCTGACGGCCCAGCTCGAAGCGCATCAGGCCGAGCGCTTTGCCTGGCAGAGCCCGGACGAGTGGCGCCTCGCCCATCAACTTGCGCAGTGGGCGGCGGACCTTGCCATCCCGGCCCAAGAGGTGGAGAGCGAGCATTTTCTGACCCCCAGGGATGGCTGGCGCCGCTACCCCCACAGCCGGATGGAGTTCTTCTACCGCGCCCTGAGAAAACAATACGGGGTGCTGCTGGATGAAGGCGGCCAACCCCTTGGCGGGCGCTGGAACTTCGATGCCGAGAACCGCGCCAGACTGCCGGACAACCAGCCCATCCCGGCGCCCCTCACCTTTGCCAACGAGGTGAGCGAGATCGACGCCATGCTGACTCGCCACGGGGTCAGCACCATTGGCCATGCCGATGCCAGCGCCCTGCCCTGGCCGGTCACCCGGCGCCAGAGCCGCGCACTGCTCGAGTATTTTCTGGTGCACTGCCTGCCCCACTTCGGCCGCTATCAAGATGCCCTGAGTGAGCGGGGCTGGAGCCTGTTTCACAGCCGCTTGTCATTTTCGCTCAACAGCAAGATGCTCCACCCCCTCGAGGTGATCCGCGCCGCCGAGTCCCGTTGGCGGGCCAACCAGGCCACCATTTCGCTCTCTCAGGTGGAGGGCTTCATTCGCCAGATCCTCGGCTGGCGCGAGTTTGTCCGCGCCCTCTACTGGGAGCAGATGCCCGCCTATGGCCGCGTCAATTTCCTGGGTGCCGACCGCCCCCTGCCCGGCTTCTTCTGGAGCGGTGAAACCAGAATGGCGTGCATGCGCCACGCCATTCGCCAGTCCCTCGAGCACGGCTACGCCCACCACATCCAGCGGCTGATGGTGACCGGTAACTTTGCCCTGCTGGCGGGGATAGATCCGGACGAGGTGGACGCCTGGTATCTCGGCATCTACGTGGATGCCATCGAGTGGGTGGAGCTGCCCAACACCCGCGGCATGAGCCAGTTCGCCGACGGCGGCCTGATGGGCAGCAAGCCCTACGCCAGCAGCGGTGCCTATCTGGCGCGCATGGGCCACTACTGCAAGGGGTGTCATTATGAGGTGAAGGCACGCAGCGGTCCGGACAGCTGCCCGTTCAACAGCCTCTACTGGCACTTTTTATGGCGCCATCGGGACAAGCTGGGAGCCAATCCCCGCCTCGCCCTCCCCTACGCCAACTGGGACGACCAACCCGAGGCGCAGCGGCAGGCCATGCTGGCGACGGCGGAGCACCATCTGCTCCACCTGGAGCGCCTCTGAGGTGGCAGGATTTCATGCCAACACTAGAGAAAATCACAACATTGAGAGCCAGTTAACAAAATGTAAACAGCGATAACCACCAATGACATCGACACCAGTTGAATATCCTGTGGCGGCTGATTAAGGTGAAGGCCCCAGTCAAGGAGAGACAAGATGGACATAGTGGTACTCGGTGGTGGCGTGGTCGGTGTGACCAGCGCTTGGTATCTGGCCAAGGCCGGTCACAAGGTGACCCTGCTGGAGCGACGTGACGGGGTGGCGCTTGAAACCAGCCATGCCAATGCGGGTCAGATCTCCCCGGGTTATGCTTCCCCCTGGGCTGCCCCAGGCATTCCCCTCAAGGCCGCCAAGTGGCTGCTGCAAAAGCACGCTCCCTTCACGGTCCGCCCCACCGCGGATCCCTTCCAGCTGAGCTGGATGCTGAAGATGTTCGCCAACTGCACCCCGGCGGCCTATGCGGTCAACAAGGGGCGCATGGTGCGGCTGGCCGAATACAGCCGCGACTGCATGAAGGTGCTCAGGGACGAGCTGGCCCTGGACTACGAGGGGCGCCAGCTCGGCACCCTGCAGCTGTTCCGAAGCCAGGCTCAGCGGGACGCCAGCCAGCGCGATATCGAGGTGCTGGAAGAGTACGGCGTCCCCTACCAGTCCCTGGATGCAGGCGGCTGTGAAGAGGTGGAGCCCGCCCTGGCCCGGGTACGCGGCAAGGTGGTGGGGGGCCTGCGCCTGCCGGGGGACGAGACGGGGGACTGCTTCCGCTTCACCCAGGCCCTGGCCGCCGAGGCACAGAAACTCGGGGTGACCGTCGTCTTCAACTGCCCCATCGACGAAATCGAGCTCGCCAAAGGGCGCGCCGTGGCGGTGCGCGCGGGCGAGCAGCGCTTCCAGGCCGACGCCATCGTCTGTGCGCTGGGGAGCTATGGCACCGGCTTCCTGAAGCCCTTGGGAATAGCGCTCCCCGTCTACCCGGTCAAGGGCTACTCCCTCACCCTGCCGATGACGGACGCCGATGGTGCTCCTCGCAGCACTGTGCTGGATGAAACCTACAAGGTCGCCATCACCCGTTTCGATGAGCGGATCCGGGTCGGCGGCATGGCCGAGCTGTCTGGCTTCAATCTGGCGCTCAACCCCAAACGTCACGACACCCTGGCCATGGTGGTGAGGGATCTCTTCCCCGAGGGGGGCGATCTTTCCCGCGCCGAGTTCTGGACCGGGCTGCGCCCCATGACGCCGGATGGCACCCCCCTGGTGGGCCCCAGCCCCATCCCGGGTCTGTGGCTCAACACCGGCCACGGCACCCTGGGCTGGACCATGGCCGCGGGGTCGGGCCAGCTGCTCAGCGATCTCATCTCGGGCAGCGCCCCCGCCATCAGCGACGAGGGGCTGACCCTGGCGCGTTACGGCTAGCCCGAATGGCGCAGCACCCAATGTAAGAGAGGGAGTGCCAGGCACTCCCTCTCTCGTTTCTCCAAGCCTTGTCAGGCCGCGGGCACCAACCCGGGCAGGGCATGCCAGACCCGGGCGGGATCCGCCTCCTCGATGGCCGCCATCATCAGTTGCTCGCTCCAGCGCCGGTGCAGTTGCCACAGCGCACTCCCCGCCTCCCCCTGCCCCTTGGTGCACTGCTTGGCCACGTCTGCGGTGCGGTAGAAGTAGCGTACCAGGGTGGTGAGATCGGGCTCGGGCCAGCGACAGCCAAAGTGGCGCAGCCGCTCGGACCAGAAGGCTATCTGGCGTCCCTCGTGCTCCTGCTCGACCCCGTGCAGGGCGGGGATCAGATCCATCGCCTGCCACAGCGCCCCATAGCCGACGAAGCGATCGTCCAGCGCCTCCAGTGCCTCATCCAGCAGCAGGAGCGTCTGCGGCCAGCTGTCGGCCTGCTCGCGGATGGCCTCCTGCGCCTCGCACACCGCCGCCAGCCACGCCATGGCCAGCTGGCAGATGATCGCCTCCTTGTTGGGGTAGAGGTGATAGAGGGACTTGATGCCCACCCCGGCGCGGGCGGCGATGGCATTGGTGTTGAGGGCCGCAAACCCCTGTTCCCGCAACAGGGCCAGGGTGGCCTGCTCGATGCGGCTCACCACCTCCTGACTGCGCTGCTGCCTGGGTTGACGCCGCATGCAGAGTCCATCCGGCAAACAATGTTCCGCCATCCCGTTTCTCCCGCCATGGTGACTGTTTTTCATAACTACATGATGAGACAAGATAAACACAAGTCAAAAAAAGTGCAGCAATAACTGGCATTTTTCAGAATAGCTGCAATAACCATAGGTGCTCATATCTGCAGTAAAAACTGCAATTAACCCAAGGAGAGCGCGCTATGGATAGCAAACATCCCCGTCTCAGGCTGGGCGCCATCGCCCTGCTGGTGACTGGCCTGCTCGGCTGCCAGCAGGACAGCAGTGAAGCACCACAGGACAATACCCTCTATCTCAACGGCAAGATCCACACCCAGGATGGGACACGCAGCCAGGCCGAGGCCATGGTGGTGCAAGGCGGCAAGTTCACCTACGTGGGCACCCGCGAGGGGGCCGAGGCCCTGAAGAACGGGGCGACCCGGGTGGTGGATCTGCAAGGCAGGATGGTGCTGCCTGGGCTGCACGACAACCACATCCACCTGCTCGGCACAGTGGCGCTGGACATGTGCGATCTGGACGGCCAGAGCGTCAACCTGGATCAACTCGCGGCCAAGGTCAGGGAGTGCCTGCCCCGCTACGCCCCGGCGTCCGGGGACTGGCTGGTGGTCAACCAATGGTCGCCCTATGACGGCAACACCCCGACCGCCACCCATGCCACCCTGCTGGCGGCCCTGGATGCGGCGGCGCCGAACAACCCCGTGATGCTGGCCGGGGTCGACGGCCATGCCGGCGGCTACAACTCCCAGGCACTGGCGCAGGCACAGGACAAAGACGGCAATGTGGTCGGTTTCAATGCCACCACCCTGGCCCCTGGCGGCGTGTTCGAGGCCTTCATCCCCTATGTGGATCTGGCGAGCGGCGTGATCCGGGACGCGGCACGCAGCGCCATTGCGGTCCCCGACACCGGTGTGCTGAGCGCGGAGGGCGAGCAGGCGGCGGCCCAGTATGACAAGATACTCCCCGCCATCTCGGCGCTGATGGCGTCCCGCGGCATCACGGGCGTGCAGGATGCCTGCGCCAACGACTTCATCCGACAGCGCCTGCTCAACATGCAGGACCAGGATCTGCTGCACATGCGCGTCACCGCCGCCACCTGCTTCCACCAGGATGACTACAGCGGCAAGCTGGACATCGCCGGCCACCTGGCCAAGGCGAGCCAGGTGCGCGACGCCTTCGCAGGCAACCCCCTCATCAAGGCCGATACGGTGAAGATCTTCCTCGACGGTGTGCTGGAGGGAGATCCCTTCACCAGCCCTCCCTTCCTGCCCAATGCCGGCATGCTGGAGAATTACCAGAACCCGCATCTGGCCCTGGATCCTGCCAGCGGCGAGGTGAGCATCACAG
Source organism: Aeromonas sp. QDB31 (assembly GCF_027707605.1). NCBI lineage: Bacteria > Pseudomonadati > Pseudomonadota > Gammaproteobacteria > Aeromonadales > Aeromonadaceae > Aeromonas > Aeromonas sp. QDB31. Next base: position 115,874 of record NZ_JAPCIX010000002.1, on the reverse strand, counting down.
CGGACAGCGAGGATGCGGGCAGCAACGGCATCGTCAACTACAAGGAGGCGGATCTGGCGCGCTACGTCACGGCGCTGGATGGGGCCGGGTTTGGCATTCACATGCACAGCATCGGCGATCGCAGCACGCGAGTGGCCCTCGATGCCCTGGAGGCGGCCCGAGCCAGCAACGGGGAGAGCCACATCCCCCACACCCTAGCCCATCTGCAGGTGGTGCACCCGGACGATCAGAAACGCCTCGGCGAGCTTGGCCTCTACCTCACCTTTACCTATGCCTGGACCACGCCCCAGCTCGCCTATGACATGCTGGTCAGCCCCTTCATCCAGCCAACCAGGGTTGGACAGTCCCTGAGCGAAGCCATCTACGATCCCATGGGCTATCTCCATGATGCGCTCTACCCGGTAGAGCATTCACGCCAGGCCGGCGCCGTGCTGGTGGCGGGCAGCGACGCCCCGGTAGACAGCCGGGATCCGCGCCCGTTCGAGAACATGGCCGCCGGCATCATGAAGGCGGCCGGCAGCGGCGACGACTTCCGCGCCAGTCAGCGCACCTCGCTGGCCGAGATGCTGGCCGCCTACACCATCAACGGCGCCAGGGCGGTACGCCAGGAGGCGATCACCGGCTCCATCGAGGCGGGCAAGTCGGCGGACTTCATCGTGCTGGACCGGGATCTGTTCGCCCTGGTCAAGGCCGGCACGCCGGAGCAGATCGCACAGACCCGGGTCGAGCAGACGGTCTTCATGGGGGAGACCGTCTACCGCAAACCCTGAACGACACGGGCCCCGCGAGGGGCCCGTTTCTTATGGCTCATTCTTATGGCTCACAGGGGGCACCTCGTCCTCCGTCAGCCCGGGTTTCAGGGCCAGGGTGAAGAGCGCCGCCACCATGTCGGACTGGGTGATGATACCCACCAGCTGATCCCCTTCCACCACCGGCATGTGGTGAAGGCCGCCGTCTGAGAAGGCTTCCACCAGATCGTAGAGGGGCTGGTAGCGCCGCGCCTTGTGTACCTCCCGGGTCATCAGATCCGCCACTGTCAGTTGCTCGAGCTCCGCTCGAGCCCTGGGCTGGCGGCCCACCCGGTCGATCATCAGATCATGCAGTGTGATGATGCCGACCAGCTTGTCTCCCTCGTCCACCACCGGCAGCGCCTTGATCTGGTGGTGGGAGAGCAGGTGCCAGGCCTCCATGGCGAGCGCTTGCGGCGCCGTGACGACGAGATCCCGCGACATCACCTCCTGGCAGCGCACCGTGCCCACTCGCCCCCGCAGGGCGTGCAACTGGGCCTCCTGCAGCAGCTCCTGCAGATCCTGGCGGCTGATGTCCAGCAGCTCCTCATGCTTTTCCAGGGCAAAGTCGATGTCCTGGGTGGCCAGCCGGGCACTCGGCTGGGGATCTGCCGTTTGGTGGCGATTGGGCGCCACCTTGCCGCCATGGGGATAACGGCGCCCCAAGGCGCGGTTGTATAGCAACCCCAGAGTCAGCAACAGCAGGGAGTTGAGCAGCACCGGCAGCAACACATAACCCACCCCCAGCGCCCGGATCCCCTCACCGCCGATGACGGCGGTCAGGGCCACGGCGCCGCCGGGGGGATGCAGACTGCGGGTGAGGAACATGGCGGCGATGGCCAGCATCACCGCCAGGGCCGAGGCGAGCGCCATGTCCGGCACCAGGCTGGCACTGACCACCCCCATCAGGGCCGATACCCCGTTGCCCACCAAGATGGACCAGGGTTGAGCCAGAGGGCTCGCCGGGGCGGCAAACAGCAGCACGGCGGAGGCCCCCATGGGGGCGATCAACCAGTGCACCTCGAGTCCCAGCCCCCACTGGCACAGCAAGGCGGTGCCCAGCAATCCGACGAAGGCGCCAAGGGCGCCGTAACAACTCTCTTTGAGGCTGGTATTGGTAGATACCGGTAAAAAATCCCTGAACTGCATCCTGCTCCCGCCGACGATAACATTTATTTCAAATGCGTGATTCTAGCCAATTCTCACCCCCCAGCACCAGCACCAGCACAGGCATCATTGCGGCCTCAGGATCCCGGCGCCCCGGACGCGGTACACCTCAATCCGGTGATCGGGGGTCGCAATACCATTTCCCTCGACCGGCGCTGGCTGGCCGAGGCGCTCGCGCGGTAGGCGTCATCGCAGGCGCGTCACCGGCCGCAAAGCCCGGCACCATACTTGCCAACCGGCACTCCCCTGCCGCTCCCCCTGAGGTCCCCAAGGCCGTCATGCAAAAAGGAGGGAAGGCTTGCGCCGTCCCTCTCTCGTTATGCCCGTACTCTCTTGTTGTTTGCTGGGGGATCAGGCCAGCTCGGCCCGCAGCGCCCGAGTCGCATCGACCATCACCTTGAGGGCAGCCGTGGTCTCTTCCCAGCCGCGGGTCTTGAGGCCGCAGTCCGGGTTGACCCACAGCCGCTCGGCCGGGATCTGCTTGGCCGCCTTGCGAATGAGATCCTCAATCCAGCCCTGGCTCGGTACGTTCGGCGAGTGGATGTCATACACGCCCGGACCGATCTCGTTGGGGTAGTTGAAGCGCTCGAACGCTTCGAGCAACTGCATCTGGCTACGGCTCGTCTCTATGGTGATCACGTCCGCATCCAGCGCCGCCACCGCCTCTATGATGAGATTGAAATCGCTATAACACATGTGGGTGTGGATCTGGGTGCTGTCCACCACAGGGCTTGCGCTCAGGCGGAAGGCGCGCACCGCCCAGTCCAGATACGCCTGGTGATCCTGCTTGCGCAGGGGCAGCCCTTCACGGATCGCCGGCTCGTCGATCTGGATGATCTTGATGCCGGCGGCTTCCAGATCCGCCACCTCGTCACGAATGGCGAGACCAATCTGCAGAGCGGACTGCTCCCGGCTCACGTCTTCACGCGGGAAAGACCAGCAGAGGATGGTCACCGGGCCGGTCAGCATGCCCTTGACCGGCTTGTCGGTCAGGCTCTGGGCAAACTGGGTCCACTCGAGCGTCATCGGGGTGGGTCTGTCGATATCCCGGGTGATCACCGGCGGCTTGACGCAGCGGGAGCCATAGCTCTGTACCCAGCCGAAGCGGGTGATGGCAAAGCCATCCAGCAGCTCACCGAAATACTCCACCATGTCGTTGCGCTCGGCTTCGCCGTGCACCAGCACGTCCAGCCCTATGGCTTCCTGGCGCTCAATTGCGTCCTTGATCTGGGCCTGGATGCCCGCCTCGTAAGCTGCGTCGTCGATGCGACCGGCACGCCACTCCTGGCGCAGCAACCGGATGTCGGAGGTCTGCGGGAAGGAGCCTATGGTGGTGGTGGGCAGCAGCGGCAGCTTGAGATCGGTGCGCTGCGCGTCGGCACGCACCGGGTAGGCGCTCTGGCGATCGAAGTCGCTGTTGGTGAGGCTGGCGAGCCGCGACTGCACCGCCTTCTTGTGAACCCGGCTGTCGGACGCCCGATCGACGATAGGCTGACTGTATGCAGTGATCTTGTCGAGCTCGCCCCCATCCAGGTAGTCCGCCAGCAGCCCCAGCTCGTAGCACTTTTGCAGGGCGAAGGCGAACCAGCTGCGGGTCTGGGGATCCAGCTCGTGCTCCAGGGTCAAATCCACCGGGCTGTGCAGCAATGAGCAGGAGGAGGCCACCCAGAGGCGCTCGCCGAGCTTCTCCTTCAGCGCTTTCAGAGTCGGTGCCAGCTTGCCCAGGTTGGCACGCCAGACGTTGCGGCCGTTGATGACCCCCGCCGAGAGCACCCACTGGGCCGGCAAATGAGGAACGAGCGTCTCGAGCTGCTCGGGGGCGGCCACCAGATCCAGGTGCAGGCCATCCACCTTGAGGCTGGTGATGATGTCGCGCTGATGGGCGACAGAGCCGAAATAGGTGGTGAGCAACAGCTTGCAAGGGCCGGCCAGGCGCTCATAGGCGTTGAGGTAGGCCAGACGCCACTCGTCCGGCAGGTCCAGCGTCAGGGCCGGCTCGTCAATCTGCACCCACTCAACTCCCTGGGCCGAGAGCCTCCCCAGGATCTCCTGGTAGACGATGAGCAGGCGATCGAGCAATTCCAGACGAGAGAAGCAGCTCTCTTTCTCCTTGCCGAGCCAGAGGTAGGAGACAGGGCCCAGCAGCACCGCCTTGACCGGCAGCCCCAGCGCCTTGGCCTCTTCCACCTCTTCAAACAGCTGGCTCCAGCCCAGCTTGAAGCGCTGGTCGCGGCTGAACTCGGGCACCAGGTAGTGATAGTTGGTGTTGAACCACTTGGTCATCTCGGCGGCGGCGGCAGCCGGGCCGGTCGGCGCACGGCCACGGGCCACCCGGAACAGGGTGTCGAGATCGGTGTCGCCATGGCGGTGGCGGGCAGGCACGGCGTCCACCAGCAGGCTGGTGCCGAGCACCTGATCGTACCAGGCGAAGTCGCCCACCGGCAGCAGGTTGACTCCGGCGGTGCGCTGAGCCTGCCAGTGGCGCTCACGCAGGCTCTTGCCCACGGCGACCAGCTCGGCCTGGGTGGTCTCGCCGCGCCAGTAGGATTCGAGGGCAAATTTCAGCTCGCGCTTGGCGCCGATACGGGGGAAGCCCAGGGTGTGTGCTCGTGTCATAGGTCCAATTCCTTATGCTCATTCATCTGATGGGACACTGGATGATTTAGCCATCCAGATGTTTACACATCTAGAGTGACGAGATAAGGTGGCCTTGGCTATTGAATCCTCTTCAACTGGCTCTCAAGAAATCCTCAACTGACGCACAAAGGAGCAGTGCCATGGGTGTGCCCAACCAGTCGACCAGCCATCAGAACACCAACACGGGCATCGATCTCAAGCACCTGAAGACCATCAGTGCCCTGGCCGAGCAGGGCTCCCTGGCGGGGGCGGCGCTCTGCCTCAACCTCACCCAGTCCGCCCTCTCCCACCAGTTGAAAGAGCTGGAGACCCGCCTCAACCTGGAGCTCTATCTGCGCAAGAGCCGCCCCCTAGTATTGACGGCGGCCGGCCAGCATCTGCTGGCCCTGGCCCGTCAGGTGCTGCCCGCCCTGGCCCAGACCGAGCGCCAGCTGCTGGCCCTGCACAGCGGGGATGCGGGCAGGCTGCACCTGGCGCTGGATTGCCACAGCTGCATCCAGTGGCTGCTGCCGCTGTTGCCGGGCTTTCGCCGCCAGTGGCCCGGGGTGGCCCTTGAGGTGGAGTCCGTGCCCGGCTTCGATGCCATCAGCGCCCTGCTCGGCGGCCAGCTCGACCTGCTGCTCACCTCGGACGTGCAGGCGCGCGGGGATCTCCACTTCGAGCCCCTGTTCGCCTTCGATCTCACCCTGGTGATGGCACCGGATCACCCCCTCTGTCACCAGGCCCGGATAGCCCCTGACGATCTCAAACAGGAGGTGCTGCTGGTCTACCCGGTGGAGCGGGCACGCATGGACGTATTCAGCCGCTTCCTGCAACCCGCCGGGGTGGAGCCCGCCCGCTGCAAGCCAGTGGACAACACCTCCGTCATGCTGCAGATGGCCGCCGCCGGACTCGGGGTCGCCGCCCTGCCGCGCTGGGCCAGCGAAGAGTTCGTGCGCCAGGGCTTGCTCGAGGCACGCCCTCTGGGCACCGGGATCCGCCGCCATATGTATGGCGCCGTGCGTGCCGCCGACAAGGATCAAGCCTGTCTGCAGAGCCTGTTCGAGCGCATTCGCACCCAGATGGCCGAGCAATGACAGGGCATGAAAAAGCCGCCCCAGGGGGCGGCCTTGCCAACTATTCAACCGTTTATTGCTGTGCTTGCGTCGTCCCATCACCACAGCGGGCTTGAGGATCCTGCTGCCTTGGGCAGTTGTCGCACAGGCTGCCGTCGCTGCGCTTGTGGTGCAGGCAGCAGCGCTGGCGCACATAGCCGGGAGCGGCGCTCGTCTCACCCGCCGGCTCCACCGCCAGGCGCCAGCCCGCCAGATGCTCGGCGGGCAAGCCGCAGGCGGCCAACCAGAGCGGAGCATGGGCCGCCACCTGCTCGCGGCTCACCTCGTCGAAGAAATCCGGCACCCGCACCAGGGCCGCCAGCAGATCGTCAGCCAGGAGCGGGCGCACGAAGCCGGGCCTCAGCCGCTGCCCGCTGGCCATCGCCTCGAACAATCCCTGCCAATGGCGGCGCAAGCGCCGTCCTGCCGCCTCGATCAGTACCTCCCGCTCGCCCCTGATCATGGGCAGGGCCGGCAGGCTGAAACCGGACACCAGTCCGGCACCATAGCCCAGCCCCATGCGATCCAAGGCAGGCACGGCCCCGACGCGATAGACGGCCACCATGGCGAGATAGATGGACTGCCAGCAGAGCATGCCCCAACTGCGGGTCAGCCAATAGGCGGGGCCCGCCTCCGGATGTGCCAGCCGCCAGTGCTCGTGCAGCGCCAACGTCACAGCCCCGGGGGCCATGTCGGCATCAGCCATTGCCAGCAGCGGCATATCCCCAGCCGTCAGCCGCCCCTTGAGGGAGGGAATGAGCTGCTCGGCGGCGGCGAACAGGGCATCGTGGTCCGCCTGGTGGCGGGCCTGCCGGTGGTTGAGCAGACTGCCAAACCCAGACGAGGTGCTGCCAGAGGGGCCGCCACGCGCCGGTATCCCGTGATGAGAGGGCCCCGGCGCAGGTCCGGGGCGCAAGGTCAGAATACGTATTTGAGTCGAGCCTCCACATTGCGCTCAGCCCCGAACCAGCAGTTGTTCTGGTCGTAGCAGGAGTAGTAGGTCTTGTTAAGCAGGTTGCTGGCGCTAAGCGATACCCCCACCCCCTTCATGCTCGCGCTGAGGGCTGCGAGATCATAGGAGGCGGACATGTCCATCAGCAGATAATCCGGCACAGTATCGGTGTTGGCGGCATCGAGCTGGGCCTCCCCCACGTAGCGCAGGCCGGCACCTACCCGCATTCCCTCCAGGCTGCCGCCCGGCAGGTAGTTGCTCCACAAGGAGGCCATCTGCCTGGGTACCCAGACCGGGGTCTTGCCCTGCAGATCCGTGGTGTCCTTGGTGATCTCCATGTCCTGGCGGGTATAGCTCAACGCCAGATCCAGCCGGCTGGTGAGATCGGCGCGCCCTTCCAGCTCTATCCCCCTGGAGACGATTTCGCCGGTCTGTAGCTTGGGCCCGTAGACGTTGTCCGGATCCGTCACCAGGGCGTTCTCCTTGGTGATATGGAACGCCGAGATCGTGGCCGTCTTGCTCATGTCCTCGGAGAGGAACTTGAGCCCCCCCTCCCACTGGTGGCCGGTAGCGGGATCGAACGCCTTGCCGCTCTTGTCCGCCCCCGGTACTGGCTCGAAGCTCTCGGCATAGCTCACATAGGGTGACAAGCCATAATCCAGCTCATAGAGGGCGCCGAGGCGGAAGGAGAGGTTGTCCTGATCGATCTGGGCCAGAGACTGGCTGGCGGCTCCCAGGTAGAGGCCGCGGCTGTCGGTGTCCATCCGGTAGCTGTCGTAGCGGGCGCCACCGATGGCCACCAGCCGGTCGAGGCGCACCTGATCCTGCAGATAGACGCCGGTCTGGGACTGGCGAATGGTCTTGCGATCCTCATAGGAGAAGGTCAGGGCATCCGGCCGGATCTGGTTGTGGTCCGGGTTGAAGATGTCGATGGCGGGCGCAGAGTAGTCGAGCGTGTCCCGGTAGAGGATGCGCGCGTCCAGATATTGGTAGTCGACCCCGAGCAGCAGGTTGTGCTGGGCACCGCCGGTCTGCACCTTGCCTGCCAGCTGGTTGTCGATGACAAAGCCTTTCGACGCTTCATCGGTGAGATAGGCGTTGCGGGCCAGGGTGCGGTTGTCCGCCGCCAGGGCCGCGTTGTAGGTGTTGCGCTGATAGGCGGAGGCATCCATGTAGCGAGCATTTTGCAGCACCTGCCAGTTGGCGTTGAAGTCGTGGCTCAGCTTGTAGCCGAGCAGGGTCACATCCCGGTTGTACTCATTCCAGTTCTCGTCGCCGAGGAAGGTATCGCTGCCAAGCTGCCCCAGGGGGTTGCTCTTGACCGAGCCGCTGGCGGGGACGGTGGTGTAGATGCCGGCTTGCGGATCCTTCTGGTAGTAGAGGTTGAGGTTCAGCAGGGTGCGATCACTCAGCTGCCAGTCGAGGGAGGGCGCGAATACGTAGCGCTCCTCTTCGGAGGTCACCGCCTGCCCCTCCTTCTGACGGGCCAGCCCCACCACCCGGTAGGCGAGCCGGTCGTTGATGGCGCCTGTGCTGTCGAGGGTCATCTCCTTGAGGGTGCCCGTCCCCGTCGCCACGCTGACGCTGTGCTTGCTCTCCCGCTGGGGCCGCTTGGCAATGAGGTTGACCATACCGCCGGGGGGCATGCTGCCGTAGAGCACCGAGGTCGGCCCCTTGAACACCTCCAGCTGTTCGATGGCCACCGGATCTATCTGGGGTTGCAGGTTCCACTCGTTGTATTGCAGCAACAGGCCGTCATAGAAGTTCTGGTAGTTGTCAAAGCCGCGGATGTTGAACAGATCCAGCCGATTGACCGCCCCGCCCCGCAGCTCGGTGTTAACCCCGGGCACGTAACGCAGCGCCTCGCTCACCGAACTGACGCCGCGCTGTTCTAGGGTCTCGCTGTCCACCACCGAAATCGCCTGGGGCGTCTCTATGGGGTCAAGCTGGGTCTTGGTCGCCGTATTGCGATAGGTCTGACCAAGCACGGTCAGGGTCTCGTCGGCAAGCGCCGCGTCCTGGCTGCCGGGAGTGGCGGCCAGCACAGAGCCTGCCAACAGGGTAGAGATGGTCGCGGCGACCACGGTCAATGGGGGGTGAACAAGTTGCATCTGATCCTCGACTGCCTACTGCATGTGAATAGTAACAAATATCATTTGCATTTTATTGTGCTAATTTGCCCCTGAATTAACAATTTGGGGCATCTTGGCGGGCAGAGAGGCGAAAAACAGGCGAGATTAGCCTCAGTCGACGACGCCTTATGTCGATGAGAAAAGACCATGAATTCAAATGACTATCTTTGGCAGGCGCACAGAGGGTCGGCCATCAGCCGCAAGCGGCCTCGCCAGGGATAGGGGACTTGAGTGAAGACGTGCACGCTCAACCCGGGCAGGGAACGATGGGCAGCCAGTACTCCATGGAGGCATCCGCCCTCCGACCGTCAAAACCCGGGGCATAGCGTTCCAGTTCGAAGCCATCCAGCCCGCGATAGCTGGAGGCTGGCAGCCAGTGCTGGATGAACCAGTTGAGACTCGGCCCCAGTTGCTCGATGGGGCCCTGGTGGCTCAGCACCGCATACTCCTGGGACGGAACCCGAAGGCACGCCAACCCGGGCCGGGGTTCAGCCCCCTCCTCTGCCGCCATCCCGGCCCAGTAAGGCAGCCGCTCCCCCGCCCCCGAGACGTCCACCACGCCAAGCAGTTCGCTGGTCAATGGCAGCCCCCCCGCCTCGCGCCAGGCACGCCAGATGGCAGGCACCGTCTGCTGAAAGTCCGGGTCTTCGGCAAAGAGGCCCCGGATCTCCCCCCTGACGCCGTGCAGGGTGAATCCCGGCCGGCTCTCCACCCGCACCTGCACCAGCCTGGGGGGACTGGTCAGCGGCATGGGGACCCGTACCAGGGGGGTACGCAGCCCCAGCCGCAGGCCGCGTTTGCGATAGGCCAGGGGCGAGCAGCCAAAGTGCTGTTTGAAGGCCCGGCTGAAGCTCACCTCGGAGCCAAAACCATGGTTCAGCGCCAGATCCAGCACCCGCTGCCGGCCAGAAAGCAGCGCCTCCGCCGCCAGGCTCAGCTTCAGCTCGCGCACATAGTGGGCCACTGTCTGGCCGGTTTCGTGCAAGAAAACCCGCTGCAACTGCCAGCGCGACCAGCAGCTCTGCTCGGCCAGCTGCTCCAGCGACAGGGGCTGATCCAGGTGGGCGTGAATGTAGTCGAGCACCCGCTCGATGCGGGTGAAATGGGGACGCGTCCGTGGCGCCGGGTCGGAAGGTGCGAAAGATGTGGTGATTGTCATGCCGGGTGCTGGTCTCTGCCTGCAGAGGATCAGCCTCTGTTCAGGAGTGCACATTAAACATGGCCGCCGTGCCGGGAGCAAGGGGGCTGGCGGTGCCATCTTCCCCTTCTGGTGGGGTCTGCCCTCCCTCTTGTCACAAAAGTGACGCCTTCCTCTGTCAGATTGTTTGAAAACAGATTTATCAGTTGTCTGGCATCGATCATCTGGCTCTCATTCGAGCCAAATTGCAGGGAGTGCAACCATGAAGAAGATTGCCTTGATCACCGGAGCTCGGGGCGGCATCGGATCCGCCATCACCACCGCCTTGCTGGCCCAGGAGTATCGCATCATCGCCACCCACTCCAGCGTCAATGCCGCCGCTGCACGGGAGTGGTACCAGGAGCAGGGGTATCAGCCGGATCGGGTGCGGCTGCTGGCGCTGGATGTGGCCGACACCGCCATGTGCCGCGAGACCCTGGGCCGCCTGCTGCAGGAGGAGGGCCGGGTGGACGTGCTGGTCAACAACGCCGGCATCACCCGGGATGGGGCCTTCAAGCGGATGGTGCCGGATCAGTGGTTCGAGGTGATCCACACCAATCTGTGCAGCCTCTACAACGTGACCCAGCCGCTGTTCGACGCCATGTGCGAGCAGCGCGATGCCCGCATCATCAACATCTCCTCGGTCAACGGCCAGAAGGGGCAGTTCGGTCAGGTCAACTACTCGGCGGCCAAGGCAGGCATGCTGGGCTTCACCAAGGCGCTGGCGGCGGAAGGCGCCCGCTTCGGGGTCACGGTCAACGCCATCGCCCCCGGCTACACCGCCACCCCCATGGTGGAGGCGATCCGCAGCGACATCCTAGACAGCATCAAGGCCGACATTCCCATGCGCCGCCTCGCCAAACCGGAGGAGATTGCCGCCGCCGTGGCCTTCCTCGCCAGCGAAGCAGGCGCCTATATCACGGGGGAAACCCTAGCCATCAACGGCGGCCTCTACATGAAGTAACGCGGGATAAGCAGGATCCACAGGGGGCAGCCAACAGGCTGCCCCCTGCTTTTGGCCTGCTACAAGAGGCGCGCCGTCCCCCCTGGCTCGGCGAAATGGCTGCGCAGGGCGGTGATCACCCGGCGCACCTTTTCCGGGATCTCCCGCTGGGGGGTGATGGCGTGGATCTCCATGGGCGGCACCCGAAAGCCTGGCAGCAAGGCGAGCAGGCGGCCCTGGGCGAGATCCTCAGCAACTTCCCCCTCGGGTTGCAGGGAGATCCCCTGCCCCGCCAGGGCAAACTGGCGCAGGGGCAGCACGTTGTTGCATTGCACCCTGGGTTTGCACCTCACCCTGTGCTCGCCCCCCTTTTCGTCAAGGAGCAGCAAGCCGCTCCCCAGCATGTCGCCGCAGAGCCAGTCGTGCGCGGCCAGATCTGCCGGGGTGCGCGGCGTCCCCTTGCGCGCCAGGTAGGCGGGGGCGGCGCACAGCAGCATCCGGGTCTGGCCCAGCTTGCGGGCCACCAGGGTGGAGTCCGGCAGGGAGCCGACCCGCAGCGCCACATCGATGCGCTCGGCAATGAGATCCCGCTTCTCGTCGTCGGCGATGATCTGGATGCAGAGGCCAGGATGGGCCTGCAGCAGGGGCGACAAGGCCAGCGCCAGCGGCTGGCCCGCCATCCCCACGGGGGCGGTGATCCGCACCTCCCCGAGCAGGCTGTCGCGCACTTCCGACAGGCGCAGCTCGGTCTGGTTGAGGGTCTGTTGCAGGGACTGGCACCCCTGCCACACCACCTCCCCCGCCTCGGTCAGACTGAGGCGACGGGTGGAGCGATGGAGCAGGGTGAGGCCGAGCAGGCTCTCCAGCTGGCCAATGTGCTGGCTGACGGCGGAGGGGGTCATACCGAGGGCCTTGGCGGCCCCCGTCATGGTGCCCGCCTCCACCACGGCGGCGAAGATGGCGTAACGTCTGAGCTGATCCATTATTAAATCCAGCTTACAAGTAAATGCAATTTACAGAGGATTATTAAATCACATCCGGGGGCGTAGGATAGCCTCATTCCCACAGTGAAGGAGAGATATCCATGAAGATTGCCCTCATAGGTGCCAGCGGTTTTGTCGGTTCAGCCATCCTCAATGAGGCCGTCAGCCGTGGCCATCACGTCACCGCCATCGTCCGCGACACCAGCAAACTTACCCCCCATCCGCAGGTCACCGCCGTGGCGGTCGATGCCCAGGACCCGCAGGCGCTGGCCGACGTGATCAAGGGGCACGATAGGGTGATCAGCGCCTACAACCCGGGCTGGAGTACCCCGGATATCCATGATCAGTACCTCAAGGGCGCCAGCGCCATTGTCGAGGCAGCCAAAGCCGCCCACAGCTGGCTGCTGGTGGTCGGCGGTGCCGGCAGCCTGGAGATAGCCCCCGGCGTGCAGCTGGTGGATACCCCGGACTTCCCGGCCGAGTGGAAGCAAGGGGCGCTGGCGGCCCGCGACGGTCTCACCGCCCTGCGCCGCGAAGCCGCTCTCGACTGGCGCTTCGTCTCCCCGCCGGTGTTCCTCGAACCCGGCGAGAAGCGCGGCGGCTATCGTCTCGGGGGCGATCAGGTGCTCTTTAGCGGCGACAAGCCTGCCGGGATCAGGGTCGGGGATCTGGCGGATGGGGTGTTGAACGAGGCGGAAACACCGGCGCACCTGCTCCAGCGCTTCACCCTGGGTTACTGAAGACACTGACCGGGGCGCACCGAGCGGGCGCTCGCCCACTATCCTCTGCGCCACACTACCCAAGGGGAGGCTGATGCCTCCCCTTTGTTCATTCGCCTCCCACGGGCACTGCGCCTTCCCTGCCCCTGGAGGATTCATGGGCAAGGCGATCGCCAGGGGCGCATTTTCTCCGTGTAATCGACAGACTGCCCCAAAGGGATCGAATTCTATTTCGACTTTTGTATATAACTAAGAATATTTTGTTGCTTCCACCTTATAACCCCGAACAGTAGCATCCCCTTAAACCCAAATGGTGCCATCGTGAACCACGGACCCGAGCCCTGCCACGAGCCACACCGCCGTCTTTGTACCGGAGCCTCGGGACTGCACCCGACATCCGGCAAGTGAGGAGATGCACATGGAACATTCATCACTGCCCATCATCGACTATGCCGCGATCAACGGCACCCCCGAGGAACGTCGCCAGATGCTGGCCAAGCTTGGCCGGGCGGCCCGCGACATCGGCTTCTTCTATCTGACAGGCCATGGTCTGAGCGAAGCGGAGCAACGGGAGACCCTGGCGCTGGCGGCCCGCTTCTTCGCCCTGCCCCTGCAGGAGAAGCTGGCGGTGCAGATGGTGCACTCCCCCCACTTTCGTGGCTACAACCTGGTGGGTGCCGAGCTCACCCGGGAGCGGCCGGACAGGCGGGAGCAGTTCGACATCATGAACGAGGAGCAGGCCCTCCCCCTGGCGCAGATCGGCAAACCCTGGCAGCGGCTCATAGGCCCCAACCAGTGGCCCACCGCCCTGCCCGAGATGAAGACGCAACTGCTGGACTGGCAAGAGCGGCTGAGCGACATCACCCTCACCCTGCTCGCCGCCTTTGCCGAGGTGCTGGCGCAACCGGCCGGGGTGTTCGACGAGAGCATCCAGGGCGCCCCCTATCAGCACATGAAGCTCATTCACTACCCGGGACGGGAAGCGGGAGGCAGCGGCCAGGGAGTCGGCGCCCACAAGGATCCCGGCTACCTGACCCTGGTGATGCAGGACGATCACTCGGGGCTCGAGGTGGAGACGGCGCAGGGCTGGATTTCCGCACCGCCCCTGCCCGGCGCCCTGGTGGTCAACATAGGCGAGTTGCTGGAGCTTGCCTCCAACGGCTACCTCAAGGCGACTCTGCACCGGGTGGTGAGCCCGCCCCCAGGGGTCTCGCGTCTCTCCTGCGCCTTCTTTATGGCGGCGAGACTCGATGCCACAGTGCCGCTGCTGTCGCTCTCCCCCGAGCTGGCGGCACAGGCACAAGGGCCAGAGAGCGACCCCGCCAACCCGCTCTTCTATCAGGTGGGGGAAAACGTGCTCAAGGGGAGGCTGCGCTCTCACCCGGATGTGGCAGCGCGCCACTATGCTCAGCAACACAGGGTAGCGCAGGCGCCGGTACCGGCCTGACATCATCAAGGGGGATGGCAACAAGCCGCCATCCCGTCCACCGATTTACACACCAGAACAACAACGCCATAGCCTGGCGACCACGGAGCAAAACGATGAAATTCAAGACCATGAGCGTGCACAGCGGCCAGCGGATCGATCCCCAGACCGGCGCCCTCACCACACCGCTCTACCAGAGCAGCACCTTCAGCTACGTCAATGCCCAGGCGGGCAAGGAGCGCTTCGCAGGCCAGGCCCCGGGCTTTATCTACAGCCGCTTCGGCAACCCCACCACCGCCGAGCTGGAGCTGAAGCTGGCGGCCCTCGAGGGCGCCGACGAGGCGCTGGTGGTGGCGAGCGGCATGGCGGCGGTGAGCGCCATCCTCTATGCCCTGGCCAGCAGCGGAGATGAAGTGGCCTATGTCGGCCCCCTCTACGGCGGCACCGATGCGTTCCTGAAACAGACCTTCAGCCGGGCCGGCATCACCATCACAAGTTACGACAGCGATCAGGATCTGCTGGCCAACATCAACCCCGCCACCAGGGTGATCCTGTTCGAGACCCTGACCAACCCCACCCTCAAGGTGGTGGATCCCCGGGTGGTGGTGGAAGCGGCCCGCAAGGTGGGCGCCATCAGCGTCTGTGACAACACCTTCCTCACCCCCTATCTGCTGCGCCCGCTGGAGCTCGGCATCGATCTGGTGATGCACAGCGGCACCAAGTACCTCGGTGGTCACGGCGACATCATCGCCGGTGTGGTGGCGGGCTCCCACGAGTTGATGAAGTCGGTGCGCACCGTGGCCCTCAAGCACATCGGCTCCCCCATAGGCCCACAGGAGGCCTATCTGCTGCAGCGCGGGGTCAAGACCCTGCCCCTGCGCATGGATGCCCACCTGCACAATGCCCAGAAGGTGGCAGACTTCCTCGCCGCCCACCCGGCGGTGAAGAAGGTGATCTACCCGGGGCTCGCCAGTCACCCGGGCCACGACGCCCTCGGCGCCTTCGCCAGCGGCTTTGGCGGCATGGTGAGCATAGAGCTGGAGGGGGGCTTCCCCCGCTGCGCCACCCTGCTCGACAACCTGCAGCTGTTCGTGCAGGCGGTGAGTCTCGGGGATCTCGAGAGCCTGGCCTGCCATCCGGCCAGCACCACCCACGCGGCCATGGACGAGGCGAGCCGCCTCGCCGCCGGGGTCAATGACGACCTCATCCGCTTCAGCATAGGGGTAGAGGATGCCGATGATCTCATCGCCGATCTGGCGGCGGCGCTGGCCCTGATCTGACCCTCAGCACCATGCACGACCGGCGCCACGCGCAATAAAAAAGGGAAGGCCAGGCCTTCCCTTTCTCTCATCCATTCCCGGGTGCGGGAAGGAGCCCTGCTCAGGCGTCGTGATAATCCTGGCAGGCGCTCAGGGTGTTCTCCATCAGGCTGGCCACCGTCATGGGCCCCACGCCACCGGGCACGGGGGTGATGAAGGCGGCGTGATTGCGCGCCGTTTCAAACTCCACGTCCCCCACCAGGGAGCCGTCGGCCAGGCGGTTGATCCCCACGTCGATCACCAGGGCCCCCGGCTTGACCCACTCCCCCGGGATGAAGTTCGGCTTGCCCACCGCCACTACCAGCAGATCGGCACGGCGCACCTGGGCTTCCAGATCCTGGGTGAAGCGGTGACAGGTGGTGGTGGTGCAACCCGCCAGCAGCAGCTCCAGCGTCATCGGGCGACCGACGATGTTGGAAGCACCTACCACCACAGCATGCAGACCGTGGGTCTTGACGCCAGTCGCCTCGATCAGGGTCATGATCCCCTTGGGGGTGCAGGGACGCAGCGCCGGGATGCGCTGTGCCAGACGGCCCACGTTGTAGGGGTGGAAACCATCCACGTCCTTGTCGGGACGAATGCGCTCCAGCACCTGGGTGGTGTCGCAATGAGCCGGCAGGGGCAGCTGCACCAGGATGCCGTCCACCTCCGCATCCTCATTGAGCCGGTCGATCAGGGCCAGCAACTCTTCCTGGGTCGCATTGGCGCTGAGATCATAGGAGCGGGAGACAAACCCCACCTCTTCACAGGCACGACGCTTGCTGCCCACATAGACCTGGGACGCCGGATCCAGCCCCACCAGGATCACCGCCAGACCCGGTGCCCGCTTGCCCAGTGCCAACCGCTGTTGGACTTGTTCGGCGACCTGATTGCGAATCGTTTGCGCAACCTGTTTTCCATCAATGATTTTGGCAGACATCGTTCTTCACTCACCATGTGTTCAACTGCCGCGCATTGTCGCATTTTTTTGGCGCGGGTGTTAGCGGCTCTCGCCTGGCGGGCAATAAGTAGGCATTTGAATTTACTGGCGGAAAAAGTCATTGACGCTGACTTTGACGCTTGGGTATGATGCCCGCCCGTTGCCCAGTCGTACCGCCCCCGGTATGCTGGACGATGAGATTTCGGTGATTAGCGCAGCCCGGTAGCGCATCTGGTTTGGGACCAGAGGGTCAAAGGTTCGAATCCTTTATCACCGACCAGGTTCATCG
This sequence comes from Aeromonas sp. QDB31, assembly GCF_027707605.1. Classification (NCBI taxonomy): domain Bacteria; kingdom Pseudomonadati; phylum Pseudomonadota; class Gammaproteobacteria; order Aeromonadales; family Aeromonadaceae; genus Aeromonas; species Aeromonas sp. QDB31. Next base: position 99,329 of record NZ_JAPCIX010000002.1, on the reverse strand, counting down.
AGACGTCTTGTGGCGGCTCGATACAGAGCGCCCTTAGCTCAGTCGGATAGAGCAACGGCCTTCTAAGCCGTGGGTCGCAGGTTCGAATCCTGCAGGGCGCGCCATTGATGTGACTCTTCACTCGAAGAGCGGCATCGAAGGCAGATTTCAGTGGTGGCTGTAGCTCAGTTGGTAGAGTCCCGGATTGTGATTCCGGTTGTCGTGGGTTCGAGCCCCATCAGCCACCCCATTATTGCCTGTTCGTGCTGAATCAAGCCGACAGGGGCAAGCCTGACTTGCCATGAACCGGGCAGCTTATGCCCTCATCAAAACCGGCCTTGCGCCGGTTTTTTTGTGCCTGTGCCCCAGACCCACCATCTGCGCCGAGCGCTCCGCTTCCTCTTTTATACTCTTTGTCTCCCTGCCCAGGCTCCCTCACGCTTGTCTCTTTGCTGGTCAGTCAGCGTCACGCCGGCCCGCCAGCTTTGTCACGTCGCCTGACCAGATCACAGAAATGAGCGGGGTCATCACGGCTCCCGATGTATCCCTGCTCCCCATGACACAGCGCAAGCTTCAATGTCGATGGCCGTGATATGGATAAAAACCAGGCAGGTCCCTTGCCTACTTCCCTCATGAAGGGCGAGCAGCCACTTGCGCCCAGGCAGCGGCATCACAAGTTGCCGCCTCTCCTGAAGCGAGGGAAGACGGGCAGAACGTAAATAGATTGTTAAACTAGATGGTCGTGATTCATCTTTTCGTAATCCACTCACTGCACAATAACGCAATGAATTGAAAATAAAGGGGTTATTGATAATGGCCCGATCAACTGCAGACGGTTCTCCTGCCATGACCTCACACAGCGCAGTGGAAATCTTCCCATACTAAGTGTCAGCAATGTACATGCCCTCCAAGGAGAGACTGAGATGAGTGAAGAAAGCAAATGCCCCTTCAACCACACCGCCGGCGTCGGCAGAACCAATCGTGATTGGTGGCCGAACCAGTTGCGGCTGGATCTGCTGCACCAGCATTCCCCCAGCTCCGATCCCATGGACAACGATTTCAACTATGCCGAGGCATTCAACAGCCTCGACTACAAGGCACTCAAGAAAGATCTGGTCAAGTTGATGACCGACTCCCAGGAGTGGTGGCCGGCGGACTTCGGCCACTATGGTCCCCAGTTCATCCGCATGACCTGGCACGCCGCAGGCACCTATCGCATCACGGATGGTCGTGGCGGCGGTGGTCGCGGCCAACAACGCTTCGCTCCCCTCAACAGTTGGCCCGACAACGTCAACATCGACAAGTCCCGTCGCCTGCTCTGGCCCATCAAGCAGAAGTACGGCAACAAGATCTCCTGGGCCGACCTGCTGATCCTCGCCGGCAACGTCGCGCTGGAGTCCATGGGCTTTAGAACCTTCGGATTTGGTGGCGGCCGCCCGGATGTGTGGGAGCCGGATCAGGACGTCAACTGGGGTGACGAGATCGCCTGGCTCGGGGTCGACCCCGACCGGGTCAAGGGCGACCGCGAGCTCACGGCCCCCTTTGGCGCCACCCACATGGGCCTCATCTACGTCAACCCCGAAGGCCCCAATGCCAGCGGTGACTACATGGAGGCGGCCAAGGACATCCGCTCCACCTTCGGCCGCATGGCCATGAATGACGAAGAGACGGTCGCCCTCATTGCCGGTGGCCACACCTTCGGCAAGGCCCACGGCGCCGCCCCCGAATCCCACAAGGGGCCCGAGCCGGAAGCCGCCCCCCTGGAAGCCCAGGGCCTGGGCTGGATGAGCGACTACGGCAGCGGCCATGGCAAGGACACCGTCTCGAGCGGCCTCGAGGTGACCTGGACCAAGACCCCTGCCCTTTGGAGCAACAACTTCTTCGAGAACCTGTTCAACTTCGAGTGGGAGCTGACCAAGTCACCGGCGGGCGCCAAGCAGTGGGTGGCCAAGGATGCGCCCGAGATCATCCCCGATGCGCATATCCCGGGCAAGTTCCACAAGCCGACCATGCTGACCACCGACCTGACCCTGCGCTTTGACCCCGAGTTTGGCAAGATCTCCCGCCACTTCTATGAGGATCCCCAGGCCTTCGCCGATGCCTTTGCCCGCGCTTGGTACAAGCTGACCCACAGGGACATGGGCCCCATCGCACGCTACCTGGGGCCAGAAGTGCCCAAGGAAGAGCTGATCTGGCAGGACCCCATCCCCGCCGTCAATCACCCCCTGGTCGATGACAAAGACGTAGCCGCCCTCAAGGAGAAGATCCTGGCGGCCTCCCTGACCGTCGCCGAGCTGGCATCCACTGCCTGGGCTTCGGCATCCACCTTCCGCGGCTCTGACAAACGCGGCGGCGCCAACGGTGCCCGCATCCGCCTAGCCCCGCAGAAGGATTGGGCAGCCAACCAACCGGCACAACTGGCCAAGGTGCTCAAGACCCTCGAAGGGATCCAGCAGGGGTTCAACGCCTCGGCCACCGGCGGCAAACGGGTATCCCTCGCCGATCTGATCGTGCTGGCCGGCGGCGTCGGTGTCGAACAGGCGGCCAAACTGGCGGGGGTCACAGTGACTGTGCCCTTCACGCCGGGTCGCATGGACGCCTCCCAGGCCCAGACCGATGTGGACTCCTTCGCTGTGCTCGAGCCCCTCGCCGACGGGTTCCGCAACTACGGAGGCGAGTGCGCCGCCTTCGCGGAGACCATGCTGATCGACAAGGCGCAGTTGCTCACCCTGAGTGCCCCCGAGATGACGGTGTTGGTGGGCGGCATGCGGGTGCTCGGCACCAACGTCGGCAACTGCCACGGGGTCTTTACCTCTGCCCCGGGCACCCTCTCCAACGACTTCTTCGTCAACCTGCTCGACATGGGCACGGAGTGGAAACCGGCAGCAGGAGCCAAGGGTATCTACGAGGGGAGTGATCGCAAGACAGGCAAGGTCAAGTGGACCGGCACCCGCGTCGATCTGGTGTTCGGCTCGAACTCCCAGTTGCGGGCCCTGGCGGAGGTCTATGCCAGTGCGGACGGGAAAGAGAAGTTCGTGAAGGACTTCGTGGCTGCCTGGGCCAAGGTGATGAACCTGGATCGCTTCGATCTCGCCTGACCCGCATCCCCTGCATGTCGCCTGGCCTGCTTCAAGGGACATGCGTGAGGGATGACCGGGCACCACAAAACAGAAACCCGACCATAAGGTCGGGTTTTTATATTGGCGGCGGGTCTGGATTGACCCGGGCTGCCCTGCCCCTTGTCGAACCTGAGTCAGAACCGAGCCGCCCATCAGCGGAAAGTCAAAGGGCCTGTCTTGCGACAGGCCCTTTGACTTTATTTGGCGGTGTGGGAGGGATGATTCGCCACTGCGTGGCTCACCCCTTCGGGGCGGCCTCTGGCCGTTCATCGCGGCAAGCCGCTCTGCTCGAACCCGGCGAGGGTTCTCACCCTCCCTCTATGCGCATCAGGGAACACGGTAACCCAGATGCAAAAAACCGACCCTGAGGTCGGTTTTTCAATTTGGCGGTGAGGGAGGGATTCGAACCCTCGATACGTTGCCGTATACACACTTTCCAGGCGTGCTCCTTCAGCCACTCGGACACCTCACCAATTTGTTTCAGTCATCTGCCTGTGGCTTGCGGAGCACGCGCTGCGTGCTTTCTTGCCGATTTCATCGGCTGGCAGCCACTTGGGCACATCACCAAATTTTTGTCTGTGGTTTAACGTGTTCAGCCAACACGACATTCGCGGAGCTGTTGCGCCGGAACGGGGCGTAATTTAGGGGAAAGCCCCGCCGGCGTCAACGGCTTTTTGGCTGCCGCGAACCGTTCGCACATTAAACGCGCAACTCAGTGCACAGATTCCGGTGCTACCTGGATCTCCGGCAGATTGAGGAAGCCGAGGCGTTCACATTCGGAAACCACTTCATGGGTCGCCGCCGTGGTGCTCTCGACGAACAGCAGGAACTGCTCGACGGAGAGACCCGCCTTGGTGAAGACGGTATGGCCCACGACGAGGCGCGGCAGGTTGTCATCTATGATGTCGAGGAACACCTTGAGGGACGGGTATTGCATGTTGAGACGACCCAGCTCGGCCACCAGGGGCAGCAGCGATGAGGGGCGTACCTCCAGCTCGGATGAAAACAGCAACCCTTCCTCTTCCACGAAGATCCGGCTCTCCTGGATGCCCTCGACGGACTGCAGGGAGACCATGTGGATGCCGTGGCACTGATCGCACACATAGTGCTCGATCCGGGCCTGCTGCAGCCAACGCATTATCATTTCAGAGCTGGGGATATTCATCATTTTCACGAACACAATAAGGATCAAGGGGCGCAGTCTAAACCAATTTTCCGACAACCAAAAGCGCACAGGCCGGATCACTCCCGGTCTCGCTTCTTTTTGGCAAGCGCTATGCATATACTCAGCCATTCTCGTAGCGCACTCGCCTCCACAGAAGGCCCGATGACCATCCAAGAAAAGTATCGCCTGCACCTGAAATCCCTCTCGGATGAACTGCTCGCCCTGCAAAAACCCATTCGCATCCTGGATGCCATCAAGTGGCCCCGCCACCTGCAGACCGAGTTTCTCGCCAAGGGCGGGCGAGTGCTGCCCGCCATCGATACCGACTTCTATCAGGCCCTCCCCCTCGATTTCGATCCCCGCAACAAATACCTGGAGCTCAAGGAGCTAAGGGACAGGATCCGCAGAAAGCTGGGGCCACAGGATGATCTTGGCCGGATCCTGCAAGAGACGGTGGATCAGTACATGGTGGTGATCGAGATGCTGCGCCAGCGCGGGCAGCCGGACTTTCAACGCTACAGCCAGTTGCTCTACGGCTCGGCGAGCGATCACCTGCGCGGGGATCGCAAGACCCTGAAAGAGCTGGGTGCCCGCCTGTGCGACATCTTCTCCCTGCCCGGCGCCCGCCATCTGGTGCGCCCCTACCCCAAGGAGTTCGAGGGGGAAGCCGCGGTGGCCAAACTGCAGGGCAAGCTGTCGAACTACTTCAGCGACGGCACAGTGCAGGTCAAGCTGAGCGATGGCATCGTCTCCGATGCCGCCGCCGGGGGGGATTACATCAAGCTGAGCTCCCACGCCCGCTTCTCTGAGCTGGACTTGCAGGTATTGGAGGTGCACGAGGGCTGGGTGCACGTGGGCACCACCCTCAACGGCCGCCAGCAATCCTACGCCACCTGGCTGGGGGCCGGTTCGCCGCGCATCACCGCCTGTCAGGAGGGGCTGGCTGTGCTCATCGAGACCCTCACCTTCAGCTCCTTCCCGGACCGGGCCAAGCGCATCTCGGATCGGGTGATGGCCATCGACATGGCGGAGCGCGGCGCCGACTTCATCGAGGTGTTCCGCCACTTCGTCGAGAAGGGGGCCAGCGAGCACGATGCCTACAAGATCACCCAGCGGGTGTTTAGGGGCGGCATGGTCGAGGGAGGCGCCTGCTTCACCAAGGATCTCTCCTACGTGAGGGGCTATGTGGAGACGGTCAACTTCATCCGCAGCGCGGTGCTGGAAGGGGTGCCGGAGATCCTGCCCATGCTGTTCGTCGGCAAGGTGACCCTGGACGACATCCCTGTGCTCTATCAGCACTATCTGGAGGGGCTCATCGATGCCCCCCGCTATCTGCCCCCGATGTTTCGCGATCTCACCGGTCTCTATGTCTGGTTCGGCTTTGCCTCCGGCATGTCCCTGGTGGATATAGGCCGGGTACAGCAACATTTTCGCCAGCTGTTCCACCGCCTGCCGGTGGCCGACCCCATCATAGCGCCGGTAGACATAGAGATAGACTGAACCGTCCGTCGACAAAAAAGGGCGCCCACGAGGCGCCCTTATTCATGCTGCGGACTTACTTGTAAGCCCGTCCTTCCAGATAGTGCTTGCGACAAAGCGACACATAACGGTCGTTGCCTCCTATCTCCACCTGCTCGCCGTCGCGCATCACCTGGCCTGCCTCGTTGACCCGCGAGTTCATGTGTGCCTTGTTGCCGCACCAGCAGATGCTCTTGAGCTCCTCGAACTTGTCCGCCAGGCAGAGCAGGTGGTAGGAGCCGGGGAACAACTCGCCGCGAAAATCGGTCTTGAGGCCATAAGCGATGACCGGGATCTTGAGTTCGTCGACGATGCGGGCCAGCTGGTAGACCTGCTCGCGGGTCAGGAACTGCGCCTCGTCGACGATGAACACATCGATATGGCGATTTGCATGGCGCGCCTTGACCATCTCGAACAGATCGCAGCTGTCACTGAACACCTCCACCTTCAGCTCCAGCCCGACTCGGGCGCTGATGATCCCCGGCCCGAAGCGATCGTCGATGGCAGGGGTCATGGCCAACGGAACCATGCCGCGCTCCAGGTAGTTGAAGTGGGCCTGAATGAGCTGGGTCGACTTGCCCGAGTTCATGGTGGCGAATTTGTAGTGCAGTGAAGCCATGATGGGGTTCCGAAACGGGATTGATGGGGCGCATGCTAACCAAAGCACCTGCCAAAACCAAGGGGCCCGTGGGCCCCTTGTTCTCTTTATGCGACGGCCAGGGCGCGCTGCACCCGAGCCTTGCGCAAATGGTAACCGGAGAAGATCAGGAACCAGAGTCCGCTGACCGTGAAGCCCGCCAGCACAGAGTGCATCATCCCCATGACCAGGTAACCCATGGCCGCACCGAAGGCGATGGCCAGCGCATAGGGCAGCTGGGTCATCACGTGATCGATGTGATGGCAGCCGGCGCCGGTGGCCGAGAGGATGCTGGTACTGGAGATGGGCGAGCTGTGATCACCGAACACAGAGCCGGCCAGCACAGCGGCCAGCATCGGCAGCATCAGGCTGATGTCGCTGGCGGCGGCCATGTCGCCGGCGAGCGGCAGCATGATGCCGAAGGTACCCCAGCTGGTACCGGTGGCAAAGGCCATGGCGCAGGAGAGGATGAATACCACAGCCGGCAACACTTCGATCGGCAAGTTGCCATTGGCCATGGAGGCCAGGTACTTGCCGGTCTCAACGTCACGCACCACGGCACCTATGGTCCAGGCGAACAACAGGATGTTGATGGCGGGCAGCATGGCCATGATCCCTTGCGGAGCCGCCTTCATCCAGTTCTTGGCACCCAGCTTGAGGCGCATGGCCAGACCGATGGAGACCACCAGACTGCACAGGGCGCCATAGACCAGGGAAGAACCGACGTTGGTATTCTCGAACGAGCCGAGCACGCTGAATGGCAGGCCTTTGTCGGCCAGCACGGCCGCGCCGGAATCGATCATGAAGTAGACGGTTGCCAGGGTCAGGGTCAGGATCGGCAGCACCATGTCGATCATGCCGCCATTGCTCTCCTCCGGAGACTCCATGTCCAGCCCGATGGGACGCCCCTTGGACTCATCCCACAGCTTGCCTTCCAGCGCCCACTGCTCGTGTTGACGCATGGAGCCGATGTCGAGCTGGAACGCGATCACCACCAGCACCATGATCAGGGTGAACACGGCGTAGAGGTTCATCGGGATCATCTCGACGAAGGCCGAAATGGGGCTCTGATCGGTCAGGCCATGGGCCGCCATGATGCCCCCCACCAGGGCGATGATGTAGGCGCCCCAGGAGGAGATGGGCATCAGCACGCAGACCGGTGCCGCAGTGGAGTCCAGCAGATAGGCCAGCTTGGCGCGGGAGATCTGGAAGCGATCGGTGACCGGGCGGCAGATGGCCCCTACCGACAGGCTGTGGAAGAAGTCGTCGATGAAGAAGGCAAAGACCATCATGCCGGTGAGGGCCTTGGCCCCCTTGCGGGTCTTGGCGCGGCGCTCGGCCCACTCGGCGAAGGCCCGGGTCGCCCCGGAGACGCTCATCAGGCTGATGAGGCCCCCCAGCAGCAACATGAACAGGATCATGTTGACGTTGTCCCGGTTGAGCGCACCGTCGACCCAGAAGATCTTGAGCACAGTGTTCAGCATGTAATGCAGGGATTCGAGGGGAGAGAACTGGTTGAGCAGCAGACTGCCGGCGACTATGCCCACCCCCAGCGACACCAGGACGCGGCGGGTAATGATCGCAAGGGCGACGGCCAACAGGGGGGGAACGACAGACCAACCGGAGTCGGCGTAATGAACGATGTCCATGATCTCTTTGCACCTAAAGACAACAGGTGGAGATCTACCGAGAGGATCAAAGAAACAAAACCCAGGGCGGGCATACTCCTCAGCCCCTTCAGGTAGCGCTCCATAGTGGATGACTATGGCAGTCCTGCACCTGTTCGATGCAGAACCAGCAACCCGGTATGATGGCCTGGTCACTTCGGCGCCGACTCCTTTCATCGAGCATCGCAGGCATCACCCTCCGCTCGGTTACTCATAGGCAGCGCGCCTCTACTTAAAGGTATTCGCGGCACATTTTATCGAGCCACGGATTGATAGCAAGTTTTTTGATTAAATTTCAAGGCTTGTGTGGCGAAAAGCGGAAAAATGGTAGTCAAATGGTTCATAAAATACGATGCGGTCGATATTTTCATCTGCTCGGAACTCATTCGGAAATGAAACTCCTGCAATGAGAATAAAGCGGGTGTCGTGAATAATTTCCGGACTTTATTTATCTGCCTAATTAATTATTTTGGCAGGCTTGACTTGGTGCCAATCCCCCCTATAAATTATCGAAAAACCAGCCCTTCCCATTAATATTTCTGCTCGCGTGGTAGCCAATATGAACGAATTTCTGAAAATTCTGCTGAATATCCGTAGTCTGCGCGCAGCCTGCCGCGATTTGTCCCTGGAGCAACTGGAAGAGGGACTGCAGAAATTGTCCGAGGTGGTCGCCGAGCGCCAGCAAGATGAATCTGCCGAACGCCAGGCCCGTGAAGAACATCAGAAGAAAATTGCCGAATACGCCGAAATGTTGAAAGCCGCAGGGATAGATCCTGCTGAATTGGTGGGCACAGTTGCCACCGAGAGCACCAAGGCCAGCAAAGGCAAACGTGCCCCCCGCCCCGCCAAATACCGTTATCTGGACAATGGTGTGGAAAAAACCTGGACCGGCCAGGGCCGCATGCCCTCCGCCATTGCCAAGGCCGTGGCCGAAGGCAAATCCGTGGAAGACTTTGCCATCTGATCTGAAGCACAGTCCCGCCCAATAAAAAACCTCGCCAGGCGAGGTTTTTTATTGTTTCCATGCCGGGCATCTCAGCGCCTGTCTGCCGCCTTAACCCAGAGCACTTCCGGGGTGCCGGCAGAGACCAGCAAGTATCTAGCCACCGTGAAAAACCAGTCACTTAGCCGATTCAGATAGGGCAGGATCGCCGGGTTCACCTGCTCTTCCCGGCTCAAGCCGAGCAGCAACCGCTCACAGCGACGGGTCAAGGTACGCACCACATGGGCCTGCGCCGCCGCTCGTGATCCGCTCGGCAGAATGAAATTGCGCAATACCGGCAACTGGACGCTGTAGGCGTCAATCTGTTGCTCCAGCCGCGCCGTCCAGGCCTCATTGACCTGCCACAGAGAGGCATTCTGCGCCTCGCTGGAAAACGCCAGCTCTCCGCCCAAATCAAACAGCTCCTGCTGCAGCAATATGAGTTGAGCCAATAATGCCGGCTCATTCTCGGGTATTTCGGCCATCAGCAGACCTATCTGGGAATTGAGCTCGTCAATGGCGCCATAGGTCTCGACCCGCCGGTCATCTTTTGCAAGGGAGGAGCCATCAGCCAGCCGCGTGAGGCCCTTGTCCCCTTGTCGGGTATATATTCTCATTCTGACATCCTGTTAATAATGGGAATAATCATGGACTCCAGTCCATTGAGTTTTATCTCGTACGCCAGTGCCAGGGTTTGGCCCAGCACACCAGCCGGAAAACCGCTGCGCGCCATCCATACCAGATAGGGCTCTGGAATATCGATGATGCGTCGCCCCTGATATTTACCGTAGGGCATCTTGCCCGCCAGGGTGAGCAATACCCGCTCATCGGAGAGTCTGTCCATATCAATCGATATTCAGATATTTATGGGTCTGGATGGAGAGCCGCCAATTACGGGCGATGCAGGTGGCCATGGCCAGCTCGGTGGCCCTGGGCTTTTGGCTGATGGGCTGCAATGCGATCACCACGTCGGGACGCAGGCTGGCCGTGGCCAGCAGGGCATCGAGCTCCTCGATGTGGCGCTCGGTGGCCACCGGATGCTTGATCTCGTTGGCCCGCTCCAGAGCCGATACCAGCACAGGCAAGCCCCCCTTCATGCCGATCTTGGGGGAGACGGTGACCCAGGTCTGTGCGTGGGTCAGGATCTCGCTGGTACCACTGGTTTCGATCTGTACCTGATATCCCGCCGCCAGCAGGGCCGACGAGAGTTCGTGCAGATCGTAGAGACAGGGCTCGCCACCGGTCAACACCACATGGCGCGCCCGGTAACCCAGGGTCTCGAAGCTCCCCAGGATCTCCTCCGTACTCATCTTGCTCCAGCCATCGGACTCGTTGGAGCGGTCAAGCACCTCGCGACTGCCCACCTCACGAGCAGGATCCACCACCCAGGTATGGCGGGTGTCGCACCAGGGGCAGCCCACAGGGCAGCCTTGCAGGCGAACGAAGATGGCGGGCACGCCGGTGAAGACGCCCTCCCCCTGGATGGTCTGGAAGATCTCGTTGATTGGGTAGTGCATCTCGGTCACGGCTTGCTGCAAAAGGCGCGGATTATACCCCAAACCCGGGGAAGAGACAGGTTCACAATCCGGTTTTCTTGTGCAAGCGGGCCATGACGCCAACCCTGTCGGCCAGATACTGATTCAGACCGCGGCTTCGCAGCTCGCAGGCGGGGCAAGTGCCACAGCCATCCCCCTGGATGCCGTTGTAGCAGGTGAGCGTCTGTTGGCGCACCGTCTCGAGATGGCCATAGTGATCCGCCAGCGCCCAGGTTTCCGCCTTGTCGAGCCACATCAGGGGGGTCTCGAAGCGAATGGCGCGATCCAGCCCCAGCGACACCGCCTGATTGAGGGCCTTGACGAAGTCGTCGCGGCAATCGGGATAACCGGAGAAGTCGGTCTCGCACACCCCGGTGATCAGGGTGTCGGCGCCGACCTGATAGGCATAGATGGCCGCCAGAGTCAGAAACAATATGTTGCGGCCCGGCACGAAGGTGTTGGGCAGGCCGTTGTCCTGCAGCTCACCGCTGACCGGGATGTCATCCCGAGTCAGGGCCGAGACAGCCAGCTCACCCAGCATGGTCACATCCATCACCTTGTGGGCGGCAATCCCGAGCTGCCCGGCCAGGCGGCGAGCAGTCTCGATCTCCTCCCGATGACGCTGGCCATAGTCGAAGGTGATGGCGTGCACTTCATCATAGAGGGCCAGGGCCTGCACCAGACAGGTGGTACTGTCCTGACCACCACTGAATACCACGACGGCTTTTTTCACGTTCATCACTCCTGTTTGCAATTCAGATTCAAGCGCGGCGACCTTGGGCAAAGTCATGCCACTGCCGGTTCAACTCGGTAAAGAGGTTCATCAACGGGGCGAAGCGCTCGGGCTCCGCTTCCCACTGGGATAACAGATGGTAGCCCGCCTCCAGGGTCGACAGCGCCTCGGGAAACGGCTTCTTGCGAATGGAATATTGCCCCGCCATGGCACCGAGGGTGATCCTCGGCAACCCCAGCAGGGCCGGGTTGCTGTGCAACATGCGATAGGCCTTGCGCCAGGTGCCATCGAGCAGGATGAAGTGCACCTTTCTGGCTTGTCCCCTACCCTCGCGCACCTGCGCCAGGGTCAGAGCCTCATCATCGGGCCACAGCAGATAGCACTGCACCTTGGGGTCGGCGAGCAGGGCATTGAGCCAGTCGGCATCGGCGAAGTTCTCCCCCACGTGAATGCGGGCATGGCTGAGGGAGGCGGCCAGCAGGGCGGCCGTTCCCTTGGGGTGGGCGACCTCGTTGGGGTGCTGCAGGATATGGAGCGGTGCAAGGTGGGGCACCTGTTGGATATATTCACACAGGCAGGCTTTGAGGGCTCGGGCACAGCGTGTACAGTATCGGCTCTCTTTGTCGTTGGGTTGTTTCATGTTGTCAGAAAAATCGGGTCTGCTCTGGGTCATCACGCTTTCGCTCGTCACTGCCTTGCTCTTCTTCACCGTACCGAACCACCTGCTCTCCTTCGATCGCGACCTGATCGCCCAAGGCGAAGGGTGGCGCATCATAACAGGCAATCTGGCCCACACCAACGGATGGCACCTGCTGCTCAACCTGAGCGGGCTTGCGGTGCTCTACAGCCTGTTTCGCGAATACCTGACGGGCTGGCGCCTGCCCGTGCTGCTCCTGCTGCTGGGGACGGCCGTCGGGCTCGGGATCTGGTGGTGGTGCCCACAGACCCAATGGTACATGGGGCTCTCCGGCCTGCTGCACGGCTTGTTCGTGTGGGGGGCCATGCAGGATATCCGTTACCGTCGCTACTCGGGCTGGCTCATGCTGCTTGGTATCGTCATCAAGCTCGGGCTGGATTTTTACAGTGCGGGAGAGAGCCCTGTCTCTGCCCTCATTGGCGCCAGGGTGCACATAGAGTCGCACCTCATCGGCTCGGCTGCCGGCCTGCTGCTCGGCCTCTTCCCCATCGGCCTGGGTGTGCAGACCGTCAAGTCCTGATATCCCCTGCGGTTTAGGGCTGCCACTCATTAGCAGCAGCGCTCAGCTACCCATCAAAATGCAACAGGCCGGATCTGCAATCCGGCCTGTGTTCATCCAGGAGTCGGCCCGTTATCGGCAGAGCTCAGCGTTGATCGCCCCCAGCACGGCGGCAGGATCCGCCGCCTGGGTAATGGGGCGCCCAATCACCAGATAGTCGGCTCCCGCCTCCACCGCCGCCAGCGGCGTCATGACCCGGCGTTGATCCCCGGCAGCGGCTCCGCTCGGGCGAATGCCCGGAGTCACCAGCTTGAAGTCAGAGCCGAGCAAGGTTTTCAACGCACTGGCTTCCTCGGCGGAGCAGACCACGCCGTCCAACCCTGCCGCCTTGGCGAGGGTGGCCAACCGGATCACCTGCTCGGCCGGGCTCACATCCAGACCCAGAGGCGCCATGTCGGACTGCTCCATGCTGGTCAACACGGTCACCCCGATCAGCAGGGGGGCCTTGTTACCATAGGGCAGCAGCGCCTCTCTGGCCGCGCGCATCATGCGCTCGCCGCCGCTGGCATGGACGTTCACCATCCATACCCCCAGCTCGGCACTCGCGGCTACCGCCTTGGCAACCGTGTTGGGAATGTCGTGAAACTTCAGATCCAGGAACACGTCAAAGCCCTTGGCCACCAGCTGGCGCACGAACTGGGGGCCAAACAGGGTAAACATCTCCTTGCCCACCTTGAGGCGGCACTCGGCCGGGGAGATCTGTTCAATGAAGGCGAAGGCATCGGCTTCGTGCTGATAATCCAGCGCGACCAGTACTTTGGGGTCTTGCATGTCACTTCCTATGGGTTGTTATGCCACATCCAGTCTCGACACGGCCGGCGAGCCGGTCGCAGTCTGGCATCTTGCTCACTCGGGTTTGCGCCTGCTTCGGCTTGCCGCCCACGCTCGAGACGCGCGGGGGCGGACTTTTTGTCACTAAGGGCTATTCACCATCCAGGCCACGGATAGGCTTGATGGAGCCCCACTGCCGGCAGGAGGGACACTGCCAGAACAGCGAATGGGTGGCAAAGCCGCACTGGCGGCACTTGTGGGTCGATTTTATCTTGATCTGCTCGCCGACCAGCTGCTGCAGCAGCTCCAGACTCTCCTTGGCGGGCCCTTCTTCGGCGCTCGCCAGCTGGAAGCCCACCAGCTGGTAAAACCCCTTCATGGAGGGGTGGCGCCGCAGCTGGCGCAGCACCAGGGCGCGGGCCTGGCTCAGGCCGTCGCGGGCCTCCACCAGATTGGCCAGGGCCAGGGTCACGCTGACACCGGCATGATCCTCCACCGCCTTCTCCAGCAGCGGGATCAGCTCCTGGGTGCGGCCAAGCTGCTGATAGCAATCGAGCAGCCTGGGCATGGCCTCGGAGGCAAAATCCATGTCCTGCTCGAACACCCGCAGCAGATCCTTGCTGGCCTCCTCGAACTTGCCCTCCTCCATCGACAGATCGGCCAGTCGCAGGCTGGCCCGAGCACAGCCAGGGTGGGCTGCGAGCGCCCGCTTGAACTTGGCGATCCCCATCCCCTTGTCACCGTCGCGCAAGGCGCTCTCCGCCTGCTCGCAATAGAAATGGGAGATGGGCTCCGCCAGCTTCTTGCCCTGGAATTTCTGCAGGCGAATGGCGACCTCGATGGCCTTGTCCCAGTCACGCAGCTGTTGATGGATGATGAGCAACTGCGCCAGGGCCGTCTCTTCAAAGTCGCTGTCTTCGCACAGCTCCTTCCAGAGCGCTTCGGCCCGGTCCAGCAGGCCGGCAGCCAGGAAATCCCGGGCCAGCTCCTGCAGTGCGAGCTGACGCTGCTCCCGGGTCAGCTGGCGGGCGACCAGGTTCTGGTGGATCTTGATGGCGCGATCGACCTCCCCCCGCTGACGAAAGAGGTTGCCGAGGGAGAGATGGGTTTCGATGGTTTCGCTGTCGACTTCCAGCAGCTGGATAAAGAGATCCACCGCCTTGTCAGGCTCGTCAGACAGCAAATAGTTGAGGCCCGCCACGTACTGGCGGGAAAACTGGTTACTTTGTTGCTGGGTGTCCTGGCGAACACTCCTGCGTCCCATGTACCAGCCATAACCAGCGGCAATTGGTAACAGCAGGAAAAGCAGTTCAAGCATCGAGGGACATTATTCCTTGGCTGGCGACCGGGCTAGCTCCAACTCACGGGATTGACGACGCATGGTGCGACTGAGGGTGCGGTTTTGCAGTTTCAAGCGCAGGAAGAGCAGACCGAACACCAGCCAGCCCAACAGGAAGCCACCGGCAAAGAAGAACCCCAGCAGCATGGAGAGAGAGAACTCCCCCTGGGCGATGAGATAGTTGAACTGCACCAGCTGGCCATTTTGCGAACCGATGGCGAGGGTCAGTACAAACACCAGCACCAATGGGATGAGGGCCAAGATACGCTTCATAAGATCTCCCTGTCTGTAGCTAATGAGAGACTGATTATCCTTAAAATCACAGGCAGACTCTAGAGCGAATGGGAAAAGACTGCGAGAAACCTGACAAATGACATATCTAAAGACGTAAAAATAAAAAAGGCATACCCAGGTATGCCATTTTCTGCATTATTCGATGATGTTCACGCGTTCGCGTAACTCTTTACCTGGCTTGAAATGCGGGACATATTTCCCGGTCAGTTCAACCTTGTCCCCAGTCTTGGGGTTGCGACCCACGCGGGGCGCACGATAGTGCAGCGAGAAACTTCCAAATCCTCGGATTTCAATCCGGTCGCCGTTTTGCAAGGTCGATGCCATCTGCTCAAGGATCTCCTTGATGGCGGCTTCGACATCTTTGGCCGGCATATGCATGCGGCTGGCAGCCAATTGTTCGATGAGATCTGATTTGGTCATAAGGTTAAATCTCCTTCCCCGATCACATGCAATTTTCATTATGCCAAGATAAAAAAGGGCGGCGTGAAGCCGCCCTTTTCTTGCATCAAGGATTACTCACCCTTGGCGGCTTTGAACGCTTCCATCATGGCATTGCTGAACACAACTTCTTCTTGTTGGTTCAGGCTGTCGATGGCAACACGCTCGTCAGCCTCGTCCTTGGCACGGACAGACAGGCTTACGGTACGGTTCTTGCGATCAACACCCATGAATTTAGCTTCTACTTCGTCACCAACAGACAGCACCAGAGTGGCGTCTTCTACACGGTCACGAGCAGCGTCGGAGGCACGCAGGTAGCCTTCCACGCCGTCAGCCAGTTCGATCACGGCACCCTTGGCATCAACCTCGGTAACCTTACCCTTCACGATAGCACCTTTCTTGTTATCAGACAGGTACTTGTTGAACGGGTCTTCTTCGATCTGCTTGACACCCAGAGAGATGCGCTCGCGCTCCGGGTCCACTTGCAGAACAACGGCTTCGATTTCGTCGCCCTTCTTGAATTCACGTACTGCTTCTTCGCCCTGGTTGTTCCAGGAGATGTCAGACAGGTGAACCAGGCCGTCGATGCCGCCGTCCAGACCGATGAAGATACCGAAGTCAGTGATGGACTTGATCTTGCCGGAAACACGGTCGCCCTTGGCGTGAGTTTCGGCAAACAGCTGCCACGGGTTGGATTTGCACTGCTTCAGACCCAGGGAGATACGACGACGCTCTTCGTCGATGTCCAGAACCATCACGTCAACCACGTCGCCAACGTTAACAACCTTGGACGGGTGGATGTTCTTGTTGGTCCAATCCATCTCGGATACGTGTACCAGGCCTTCAACGCCTTCTTCGATTTCAACGAAGCAGCCGTAGTCGGTCAGGTTGGTCACGCGGCCAGACAAACGGGTGGTCTCCGGGTAACGCTTGGCGATAGCAACCCAGGGATCTTCGCCCAGCTGCTTCAGACCCAGGGATACACGGGTACGCTCGCGGTCGAACTTCAGAACCTTGACTGCGATCTCGTCGCCAACGTTGACGATTTCGGAAGGATGCTTAACGCGCTTCCACGCCATGTCGGTGATGTGCAGCAGGCCGTCAACGCCGCCCAGATCTACGAATGCACCGTAGTCGGTCAGGTTCTTGACGATACCCTTAACTTCTTGACCTTCTTGCAGGTTGGCCAGCAGGCTTTCGCGCTCGGAGGTGTTCTCGGTTTCGATCACGGCACGACGGGAAACAACAACGTTGTTGCGCTTCTGGTCCAGCTTGATGACCTTGAACTCGAGTTCTTTGTTTTCCAGGTGAGCGGTGTCACGGATCGGACGCACGTCAACCAGAGAACCCGGCAGGAAGGCACGGATGCCGTTCAGCTCAACGGTGAAACCACCCTTGACCTTGCCGTTGATGATACCGATAACGGTAGCTTGCTCTTCGTATGCCTTCTCAAGCTGCAGCCAGGCTTCGTGACGCTTGGCTTTTTCGCGGGACAGCTTGGTTTCGCCGAAACCATCTTCGATAGAGTCCAGAGCCACGTCAACGGTGTCGCCTACGTTGATTTCCAGTTCGCCCAGGGCGTTCTTGAACTCTTCAGCAGGAATGGCAGACTCGGATTTCAGACCGGCGTCAACCAGTACGAAACCGTTCTCGATAGCAACGACGGTGCCCTTGACGATGGAACCTTGACGGGTTTCAACGGCGTTCAGGGACTCTTCAAAGAGTTGAGCAAAAGATTCGATCATTGTTTGTGTCACAAATGAAACATCCACTCGCAATCCGGCACAAGCGGGGTTGTTTTAAATTATCTGCGCCATCCATGGTGCAGACGACTGACATCAGCTGGTGCTGACATCACCAAGTTGTTGCTCCGCATAGGCGAGTACCGTTGCCAGTACGTCATCTATGGTCATAGACGTTGAGTCTACTACAAGCGCATCTTCCGCGGGTTTCAGGGGGGCAACTGCGCGATTTCTGTCGCGATCGTCACGGTCCCGAATCTCGGTTAAAAGACGCTCAAAGTTAACATCAAAGCCCTTATCTTGCAACTGCTTATAGCGGCGCTGTGCCCGCTCCTCGGCGCTGGCATCGAGGAAAATCTTCACCTCGGCCTCGGGGAAAACCACAGTCCCCATGTCACGGCCATCGGCAATGAGGCCAGGCAACTGACGGAAGGCACGTTGGCGGCGCAGCAGCGCCTCACGCACGCGGGGGAAGACGGCGACCTTGCTGGCGGCATCGCTCACTTCCTGGGAGCGGATGGTACGGGAAACATCCTCCCCTTCCAGCACCACCTTGACCTGTCCGCCATCGACCTGGAACTGCACGTCCAGATTGGCGGCCAAGGGAACCAGCGCGGCTTCGGCATCGAGCTCCACATCGTGGTGCAAGGCTGCCAGCGCCAGTACCCGGTAGATGGCACCGGAGTCGAGCAGGTGCCAACCCAGTTTCTCTGCCAACAGCTGGCACAGGGTGCCTTTACCGGCGCCACTCGGGCCATCAATTGTCATCACGGGGGCCATCTGAGGCATAATCTTTCTCCTGCGCACTCGGCATGTTGACTGGTTGCCCGCATCCCTGGCGGGAGGGGGTAATGGGCGCCGATTATACCCGAATGCACCGGTACTGGCAGTTGTCGAGGCGCACAATTGCGCAAAAGTCGTCGCGATTGCGCCTATTATGACCAGTCGAGTCGATCATTCCTGAATACAAGCTTTTGTTCTTATGGTTGTTAGGGATGAGGCACGTTAAACTAGCCGCCTTTTTCAAGCAGCTGTAGTCAGGAGCAACCCTATGAGCAGCATTACTCTCGTAGCCAAATCCAAGTTGCCGACCCCTTGGGGTATCTTCACGCTGGTAGGCTTTCAGGAAACCGGCACAGGCAAGGATCACGCCGCGCTGGTGATGGGCGATATCGCGGACGGTGAGCCCGTGCTGGGCCGAATTCATTCCGAGTGTCTGACCGGGGACGCCCTGTTCAGCCTGCGCTGCGACTGCGGCTTCCAGCTGCAGGCCGCCATGGAGAAGATCGCCAAGGCCGGTCGCGGCGTCTTGCTGTATGTCCGTCAGGAAGGCCGTGGCATCGGCCTGCTCAACAAGATCCGCGCCTATCATCTGCAGGATCAGGGCGCCGACACCGTCGAGGCCAACGTGGCACTGGGCTTTGCCGCCGACATGCGCGATTACACCATCTGTGCCGATATGCTCAAAGCTCTGGAGGTCAAGAGCCTGCGCCTGATGACCAACAACCCGCGCAAGCTGAAGGCGATGGAGTCCTTTGGCATTCCGGTGGCCGAGCGCGTCCCCCTGCAGGAGGGTCGCAATCCCCACAATGAGTTCTATCTCTCCACCAAGGCCAACAAGCTGGATCACCTGTTCAAGAAGTGATGGCTCGCAGCCTGGCACCGGCATGAAAAACGCCTCCATCGGGAGGCGTTTTTGTTGGCGATCTTGCTGCCCTATCTGTTGTCCCCCAAGTTGTTGTCCCTCAGGGCACCGTCCAGGGTTGGCTCTGGCTTGGCCTGTGCCAGCAGGAAATCCCGCAGCGCCCGATTGGCCATGGAGAGGGGATCTCCCCGCCGCCAGGCCACGCAGAGATCGAGGAAGATGGGCGGAGCAAAGGGGATCCCGCTGAGAGTTGTCTCCTCCTCCAGCGCCATGCGCAGGAAGGTGGTCACGGCGAACCCTTGTCTCACCACCGCCTTGAGCAGGGGGATGAGGTTGCTCTCGAAGCCGATGTTGGGCTCTATTCCCAAGCCCTGTGCCAGCGCCTCCATGTGCTCTCTGTGGTAGAAGCCCCGCCGAAACATGGCGAGCTCCTGGTTGAAGAACTGGGGCAGCGAGACAGCGCCGGCCCCCCGCAGAGGATGCTCCCCCCCCACCACCATCAGCATCTCTTCCCGCAGCAGCTGAGCCCCCTCGAGCGCCGGCGGCAAGTCGCTGGTAATGAGGATGGCGAGATCCAGGCTGCCGTCCACCATGCGACTGAGCAGTTCCCGGGTACCCGCCTCCTCCACCCGGATCTTCAAACCGGGGTAGCGATGCTTGAAGGCCATCAGGATCGGCGGGAAGTAATAGGAGCCCATCATGTAGGGGATGCCGATGCGCACCTCCCCCCGCTCCAATCCCTTGAGCTCGGCCATCTCCGCCTGTGCCTGGTGCATCTGCAGCAGCAGCCGCTCGGCATGACGGCAGAGCACCTCCCCCTCCGGGGTGAGCCGCACGCTGCGATCCTGCCTGTCGAACAGGCGCAGATCGAGTTGTTGCTCCAGTTTGGCGATGGCCATGCTGACGGCCGGTTGCGCCACGTGCAGGCCCTGGGCGGCCTTGGTAAAGGAGCCCGCGTCTCGCACCGCCAGCAGGTAACCGAGCTGTTTCAGATCCATATCAATTCCATTTATCAGGCTTATAACTTAAATATATTATATTTATATAAGGCGACCCACTACTCTGCACAAAAGTCGTCGGGACAACTCCATATGATCGAAGTCGGCAGTCGCGAATGGATACGCGCCACCCTGGCCCTCAGCCTGGGATCCTTCCTGGTATTTCTCAATCTCTATCAGACCCACCCCCTGCTGCCCCTGCTGGCGGAGGTGTTCTCCGTCAGCTCCCTGTCGGCGGGATGGACCCTGGCGGGCTGCACCGCAGGGCTAGCGGGATCCCTGCTCATCTGCGCCCGCCTGGCGGACAGGTTCGGGCGGCGGCGGATCATGCTGTGGACGCTGACCTGCGCCATCCTGCTCTCCCTGTGCATTCCCTGGGTGACCCGCTTCGATCTGCTGGTGTGCCTGCGCGTGCTGCAGGGCGCCTTTCTGGCTGGGCTGCCTGCCACCGCCATCGCCTACATGGGGGAGGAGTTCAGCAAACGCGCCCTGCTCTCGGCGGTAGGGGTCTATATCGCCGCCAACTCCCTCGGCGGCATCGCCGGCCGTGTGGTCGGTGGCCTGCTGGCAGGCTGGTTCGGGGACTGGCAACATACCTTCCTCGGGATCGGGTTCATCAGTCTCGCCCTGCTGCCGCTGGTCATCTGGCTGCTGCCGGCCCAGACCCGCTTCGTGGCCGTGGAGGCCGCCCCCGGACAGCTGCGCCGCGCCATCCAGAGCCACCTCGGCAATCCCTTGCTACTGGGGGCCTATCTCATCGGCGGGCTCAACTTCATGGTCTTCCTGAACCAGTACAGCTACCTCACCTTCCTGCTGGCCAAGGCCCCCTTCTCCCTGCCGACCCAGTGGCTCGGCATGCTGTTTCTGACCTACCTCACCGGCACCCTCGCCTCCTCCCTGAGCGGTCGTTGTGCCCATCGCTTTGGGGCGCAGCGCCTGCTGCTGGCGGGGATCGCCCTGATGGCGCTCGGCAGCCTCGCCCTGCTGCAGGGAACCCTTGCCGCCATCATAGGGGGTCTGCTGGTCTCGAGTTTCGGCTTCTTCCTCGCCCACGCCTGCGCCAGCGCCTGGGTTGGCCAGCATGTGGAGCACAACAGGGCGCTCGCCTCATCGCTCTATCTGGTGGGGTATTACCTGGGGGCCAGTCTGGGGGGGCTTTACTTGCATCCCTTCTGGGAGCGGGGGGGGCTCTGGGGATTGGTGCTCGGCATCGAGCTGGTCTTGTGCGTCACCGCCGCCTTGAGCCTCTGGCTCGGTCATCTCAAGGGGCGCGCGGCGCCGCCCCTCTCCTGTCACGCCTCGTCACGCCAGTGACGGGCCCTCAACTACAGGCCGTCGTAATAGTCCGCCGGCACCGGCACCACGGCGCCTGTGTGCAGCTCCTCGTCGATCACCTCGCTCAATGGGCGCAGATGAAACTTGATTTGCCCCGACGGCAACATCAGCCCCACATCAGGATTACGCCCGTCGCCCATGTTGGCCGTCTTGAATGCAAGCCCGGGATGGGCGGCCACCAGCGCTGGCAGTGAGGGCACCACCAGCTCTATGTGCTCCAGCCCCGCCCGATGGGCGCGGCCCGCCTTGGGGGCGGCAAGCTCGATGCAAGGGACAGTGATCTGCTGCCAGCAGACGGGTTGATGCAGACGATAGGTGGCGATGGGGCGGCCCCCTATCATTCCCTCCACCAGCAGCACCCCATGGCGCGCCAGCGTCTCTTTCAGGACGAGGTATTCCGGCAGGGTGGCGGCGCGGTAGCAGAGATGATCCACCTGGGGGGCTTCGCACTCCCCCATGAGGGCGTGCATTTCAGTGAGCAGTTGGCAAACGAATGGGGCCATGGGCCCCAGCGTGGTATCCAGTGGATGAGACATGATCACCATTTCTTCTTGGGTTGGAACAGGACATCGAGCTCGTCCGCTTCTTTGTCCTTGATGTTTTGCAGCTCCTTCTCGCTGTGCTGTTGCAGATGCTCTTCCAGTTGGCGCATCCCCTGGCGCATGTCCTCTTCCCGCGCCAGCAGGTAGGGATCCTTGTCGGAGACATTGGCCAGGGCGCCGAGCCCCTTGGTATAGAGCTGACGACAGGTGCCGTACTGCCCCTGGATCTGGGCATCCATGGCCCGCTTGATCAAGTTGGCGATGTTGATCTTGAGCTGCATCAGCTCGAGGCGGCGATCCTCCTGGGCGAACCCCTGAGGATCTATCTTGCCTTTGTTGTGCTCGACCCGCAGCACGGCCCGCATCTTCTTGGCCAGTTGCAACATCTGGATCGCCTGACGATCGGACTCCGGGGTCTTGAAGTGCCCCTCGTCCTGACTGCTGTAGTTCTCCTGCACATTCTTGATCTGGGTCTGGACGTCGATGATGCGCTGCTTGACCTGGGGGTTCGGCATGACCTGCACTATGGCGCGGTAGGCATCCAGGATCCGGTGTTGCAGCAGCAGCACCATGTTCTTGGAGAAGGGCACCAGGTTGACGTTCAACAGCACCTCTTCGGTCTCGTCCGCCACCGCCTTGTGGCGGGCGATGGCCTGGCGCTTGTCGGCTTCCGCCTTCTGTTTGTATTGCTGCACCACGTTATAGGCGATGACCAGAAACAGGAGTGCGCCAATCGACAGCAATATCAAGGTTAAAATCATAGGGTATTCACACTCCTGTCCCAATCCAATTGCGTGATCCTACAACAGCTTACCCGCATAGGGTAGCGCCCAGATCGCACCTTGCCTCACAACAACGCAAGGGAGTCGATGCGAGGGCGATGCCCGGGGCCTCATGCACCATATCGCCCGCCGCGTCCATTACTTGAGGCAAAACCCCTTCGACTGGAGGAAGCCCAGCATGAAGGGGCGCGCCTCCTTGCCGAGGATGGCCTTGATCTGTCCGCTCCAGGTCTGCACCTTGTTGTTGCTGCTGCGGGCCAGGTAGTAGTCGTGGATTTGGCTGTCGTATTGCGCCAGTAGAGCGCGATCGAGCGTCTCTGGATAGCGGTTCTCGTGCACCACCAGCGCGCGGGGCAGCCGCGGCTTCTGCTCCGGCTGCTGGGCGGGATGACCCAGGCAGAGGCCGAACAGCGGGATCACCTGATGGGGCAGCCCCAGCAGCTCGCTCACCGCCGCCGGGTTGTTGCGAATGCCGCCGATGTAGACGCCGCCCAGGCCCAGGGACTGGGCCGCCAGCAGGGCATTCTGGGCCATCAGGGCCCCGTCGATGGCACCGATCATGAGCTGCTCCACGAAGCCGGTCTGGGCCTCCGGCACTATCTGGCTGTGGCGCTGATAGTCGGCGCAAAACAGCAGGAACTCCGCCGCCTCGGCCACGTAGGCCTGGTGTCCGGCCAGCTCGGCCAGGGTGGCGCGCAACCCCTTGTCCGTCACCCGGATAATGCTGTTGGCCTGCAGGAAGCTGGAGCTGGAGGCGCTCTGGGCGGCATTCAGTATCTGATCGAGTTGCGAGGCGCTGATGGGCTCAGGGGTGAACTGACGAATGGAGCGATGGGAAAGGATGAGATCTATGGTCGGGTTCATGGTGCCTCCAAAATGAAGGTCACACTGTACCCAAAAAAAGCGAGGGGCCCAAGGCCCCTCGTTACCCTCAGGGGGCAGGATAGACATAGGGCGCCTGCAGCCCGAGCGGGAAGCCCAGCGCCCAGTAGAGCAGCAGGAAGCAGGTCCAGCTCACCAGGAAGGCCAGGGAGTAGGGCAGCATCATGGAGACCAGGGTACCGATCCCGGTGCTCTTCACATACTGCTGGCAATAGACCACCACCAGGGGGAAGAAGACCATCAGCGGGGTGATGATGTTGGAGGCGGAATCCCCTACCCGATAGGCGGCCTGGGTCAGCTCGGGCGAAATCCCCACCGCCATCAGCATGGGCACCAGGATGGGGCTGATGAGCGCCCACTTGGCCGAGGCCGACCCCACCACCAGGTTGACGCTGGCGGTGAGCAGTATCATGCCGACTATGGTCACCTCCCCCGGCAGCGCCAGAGCGTGAAGCACCTCGGCGCCGGAGAGGGCCAGCAGGGTCCCCAGGTTGGAATCACCGAACGCCTTGATGAAGAGGGCGCAGAAGAAGGCCATCACCATGTAGGAGCCCATCTTGTTCATGGTGGCCGACATGGCATCGATCACATCCTTACCGCTCTTGAAGCTCCCCGCCACGAAGCCGTAGACGATCCCGGGCAGGATGAAGAGCAGGAAGATGAGGGGCACGATGGACTTCATCACGGGCGCCGCGAAGGTGGTGAGCGATCCATCCGGTGCCCGCATCGGCGAGTCGTCCGGAGACAGGGCCAGTCCCAGCAGCACCACGGCCGCCAGCATGGCAAACCCGGCCCAGTTGAAGGCCCGGCTCTCCTGCGCGCTGTAGCGCCCCATCTCGTCGGCACTCTCCAGATCCTCGTTGAGGGGCACCTGCTTGAGACGCGGCTCCACTATCTTCTCGGTGACAAACCATCCCACGCAGATGATCAGCAGGGAGGAGGCGCCGGTGAAGATGATGTTGCACAGGGTGTTGACCATGTAGTCGGGGTCGAGCAGTTGGGCCGCCGACTGGGTGAACCCCTGCAGCAGGGCATCCCCGCCGGAGGGCAGGAAGTTGGCGGCGAAGCCACCGGAAACCCCGGCAAAGGCCGCGGCTATGCCCGCCAGCGGGTGACGGCCCGCCGCATGGAAGATAATGCCGCCGATGGGGATCACCAGCACATAGCCCGCATCTGCCGCCGTATGGCTGACAATGGCCACCAGGATCAGCATGGGGGTCAGGAAGCGCGCCGGGGTGACCTTGAGCAACTTCTTCAGGCCGGTGTTGATGAAGCCGGACTGCTCGGCCACTCCAACCCCCAACATGGCCACCAGCACGATGCCAAGGGGCGCAAAGCCGGTGAAGGTGGTGACCATGCTGGCGAGAAACTCGGCCAGCCCTGCCCCGGTCAACAGGTTGTTGACCACCACGGCCTCCCCGGTGCGGGGATTGACCAGATCGAAGGAGAACTGGGAGCCTATCCAGGAGCCGACCCAGACGATCAGCAAGGCATAGAGGAACAACATGGCGGGATCCGGCAGCTTGTTGCCCGCCTTCTCGACCCCGTTCAGGAAGCGGTTCAACCAGCCATTGGGACTGGCCGGACGCTCGTTCACTGCGGCTTGACTCATTATGGTGATACTCCATTACCAAGGAATGAGCGCGCATACTAGCGATAACGTCTAATGAATCCCATGATATGAGACAAAAATTCGATTAATTATGTTTAATTTGGCATGTCACGCTCCTGAAATGAGACATGCCGCACATTGTCAGCTGTGGTATCAGGCGCCGATAAGCGGATAGTGGCCAAGCTTGCAGCGGATCCCGAAGCCTGCCGCCGCCACCTCCTCCGGGGTCATGGGCGTGCTGAACAGGAATCCCTGGAAGACGTGACAGCCCTGGGCCCGCAGGGCCGCCAGCTCGTGCTCATCCTCCACCCCTTCCGCCAGGATCCCGAGCCCCAGGCTGGTGGCCATGGCCACGGTGGCCCGGATCACCGGCAGGTTCAGCCCGACCACGAAGGAGCGATCCAGCTTGATGGTGTCGATGGGCAGGCGGTTGAGGTAGGCGAGCGACGAGTAGCCGGTGCCAAAATCGTCGATGGCGATCTTGATCCCCTGCTCGCTCAGGGCGTCGAGGATCTCGATGCAGCCCTTCATGTCCAGCATCAGCACGGTTTCGGTCAGCTCCAGCGTCAACAGGCCCGCCTCGACATTGGACTCCCTGAGCTGCTGCGCCACCTGCCCCGGCAGGGAGGCGGAGAGCTGGAAGCCGGAGAGGTTGACCGAGACAGGTACCCGCACCTGCCATTGACGCTGCCACTCCCCCATCTGGGCCAAGGCGGTGGCGAGCACCCAGCTCCCGATTTCACGAATAAGCCCCATCTCTTCGGCCAGCGGGATGAACTCCGCCGGCGAGACATGCCCGAGCACGGGGTTGTACCAGCGCAGCAGGGCCTCGAAACCGATGAGCTTCCCCTGGGCCACGTCCACCTGAGGTTGATAGCGCAGGCTCAGCTCCCCCCGGCCGACGGCCTTGGCCAGAAACTGCTTCAGGGTCAGTTTGCGGTGCAGGCTCTGCTGCATGCTGGGGGTGAAGCGCTGCCAGCGCAGGCGCCCCATCTGCTTGGCCTGGTACATGGCCATGTCGGCACGAGTGATGAGGTTGTCGCCATCATCGGCGTCGTCCGGGTAGATGGCGATGCCGATACTGCCGCCTATGGTGACCTCGGGCACTCCGCTCAGTTGCAGCGGCTTGCTCATCTGGGAGAGCATAAGATCCGCCACTTCCTGCGCCCGCTCGCTCGCCTGGTTGAGAGGCACCAGGGCGGTGAACTCGTCTCCGCCGAGCCGCGCCAGCTCCACGTCCCGCGGGCAGATCTGCTTGAGCCGACCGGCCACCCGCTCCAGCAGGCGATCCCCCGCCTTGTGGCCATAGTTGTCATTGACCAGCTTGAAGTTGTCCAAGTCCATGAACACCAGGGCGAAGCGCCCCCCCAGGCCGCAGTAGGCCTCGAGGGACTTCATCAGGCCGTAGCGATTGAGCAGGCCGGTGAGGGAGTCGTGCCAGGCAAGGTGACGGTGTTCGAGCTCCTCGAGCTTGCGATCCGTGATGTCCCGCATGGTCAGCAGGATCCGGGCCCCCTGCTGGATGTGGCGGAACTGATACTGGAACCAGCGCATTCCCTTCTGGGTCCGGCACTCACCCTCGGCCACCACCTCCCCCACCCGGGATAGCCGGGTGTAGAAGGCCTCATCGCAGCCGGAGAAAACCTGGGTCAGCCGGCTGATGCCGGTGCCGAAGCACATGTCGAAATGGTGGTTGCCGCTCTCGAGGCACCCCTCGTTGTCGAACAGACAGGCCAGGGTGTCACCGGTGGCGAGGGAGGATTCCTGATAGAGGGTATCGGCATCGATGACCGCCTCCGTCATCATCATCTGCCGTCCGGCGAGCTGGATGCCGGAGAGGCGCAGATAGACCTGTTTCTTGACCCCCTTGGGGGAGAGGGTCCACCACTCGTTGTAACTGCGATCCTGTTGAAAATCACCGAGATAACGCTGCAACAGCAGATCGATGGCGGCGGCCATGTCAGCCGAAAAGTCGCGCGATTGCAGCTCGGACAGGGAACTCGCCTCCCACAATCCCAGGGCGGAGTCATTGGCCCAGTAAATGTGGTGACGCTGGATGTCATAGACCCAGATGGGCGTATGGAGCACATCCATCGCGGTGAGCAGGCGTTCGTCTAGCGTATTCATGTTGAGTGATGATTCATGCTGAAAGCTCATGGCAGAACCGGCCTGGATCCGCGTTTGGTCAACGCGTCCGTGCTGGTACAAAATCCGTTCCGGCCCATAATCTGGAAACAGGCGAGCGAAAAAGGCCGAAATCATATGAAAACGCTACATGTGATCCCCATGGTCAGGAGAAATGGACTCACACTGATATTGTTGGGCATGGTCATAACCATTACTATGATTTTTATACTTTTTTTCCTTCGCGAACAACTGTTAATGCCCGTCATTTTCCTCCTGTTGGCTGGCCTGATGACAATTCTTGTCGGGGCACTGAAACTGTCTGAGCCTCATTTTAGTCTCTCTCTGTGTCAGGATTGCCTGCAATATCACCATAAGTACGGCGGTTGGATCCTGAAATGGAGAAATATTCAGCGAATTGACCAGCCACGTATCCATTTAGGGTGGGATCTGGTGCCCCTGCCCTACATAGGTTTGAAGATTAAGGATTACGACGATTTCTTGACGCTGATCACACCCAGGCTGGCCGTTCGCCTGTTGACCGAGCAGCGCGCTGTGCTGTTGCAGGCCATGAGCAGCGAGCGCCCGGACTGCCTCACCGGAGGCTGCGGCGCCGGCTTGTTGGGAGAGGGGCTGCTGGAGGAGAGCCGCTTTCGCTCCTCCTCGGGCCAGCAATACGAGGGGGTGATCGCCATGCTGGGCAACCGCATGACCCGGCTGCGTGACCTGCTGGGTTATGACCTTCTGGTACCGGACAACAGCCTGGACAGATCCCCTGTCGACTTCGTCCGTTTGCTCAATCAGTACCAACGCGAGTCGAATCTAATCCAGATCAATTAAACGCCGGATTGCGCTTGCCAAGCCTGGCGACTCTTCATAAGGTCACGGGCTTGTTACAAACACCCCCCAAGCCGCTTATGAAGTACATCGAAGAGTTCTATCTGTTCGTCAAGGTGGTGCAAGAGGGCGGTTTCTCCCACGCCGCCGCCGCACTGGGCATGCCGACCGGCACCATCAGTCGACGCATCTCCCAACTGGAAGAACAGCTCGGGTGCGCCTTGCTGCACCGATCCACTCGCAAGCTGCGCCTCACCGACGAAGGGCTGCGCTATTACGAGCGCCTGTGCACGCCGCTGGCCGAAATCGAGCAGGCAACCGGCGAGATCCAGGGTCAGGAGACGGACATCAGCGGCCTCATCCGCCTCGCCGCGCCCATCGCCCTCTCCAACACCATTCTGGTCGACATGCTGGCCGACTTCGGTCTGCGCTATCCCGGGGTGCAGTTTGACATCAGCCAGACCAATGACCATGCCCCCCTCTGTGATCAGGACAGGGATCTGGTGTTCTTCAACGGCGAGCTCTCCCAGACCCTGCCCAATGCCCTCTGCCTCGGCCACATCGAGTACGGCCTGTTTGCCTCCCCTCTTTATCTGGAGAAGATGGGCATCCCCTCCCATCCGGCGCAACTGGAAGAGCACGATCTCATCTATTGCTGGCCCCACCAGCACTGGCAGCTGAGCGGGCGGGATCAGCAGACGGTGCAGATCAAGCGGACACCGCGCCTGAGCGTCAACCAGACCCAGGCCGCCGTGCGGGCCGCCCGGCGCCACCTCGGTATCGTCAATGCCCCTCTGCACTATGTGCACCCCTTCCTGCAAGACGAGCAACTGGTCGCCGTGCTGCCGGACTGGCAGTCGGGCAAACGCCCCTTCTACATGCTCCATTGCCAGCCCCGGTTCACGCCGTTGCGTGTTAAGATGTTTGCCGATTTCGTCGAGAAATACTCCGTACGCTATCGCCATCATCAACGGGACGATCAATTTTTGCCGGCCATGCCGCTGCCCGTTGCATCTGACGGTTGATCGCCCACACTTAGCGCAATCCTCGTTGCACAGGTCGGCTAACACTATGAATGTATTGATATGTGATGACTCGGGGTTCGCTCGCAAGCAGTTGATGCGCGCCCTGCCTGCCGGCTGGAATGTCACCCTGCACCAGGCCGCTGACGGCCTGGAAGGGGTCGAGCAGATCCTGATGGGCCACGGCGATCTGATCTTTCTCGATCTGACTATGCCGGAAATGGACGGCTATGGCGTGCTGGAGACCCTCAAGCGGGAGGGATTGCGCAACAAGGTGATCGTGGTCTCCGGCGACATCCAGCCGGAAGCCCACGCCCGCGTCATGGCCCTCGGGGCCCTCGATTTCATCAAGAAGCCGGCCTCGCCCGAGAGCCTGCTCGCCCTGCTCCAGCGGCACGGCTTGTGGCAACCGGCACCGCATGCGGCCACCTCCTCTGCCCTTGCCGAACGACAGCTCATCGAGTCCCCCGTCCTGCTCACCCCCGAGCTGCGGGATGTCTATCAGGAGCTCGCCAACGTCGCCATGGGCCAAGGAGCCAATCTGCTGGCCCGCCTGCTGGACGCCTTCGTGCTGCTGCCCATTCCGAACGTCAACGTGCTGGAAGTCTCCGAGCTGCACATGGCCCTCTCGGCCGCCGCGGAGTCGGACACCCTCTCCGCCGTCTGCCAGGGTTTTATCGGGGCCGGTATCGCCGGCGAGGCGCTGCTGCTGTTTCACGATGCCAGCTTCCAGGATCTGGCACGCCTGATGAACCATCAGGGGGTGCTGGATCACAACGCCGAGCTGGAGCTGTTGATGGATACCGCCAACGTCTTGATCGGGGCCTTCCTGCGCGGCTACGCCAACCAGCTCGACACCCCCTTCAGCCAGGGCCACCCCGTGGTGCTCGGTCAGCACAGGCCCATTAGAGATCTCATTCGCACCAACCAGAGCCGCTGGCGCCGCACCCTGGCCATCGAGATCAACTACCGGGTGCAGGGTTATGCGGTGCAGTGTGACCTGCTGCTGCTGTTCACCGAAGACTCCATCGCCACCATGAACAACAAGATCATGCATATGCTCTAGCGGTGTGACCCCATCGCCAGCATCAATAACAAGATCATGCATATGCGCTAGCGGTGTGACCTCATCGCCAGCATCAACCACACAGACTCAGGCACCAGGAGTGACCATGGAAATCCGGGAATTTCATTGGCTGATGAACATAGTCCAGAACCTGGACGTGGGGCTGGTCGTGCTCGACAAGGGCTACCGGGTACAGGTATGGAACGGCTTCATGGAGAGCCATAGCGGCCGACTGGCCGGCGAGGTGCGCGATCAGGTGCTGTTCGACCTCTTCCCCGACGTGGACCGCGCCTGGCTGGAGCGCAAGACCAACATGGTGTTCAAGCTCAACAACCGCGCCTTCAGCACCTGGGAGCAGCGCCCCTATCTGCTGCGCTTCTCCAACTATCGCCCCATTACAGGCTCGGCTCCCCACATGTACCAGAACCTGACCCTGGTGCCCCTTGCCGATTTTGGCGGCGAGGTCACCCATCTGGCCATCATGATCTACGACGCCACCGACGAGGCCATGCTGATCACGGGCCAGCGCCAGGGGTGAGCCCTCGGCACAGAGACACAAGAAGGGCGCCATCAGGCGCCCTTCTTTCCATACTTGCCGATCACCTTCAGCCGTTCAGGAACTCGGTGAAGGCATCGATCACCTCGTCGATGTCGTCATCGGTGATCTGCAGATGGGTCACCAGCCTCAGCTCCCCATAGCCGGAGAAGAGGATGCCGCGCTCCTTCATGAAGCCGAGCAAGGTGACGGGATCCCCCTGCGTCAGGCGCAGGAACACCATGTTGGTCTGCACCTCTTCCATATTGAGCGCGACGCCTGGCAAGGAAGCCAGCCCCTCTGCCAGACGCCGGGCGCGGCGATGATCGTCCGCCAGCCGGGTGACGTGCTGATCCAGGGCAAAAAGTGCGGCCTGGGCCAGGATCCCAGCCTGGCGCATGCCGCCCCCCAGCATCTTGCGCAGCCGTCTGGCCCGCGCGATGAAACCATGGGAACCCACCAGCAGTGAACCGACCGGCGCACCCAGCCCCTTGGAGAGACAGACGGAGATGCTGTCGAAAGGAGCCGCTATGGCCGCGACCGGCTCGCCGCTCGCCACCACCGCATTGAACAGACGGGCGCCGTCCAGGTGCAGCAGCAAGCCGTGCTCATCCACAAAATCGCGCATCTCGCGCAGGTAGGGCAGCGGCAGTACCTTGCCATTGTGGGTGTTCTCAAGGCACACCAGCCGGGTCTGGACGAAGTGGGCGTCATCGGGGGCGATGGCGGCCCGCACATCCTTGAGCACCAGGGTACCGTCTGCCTGCATGGGAACAGACTGCAGAGCCACCGAGCCCAGCACGGCGGATCCTTGCGCCTCGTAGCGATAGATGTGAGAGGCCGAGCCCAGCACGGCCCCTTCTCCACGCTGGCAGTGGCTCATCATCGCCAGCAGGTTGGACATGGTGCCGGATGGCACGAACAGGGCCGCCTCCTTGCCCAGCAACTCAGCACCTTTGTGTTCGAGCGCATTGATGCTGGGATCTTCCCCGTAGACATCATCGCCCACCTCGGCGTGCAGCATGCTCTGGCGCATGGCCTCCGTGGGCTGGGTCACGGTATCACTTCGTAAATCGATATAGCGCATGTCATCCTCCTGATGCAGGAGCATGACATTAACCAGCCGGGACTGTGCTGGCAAGGGATGGGGGGCGGGAATGTGAGCCCGGCGGCTCACCAGGGCAGCGGCTGGCCGCGCAAGTCCACGAAGCGGCCAGAGTGCGCCTGGTTCAGCGAGGCCAGGAGATCCAGCAACAACGGTGCCACCAGGGCGGGATCCTGTAACAAGGCCGAGTCAATCTCCTGTCGGAAGGGTTGCTGCATGGGAGTATCCATGAGCCCAGGATGAACCGTGATGACCCCGGCACCGGGGAATCGCTCGGCCCACTCGGCGGCCAGGATCCGGGATCCCATGTTGAGGGCAGCCTTGCTCATCCGATAGCTGTAACGGCGAACGGGCTCCTTATGAGCCTCCCTCAGGCTACCCGCCAGATCGGAGAGGGTACAAAGCCACAGCCGACTCTCGAACGTCATCAGCCGGCTCAGGCTGGCACCAAGAGCCAGGTGGGGCCAGGCATTGGCCTGCAGGCTTTCGCCAAGCCACTGGGGGGTTACCTCCTCCACTCGCCGCTCCGGCATGTGGCTGAGATCGTGCAGCAGACCTATGGTGTTGATCACCACAGTCGGCAGGGTGGCGGTGTCATAGAGGGTGAACAGGGCGTCGAAGGAGAGCGGGTCCACCTCCTGCAACGGGAAATAGCAGGCCGGATCCAGCCCTTTGGGCAGTTGTCTGCCCGCCAGCAACCACTCTTCGCCACGGCTGGCGAGCTCATGGGCCAGGGCCCCCCCCAATCCACCACTGCCCAGGATCAGATAACTCATCTGTGTGTCCTTGGTTTTGTCCTTTGCTTAGAGGGTATCAGAAGAATGGCAGGCTGCCGCTGACCTGCGGCCTCAGGCCTCTGCCAGGTGACGTCCGAACTCCCTCGCCCGCGCCAGATCCAGAAAGCCGTCCGCCTGCTTGTGGCTGCGCAAAAACTGATAGTAAGCGAGCAGGGTCACCAGTTGCTCCTCGTCCGGCATCGGCTGGCCGGGGAGCGTCTCCTGCACCAGCGCCCCCGCCGCCGCCAGCGCGTCCCTGTCCACCACCTCGGCCTGGCGATAGAGATACCCGCAACCGGTGGCGAGCCACTCCAGGGAGCAGTTCGCCCCCATGGCGATCTGGTTCGCCTTGCCAAGGCCGGGCTCGGCCCCTTTCAGATACTTGCGGATCAGAGCCTCACTCAGCCCCACTTTGCGGGCAAAGGCGCTGACGCTACCCTCCCCGATCAGGCTCTGCAGCCTGGCGGCAAATCCTTCCATCACACTCTCTCCTCTCACTGGCATGCTGGCCACGGTCAGTGGGGTGGTCAGAACCATAGTTCGAATTCGCAAAGGGGGTATTATTGCCTTGTCCGCCAGAAGAGACCAAGATGCTGGCAGCATTCATTCTGCCTTTATTTGTCCGTCGCTTTATCCGTAGAGGAGTCACCATGTCAGTATCCCGTCTTGCCCTGCACCATCAAGGTCCCACCTTCTCCCGCCTCATCATGGGCTACTGGCGCCTGATGGAGTGGCAACTCTCCCCGGCCGCCCTGCTGGATCTGATGAAATACCACCTGGATCTCGGGGTCACCACCATAGATCACGCCGATATCTACGGCGGTTACCAGTGCGAGGAGGCCTTCGGCCAGGCCCTGCGTCTGGAACCCTCCCTGCGCAGCCGAGTGGAGATTGTCAGCAAGTGCGGCATCGCCCTCACCGCCAAGCCGGAACACGCTCTCAATCACTACAACACCAGCAAGGGCCACATCGTCGCCAGCGCCGAGGCCTCCTTGCAAAAGCTCGGCACCGATCACCTGGATCTGCTGCTGATCCACCGCCCCGACCCTCTGATGAATGCCGACGAGGTGGCCGAGGCCTTCATCAGCCTCAAGCAGGCGGGCAAGATCAAGCACGCCGGCGTCTCCAACTTCACTCCCCACCAGTTCGCGCTGCTGCAATCCCGCCTGCCCTTCCCGCTGGTCACCAACCAGCTGGAGATCTCGCCGCTGCACCAGGAAGGGACGCTGGATGGCGCCCTGGATCAGTGTCAGCAACTGGGCATCAAGCCCATGGCCTGGTCCTGCCTCGGTGGCGGACGGTTGTTCAACGATCCCGCCTATGCCCCGCTGCGGGCCGAGCTCGAACTGATCCGCCAGGAGCTGGGGACCCAGACCATAGAGCAGGTGGTCTACGCCTGGGTGATGATGCTGCCGAGCCAGCCGCTGCCGCTCATCGGCTCGGGCAAGCGGGAGCGGATCGCCGCCGCCGTGGCGGCCGAGTCCATCGTGCTCAGCCGCCAGCAGTGGTTCCGCATCCGCAAGGCCGCCTTGGGTTACGATGTGCCCTGATCCCGCCTGCCCCTGATCGCGAGGCAAACAAAAACGGCATGGAGAGATCCATGCCGTTTTTCGTTATCGAGACGATTCAACGATGGCGCTGAGGGCGGCCACGAGGTGCATCTGTCTTCGGTTTGGCCTGGTTGACCGTAATGGTACGACCACCTATTTCGGTGCCATGCAACTCGGCAATGGCCTTCTCGGCATCCCCGTTTACAGGCATTTCAATGAAGCCAAACCCCTTGGACTGACCGGTATCGCGATCGATGATGATATCGACCTTGACTACCTGCCCAAATTGGCTGAACACGTTTGTCAGTTCGTCGGCCGTCATCCGGTACGACAGATTACCTACGTAAATCTTCATGCCATCTACTCTCGATTCAAGGTGCCTTATCTATGCATCCACCGACCTGGAGTAAGGGCACAACCCCCCTGCCGGACCAGCCATGGCATCATGCCGTGGCACTCCCTGCTTCGAGCCCCAAGTCGTTGATCTCTTGGACTATCGGAGCAGGAAAGATCAATTCGAATCAGAGGGAGTATCTGAGCTTTACGGTGAATTGTCGAGAAAATAGTCAGGCCGGCTGCAGCGCGGCCAACAGCTTGTTCAGGACCTGGCGGCTGTGCCAGGCCCGTTTAAAACCGAAGCGATAGACCCCGGGGGCCACCTCATGGGTGCCTTCCCGGGTCAGGCCCAGCAAGCCGGCGGCGTCGGCCAGAGTCTCTTCATCCAGCCCGAGATCCAGGCTGAAGTCGAGCCACTGACCGTCGTGACCCACCTTGCGATCCCGCTCTATGCCCACCAGCGCCGCCTTCGGCAGGGCCAGGGCCCGGTCTTCGCCACCGTTGAGCAGATAGAGGTGGTGATCGTCCCAGGCGAGCTCCGCCAACCGCCAGCGTTGCCAGTTGCGCGGCAACACCATCATCACCAGCACTATGCCGCCAAACACCAGACCGACCCAGGGCAGCAACCCCATCTCGGGATACCCCAGCAAGAGCGCGGCCACCACAGTCCCCAGGCTCGCCAGCAACAGGCAGATCATGACCCCGTAGAAGCGCCGCGCCGGTGGCATCAGCCAGTTCACGCCCCCCTGCAATGCCAGTTCACTGACTCTCATTTCATCCTCCTCACATGATGGAAACGGCCCTGCCGCATCGGCGTTGGCCCGCATTGTGCGCGAGCCCGCCCATGGGTTGCAACCGGCGCGCCGGCACGGATGACGGCCAGCCGCAACTCTTGGTATGCTTGGGGCTGTCTGAGCCCGCCATCTTCAGGAGTCCCATGTTCGCCACTGCCCTGCTGCTCACCACCAGCGCCCTCTATGCAGAAGCCATCGGCGGCTACGCGGCCGGTTGCCTGAAAAATGCCGTGGCCCTGCCGCTGACAGGGCCCGGCTATCAGGTGATCCGCAGCAAGCGGCTGCGCTATTACGGTCACCCCGATCTCATTCACTACCTGCAGGGCCTGGCCAACCAGACCAGGCTGGCCGGCATGCCGGATCTCTATATCGCCGATCTCGCCATGGCACGGGGCGGCCCCTTCACCTCGGGTCATCGCAGTCACCAGACCGGCCTCGATGCCGACATCTGGTTCCGGATGGCCGACAGGCCCATCAGCCAGTGGGAGCAGGATGCCCCCAAGGAGTGGGCGCTGATCGACGAGCCCAGCTACCGTATGCTGCCCGGCCGTTTCGGCTCCCAGCAACTCACCCTGCTGCGCCTCGCCGCCGACAAGCCCGAGGTGGCGCGCATCTTCGTCAACCCCGTCATCAAGGCCGAGGTGTGCAAACGGGCGGCCGATGAACCCTGGGTCGCCAAGCTGCGCCCCTGGGTCGGCCACTTCAGCCACTTCCACGTCAGGTTGCGCTGCCCGGTGAACAGCCCGGATTGCCAGCCCCAGGCCCCCATCCCGCCCGGCAACGGTTGCGATGCCGAACTGGCCTCCTGGCTCAAGGACAAGCCCCAGTTGCCCAAGGTCTCCATGAGCTATCGAGCCCCCGCCCTACCGAGGCGTTGTGAGGGCTGACCACAAGCTGCTATGGTGAGCCGATATCCGTCAGAAATTTCAATGGAGAACAACAAGATGGCCACTTCACTCCGGCACAGGGCCACCCAGTGCCTGCTGACTTTCACCCTGCTGCTAGGATTGACCGGGTGCGGCATGAACAACATCCCCACCCTGGATGAGCAGGTCAAGGCGAGTTGGGGCCAGGTCGAGAACCAGTACCAACGCCGGGCCGATCTCATTCCCAACCTGGTGGCGACCGTCAAGGGGTACGCCAGCCACGAGCAGGAGACCTTGAAGGCGGTGACCGATGCCCGCGCCCGGGTCGGCAGCCTGCAGGTGAGCGACCCCGCCCAGCTCAAGGCCTTTGAAGCGGCCCAGGATCAGCTCTCCAGCGCCCTCTCCCGCCTGATGGTGGTGGTCGAGCGCTACCCGGATCTGAAAGCGGATCAGCAGTTCCTGACCCTGCAGGCCCAGCTGGAAGGCACCGAGAATCGCATTGCGGTGGCGCGACGCGACTACATAGAGGCGGTGCGCCAGTTCAATACCGAGATCCGCACCTTCCCCGGGGTCATCTGGTCCAAGCTGCTCTACTCGGATCTGGAAGCCAAACCCAGTTTCAGCGCCAAACCCGGTGCCGATGAGGCGCCCAAGGTCAGCTTCCAATGACGATGATGTTGCGCGCGCTGCTCCCCTTGCTGCTGCTCTGGACGACAGCGCTGCAAGCCGCCCCCGCCTTTCCGCCGTTAAGTGGGCGTGTGGTGGATGAGGCGGCCTTGATGTCTCGCAAGCAGGCCCACCAGCTGACCCAGCAACTGGCCGCCTTCGAGAAGCGCAGCGGCATCCAGCTGGTGGTGGTTTCTATAGACACCCTGGATGGCAACACCATCGAGGAGTACGGCTATCAGCTCGGTCGCCACTGGGGCATAGGCCAGAAGGGGAAGAACAACGGCGTGCTGCTGCTGATCGCCCAGGATGAGCGCAAGGTGCGCATCGAAGTGGGTTATGGCCTGGAAGGGGCCCTGCCCGATGCCATCGCCGCCAACATCATCCAGACCCGGATCCTGCCCGCCTTCAAGCGCGGCGACATGGTGGCCGGCGTGGTCGCCGGCAGTCAGGGCATCATGCAGGCCCTGGCCGGTGAATACCAACCGGTAGACAACGCCAGCAAGGAGGAGAAGCAAGGCGGCCCCTGGCTCTTCATCCTGGTAGTGATAGTGATGATCGTGCTGCATAACCTGCGGGGAGGCGGTGGCGGCGGTGGTCGCGGCCGGCGCAACGCCGCCTATCTGGTCGGCGGTTTCGGTGCCGGACGCACCGGCGGCGGTTTTGGGGGCGGCGGTGGTTTCAGTGGCGGCGGTGGCAGTTTTGGTGGCGGCGGTGCTTCCGGCGGTTGGTAATCAGGGAACAAGAGACTACAAGATGATTTCGAAACAGTTCTATCACACCTTGCAGGCCAGGGTACGGCAGGCCGAGCAGGCCACGGACGCCGAACTGGTCACCGTGCTGGCCCCCGCCAGCGATGGCTATCGTTACATCCCGACCCTCTGGGCTGCGCTGCTGGCCATGCTCACCCCCTTGCTGGTATTCCAGCTCGGCTTCTGGCTCGGCTGGTACGAGATCCTGCTGGTGCAGTGGTCGGTCTGGTTGCTGCTGAGCCTGCTGTTCCACTGGACCCCCATCAAGATGCGGCTGATCCCGAAAAAAGTGCGTCAACACAGGGCGGCACTGATGGCCCGCCTGCAATTTGTCGAGCAGGGGCTGCACCGCACCCGCGACCGGCTCGGGGTGCTGATCTTCGTCTCGGTGGCGGAGCACTATGTGGAGATCCTGGTGGATGACGGCATCGCCCAGCACATAGACAACGCGCAGTGGCAACAGATCATCGACGACTTCGTGGTGCGGGTACGCAACAAGGAGGTGGAACAAGGCTTCCTCGAGTGCGTGGATCGCACCAGCGCCATCCTGACCGATGCGTTTCCGGCCACCCGGGATCAAAACGAGTTGCCCGACAGCCTGATCATTTTGGACAAACCTTGATCGGGCTTAAAAAACCGGCATTCTGTTCAAGGGATAGGCATTCGATAAAGATTCTGAAAAATAAGGGGAAAAGTGTTTGACCCCGAGTCAGCTTTCCCCTAAATTACGCCCCGTTCCAGCGCAACAACGCAGCGAACTATGTGGTGATTGAACACGTTAAGCAGCAATCGAAAATTTGGTGAGGTGTCCGAGTGGCTGAAGGAGCACGCCTGGAAAGTGTGTATACGGCAACGTATCGAGGGTTCGAATCCCTCCCTCACCGCCAAATTATAAAAAACCGACCTCAGGGTCGGTTTTTTGCATCTGGGCTACCGTGTTCCCTGATGCGCATAGAGGGAGGGTGAGAACCCTCGCCGGGTTCGAGCAGAGCGGCTTACCGCGATGAACGGCCAGAGGCCGCCCCGAAGGGGTGAGCCACGCAGTGGCAAATCATCCCTTCCTCACCGCTACGCAGAGCCGACCTCCACTACCACGCCTCGCTCGTCACTCCTTTTCATCACCAAGCTGTCGGCGCAATCTCTCTCCACTTCATCAAAGCCCCACACTGCCCGGTTGCTGCCATGTTGGCGCCCGCCAGCCCTCATGATCCCGCGACTCGGGCCGACACAGGAAGGTGGAGCCATGTCGGTATCCTCTCGGATATTGCTCACCGATTGTATTTCGTTTTGAAAAACTGATAGTTAAATAGCTACACTAGCCACACACATCGCATAGGAATATGGACAAATGAGTCTTATCGGTTTGCTGCTGGCCCTGGCTGCCATCCTGGGCGGCAACCTCATCGAGGGGGGGCATCCAAGCGCCCTGCTCGATCTCCCCGCCTTTCTCATCGTGATCGGGGGAACCGTGGGAGCCGCACTGACCCAGTTCCCCTTCTCCGTGGTCGGCAAGACCTTCAAGCGCTTCAAGTGGCTCATCTCTCCCCTGCGCCTCGACATGCTGGAGCAGGCTCAGCTACTGGAGACCCTGGCAGGCAACGCCCGGCGCAGCGGCATGCTGGCACTGGAGGGGATGATCGATGACATCAAGGATCCCTTCCTGCAAAAAGGGGTGCAGATGATGGTGGATGGCTACGAGAAGACCAAGATCCACGAGGTGCTGGAAAACGAGATCGAATTCGAGCAGGAAGATCTCGAGCAGACCGTCAAATTCTACGAGGCCATGGGGGGCTACTGCCCGACCATGGGGATAGTCGGGGCCGTGTTCGGCCTCATTCACGCCATGGGGCTGCTGGATGCACCGGACAAGCTCGGTGGTGCCATCGCGGTGGCCTTCATCGCCACCATCTACGGGGTCGGCGCCGCCAACTTGATCTTCCTGCCCTTTGGCAACCGCTACAAGGGCTTCGCCCACCAGATCCGCCACTACAAGGAGATGACCCTGACCGGCATCCTCTGCATAGTGGACGGCGAGTCACAGCAGCGACTGCAAGTGACCCTTGAACCCTACCTCGGAGGCCATGGTGGCGAAAAAGAAAAAGGCTGAGGCACCGGAGAACCATGAACGCTGGCTGGTCTCCTATGCCGACTTCATGACCCTGCTGTTTGCCCTGTTCGTGGTGCTCTACTCCTTCGCCATGGCCAAGCAATCGGAGACCCGGGTGCTTATCCAGGGCTTTATCGAGTCGCTTGGCAAGATAGGCCTCATCTCTCTGCCTGCCGGCTCTCCCGTGATGCAGGGGGGGACCGGCATTCTGGAGCCGGAGTCCAAGACCACGCCGGGCACCTCTCAGAAAGAGGAAGTGCTGGACACCCAGGCGCCGGCCGCCGCGGCCGATCCCTTCAACGAGACCATCGGCGCCTCGGAGAAACCCAGCGCCACCGAGTCATGGCCCCACAAGACCAAGGAGCAGGAGTGGGCCGTCCTCACCAAGCAAAAACTGGATCAGCAGCTCAAGAGCCAGATTGAATCCAAGGAGATCGAGGTGGAACAGCTCGGCAGCCAGCTGGTGATCCGCATCGGCGAGAAGACCCTGTTCCCGGCTGATTCGGCCTTCCTGCAGCCCCAGTTCATCCCCCTGGTCAACAAGGTCTCCGACGTGCTGGCCGATATTCCGGGCATGGTGGTGGTCACTGGCCATACTGACAACTCCCAGGCCCCGGTGGAGCTCTATCGCAACAACTGGGAGCTGTCGGTGCTGCGAGCCGCCACCATAGTCCATACCCTGCTCACCAACCCCAAGCTGGATTCACGCCGCGTCATCGCCCAGGGCGTGGCGGACACCCAGCCCCGCTTTGCCAACGACACCCCGGCCCATCGCCAGGCCAATCGCCGGGTGGAGATAGTGCTCTCCCAGGGCAAGGCGGCGGAACAAGCCCTTCCCCTCCTCGCCCCCTGATGAAAAGACCCCGCCATGCGGGGTCTTTCGTTTTGTCGATTAGTTTGTTTTTTGCACCATTTCGCCATTTCTCCCACCGCGTAAAAGCAATTGAAAATGATTCTCAAATGAGAAAATTGACCCCGCTAGCAAAACGCGATTTTCCCCCTATTGATTAATAATTAATCCTTTGAAATGACATGTAAATCAGTATGAAAGTGGCATACTACGTAGCATCCTTGTTAAGTCACATGATTAATTCGGTTAGGGAAAACCTATATGTTTGCTGATATTGCTGTCCAGCATTGGGCCTTTGCTGTCTACGTCATTGGGGCCATCTGCATCTGTCTGACCATGATAGGCGTCGCCGCCTTGCTGGGGGGACGAGCCTATGGCCGTGCCAAAAACAGGCCCTTCGAATCGGGCATCGACTCCGTCGGCAATGCCCGTCTGCGTTTCTCCGCCAAGTTCTATCTGGTCGCCATGTTCTTCGTCATCTTCGACGTCGAGGCGCTCTATCTCTTCGCCTGGTCCGTCTCCGTTCGGGAGAGCGGCTGGGTCGGTTTCATCGAAGCCACCATCTTCATCACCCTGCTGCTGGTAGGCCTCATCTACCTGTGGCGCATCGGTGCTCTCGACTGGGCCCCGAAGAAACGCGTCCTGACTGACAAGAAGCCAGACTGATTTACCGATTATCCCTTTGAGGTTGCACCATGAAGTACACCCTGACCCGGATTGACCCGGATGCGCCCGTTGAGCGCTACCCCCAGGAACAGCGCCAGACCGTCGATGACCCGCTGGCGCAGCAGGCGACCCGCGGCATCATGATCGGGCGCCTCGAAGAGGTGCTGCAAGACACCGTCAACTGGGGCCGCAAGAATTCCCTCTGGCCCTACAACTTCGGCATCTCCTGCTGCTATGTGGAGATGTGTACCGCCTTCACCTCCCCCCATGACGTGGCCCGCTTCGGCGCCGAAGTCATCCGGGCTTCGCCCCGTCAGGCGGATTTCATGGTGATCGCAGGGACTCCCTTCATCAAGATGGCGCCGGTCATCCAGCGCCTCTATGAACAACTGCTCGAACCCAAGTGGGTCATCTCCATGGGGGCCTGTGCCAACTCGGGCGGCATGTATGACATCTATTCCGTGGTGCAGGGGGTGGACAAGTTCCTGCCGGTCGACGTCTACATCCCGGGCTGCCCGCCCCGTCCCGAAGCCTTCCTGCAAGCCCTGATGCTGCTGCAAGACTCCATCGGCAAGGAGCGCCGCCCCCTCTCCTGGGTGGTGGGCGATCAGGGGGTCTACCGTCCCCAGATGCAGGCGGAGAAGGATCGCAAGCGGGAAGAGCGCATCCAAGTCACCAACCTGCGCACGCCGGATGAGATCTGACCATGAAACTGACTCGAGAATTCCCAAGCAACTACACCATGGCCCAGGGGCAGACGGCGGATCACGTCGATGCCCAGGTGGTCGGCGAGCTGTTCGCCCACTTCGGTGCCGAGCACTTCACGGTGCAGAGCACCCGTACCGGGGTGCCGGTGATCTGGCTCTCCCGCGATCTGCTGCTGGACGTGATGGGCTTTTTACAAAAGCTCCCCTCCCCCTTCGTGATGCTGTTTGATCTCAGCGCCACCGACGAGCGGATGCGCAGCCATCGTCACGGCCTGCCGGACAGCGACTTCACCGTCTTCTATCACCTCATCTCTATCGACCGTAACGCCGATGTGATGCTGAAGGTGCCGCTGATGGAGAGCGATCTGCACCTGCCCACCATCAGCCGCCACTTCCCCAACGCCAACTGGTACGAGCGGGAAGTCTGGGATCTGATGGGCATCACCTTCGACGGTCACCCCCATCTGACCCGCATCATGATGCCCAAGAGCTGGCAGGGACACCCGCTGCGCAAGGACTACCCGGCCCGCGCCACCGAGTTCGATCCCTTCATGCTCGATGCGGTCAAGCAGGATCAGGAGCAGGACAACCTGCTGTTCAAGCCCGAAGAGTGGGGCATGGCCCGTGGCAACGAGAACGAGGACTACATGTTCCTTAACCTCGGCCCCAACCACCCCTCGGCCCACGGTGCCTTCCGCCTGGTGTTGCAGCTCGACGGGGAAGAGATCCGCGACTGCGTGCCCGACATCGGTTATCACCACCGCGGTGCCGAGAAGATGGGCGAGCGCCAGTCCTGGCACAGCTACATCCCCTACACCGACCGGGTCGAGTACCTGGGGGGGGTGATGAACAACCTGCCCTATGTGCTGGCGGTCGAGAAGCTGGCGGGGATCAAAGTACCCAACCGGGTCGACATGATCCGGGTGATGATGGCGGAGCTGTTCCGCATCCAGAGCCACCTGCTGTTCCTTGGCACCTATATCCAGGACGTGGGGGCCATGACCCCTGTCTTCTTCACCTTCACCGACCGGCAGAAGATCTACACCATCATCGAGGCCATCACGGGCGCCCGCATGCACCCGGCCTGGTTCCGCATCGGCGGTGTGGCCCACGATCTGCCCACCGGCTGGGCCCGCCTCATCCAGGACAATCTGCTGAGCTGGCTGCCCAAGCGGTTGATGGAGTATGAAAAAGCCGCCATGCGCAACAGCATACTGCGCGGCCGCACCATCGGGGTCGCCGCCTACAACACGGCGCAGGCGCTCGCCTGGGGCACCACGGGGGGCGGTCTGCGGGCCACCGGCCTCAACTTCGATGTGCGCAAATGGCGCCCTTATTCCGGCTACGATCAGTTCGAGTTCGAGGTGCCGGTGGGCAGCAACGGGGATGCTTACGATCGCGCCACCGTTCGCATCGAGGAGATCCGCCAGAGCATGCGCATCATAGAGCAGTGCATGAAGAACATGCCGGCGGGGCCCTTCAAGGCGGATCACCCGCTCACTACGCCGCCCCCCAAAGAGCGCACCCTGCAGGACATCGAGACCCTGATCACCCACTTCCTGCAAGTGTCATGGGGCCCGGTGATGCCGGCCGCCGAGTCCTTCCAGATGATAGAGGCGACCAAGGGCGTCAACAGCTACTACCTGACCAGCGACGGCTCCACCATGAGCTACCGGACCCGGATCCGGACCCCGAGCTTTGCCCACTTGCAGCAGATCCCCTCGGTGATCCGTGGCCAGATGGTGTCGGACCTCATCGTCTACCTGGGCAGTATCGATTTCGTTATGTCAGATGTGGATCGTTGAGTCCTCTCGCCCCGGCCGACGGGGCGAAGGGCAAGACGCGCAGTAAAGGGAAAAGCCACAAAAGGTCAAGTCATGAGCCAATGTCAGTGTCACAATAACCAGACCCCCCAAGGGCAAGGGGCATGCAGCAGCACACAGGGCGATTTCGTCCTGAGCCAGGCTGAGCGCGATGCCATCGAACATGAGAAACACCACTACGAAGATCCCCGTGCCGCCAGCATAGAAGCGCTCAAGATAGTGCAGCAGGCCCGCGGCTGGGTGCCCGACGGCGCCATTCACGCCATCGGTGCCGAGCTCGGCATCCCCGCCAGCGACGTGGAGGGGGTCGCCACCTTCTACAGCCAGATCTTCCGCCAACCGGTGGGTCGCCACATCATCCGCGTCTGCGACAGCATGGTCTGCTACATCAACGGTCACGAGCAGTTGCTGGCCGGTCTGAAAGAGGTCGTCAATCTGGTCCCCGGCCAGACCTCCCCGGATGGCCGCTTCACCCTGCTGCCGGTCTGCTGCCTCGGCAACTGCGACAAGGGACCGGCCATCATGATAGATGACGATACCTATGGCGGACTCGATCCGGTGACGTTGCTGAAAACCCTGGAGGCTTACCCATGAGCATCCAGCCAGGCAAGACACTCGCCTCCCTCGGCACCGCCAACCGCATCCCCCGCGCCCCCGAGACCCATCCCCTCACCTGGCGG
Source organism: Aeromonas sp. QDB31 (assembly GCF_027707605.1). Taxonomy (NCBI): domain Bacteria; kingdom Pseudomonadati; phylum Pseudomonadota; class Gammaproteobacteria; order Aeromonadales; family Aeromonadaceae; genus Aeromonas; species Aeromonas sp. QDB31. The sequence goes on along the minus strand of NZ_JAPCIX010000002.1, from coordinate 55,096 downwards.
CTGCGTGATGACGGCCAGCCGGTGTGGCTGGAGGAATATCAGGCCAAACAGGGCTATGAAGCCGCCCGCAAGGCACTGGGCCAGATGAGCCCGGATGATATCGTCAGCACCGTCAAGGACGCTGGCCTCAAGGGGCGCGGCGGCGCCGGCTTTTCCACCGGGGTGAAGTGGGGCCTGATGCCCAAGGACGAGAGCATGAACATCCGTTACCTGCTCTGCAACGCCGACGAGATGGAGCCGAACACCTACAAGGATCGGCTGCTGATGGAGCAACTGCCCCACCTGCTGATCGAGGGGATGATCATCAGTGCCCGGGCCCTCAAAGCCTATCGCGGCTACATCTTCCTGCGCGGTGAATACGTGGATGCCGCCATCCACCTGCGCCGCGCGGTGGAAGAGGCCAAAGCGGCCGGTCTGCTGGGCAAGAACATCCTGGGCTCGGGCTTTGACTTCGAGCTGTTCGTCCACACCGGCGCCGGCCGCTACATCTGTGGCGAAGAGACGGCCCTCATCAACTCCCTGGAAGGGCGGCGCGCCAACCCGCGGGCCAAACCCCCCTTCCCCGCCGTTTCCGGTGTCTGGGGCAAGCCCACCTGCGTCAACAACGTCGAGACCCTGTGCAACGTGCCCGCCATCATAGGCAACGGTGTTGCCTGGTATCAGGGGCTGGCGCTGCCGGGGTCGGAGGATCACGGCACCAAGCTGATGGGCTTCTCCGGCAAGGTGAACAACCCCGGTCTCTGGGAGCTGCCGTTCGGCATCACAGCCCGCGAGCTGTTCGAGGAGTACGCCGGCGGCATGAAGCCCGGCTATCGCCTCAAGGCGTGGCAACCGGGGGGCGCCGGTACCGGCTTCCTGCTGCCCGAGCACCTGGATGCCCAGATGTACGCAGGCGGCATCGGCAAGGTCGGCACCCGCATGGGCACCGGGCTCGCCATGGCGGTGGATGACAGCATCAACATGGTAGGCCTCTTGCGCAACATGGAAGAGTTCTTCGCCCGCGAATCCTGCGGCTGGTGCACCCCCTGCCGCGACGGCCTGCCCTGGAGCGTCAAGATCCTGCGGGCCCTGGAGCGAGGCGAAGGCCAACCCGAGGATCTCGCCACCCTGGAGCAGCTGGTCAGCTTCCTGGGGCCAGGCAAGACCTTCTGTGCCCATGCTCCCGGCGCCGTCGAGCCCCTTGGCAGTGCCATGAAGTACTTCCGGTCCGAGTTCGAGGCCGGGGTCAAGGCCCCCCACGACAATCACAAGCTGTTCAAGGGTATCCAGCCCAATCTGCTGGGCGAGCGCTGGTAATACGCCAGGACGCATCGGGCAATAGCCGATTTCACAAAACAGGTTTCAGGGAAGTTGTATGGCAACCATTCATGTAGACGGTAAAGAGTTCGAGGTAGACGGGGCAGACAACCTGCTGCAAGCCTGTCTGTCTCTGGGTCTGGACGTCCCCTATTTTTGCTGGCACCCGGCGCTCGGCAGCGTCGGCGCCTGCCGCCAGTGCGCGGTCAAACAGTACCAGAATGCCGACGACAAGCGCGGCCGCCTGGTCATGTCCTGCATGACCCCCTCCACCGATGGCACCTATATCTCCATCGAGGACGAAGAGGCGAAGGAGTTTCGCAAGACGGTGGTGGAGTGGCAGATGACCAATCACCCCCACGACTGCCCGGTGTGCGAAGAGGGCGGCGCCTGCCACCTGCAGGACATGACGGTGATGACGGGCCACAACAGCCGCCGCTACCGCTTCACCAAGCGCACCCACCAGAATCAGGATCTCGGCCCCTTCATCAACCACGAGATGAACCGCTGCATCGCCTGCTATCGCTGCGTGCGCTACTACAAGGATTACGCCGGCGGCGAGGATCTGGGGGTCTATGGCGCCCACGACAACGTTTACTTCGGTCGGGTCGAGGATGGCACCCTGGAGAGCGAGTTCTCCGGCAACCTGGTGGAGGTCTGCCCCACCGGCGTCTTCACCGACAAGACCCACTCCGAGCGCTACAACCGCAAGTGGGACATGCAGTTTGCGCCCAGCATCTGCCAGCAGTGCTCGGTCGGCTGCAACATCAGCCCGGGGGAGCGTTATGGCGAGCTGCGCCGCATCGAGAACCGCTTCCACGGCGCCCTGAACCACTACTTCCTCTGTGATCGTGGCCGCTTCGGTTACGGCTATGTCAACCAGGCCGACCGCCCGCGCCAGCCGCTGCTGCGCGATGGCAATGACAAGCTGGCCATCACGGTGGATGGTGCCCTGAACCGCGCTGCCGATGCCCTGCGCACCGCCTCCGGCATCATCGGTATCGGCTCGCCCCGCGCCTCGCTCGAGAGCAACTTCGCCCTGCGCGAGCTGGTAGGCGCCGACAACTTCTACGCAGGCGTTGAGCAGAGCGAATGGGCCTGCCTACAGAAGATGCTGCATGTGCTGCACCAGGGCGGGGTACGCACCCCGAGCCTGCGCGATATGGAAGAGGCAGACGCCGTGCTGGTGCTGGGTGAAGATGTCACCCAGACCGCCGCCCGCATCGCCCTGGCCCTGCGTCAGGCGGTCAAGGGCAAGGGACGCGAGATCGCCCGCAAGCTGAAGGTGGACTTGTGGCAGGTCGCCGCGGTGCAGACGCTCGCTCAGAATGAGCGCTACCCCTTGCTCATCACCAGCCTGGATCAGACCCGTCTCGACGACGTGGCCGCCGATACACTGCACGCCCCCCACGCCAATCAGGCCCGCCTCGGCTTTGCCATCGCCCACCTGCTCGACGGCTTGGCCCCTGCCCCGCAGGATCTGGACGCCGATCAGCTGGCGCAAGCCAGCCGCTGGGCCGAGCTGCTCGGCAATGCCAAAAAGCCCCTCATCATCGCGGGCTCAGGTGCCCGCAGTCAGGCGCTGATCGAGGCGGCCAGCAACATAGCCCACGCCCTCAAGGGTCGCGGTCAGGCCGTCGAACTGGCGCTGGTGGCCCAAGAGGCCAACAGCCTGGGGCTGGCCATGCTGGCTGGCAACGCCGCCCCGCTTGAAGCCGCCCTCGAGCGCATCGAAGGGAGCGATCGGCTTGCGCTGATCACCCTGGAGAACGATCTCTACCGCCGTGCTCCCCGCAACCGGATCGATGCCGCCATCAAGCGCCTGCAGTATCTGCTGGTGGTGGATCATCAGGACACCCGCACTGCCCGGCAGGCCCACCTGGTGCTGCCTGCCGCCAGCTTCGCGGAGGCCGATGGCACCCTGATCAACATGGAAGGCCGCGCCCAGCGCTTCTTCCAGGTCTATGCCCCCGCCTTCTACGACGCCGACATCCAGGTACGCGAGGGCTGGCGCTGGCTGGCCGCGCTGCAAGGCACGCTGGACAGAAAGGCCCCGCGCTGGAGCACCTTCGACGAGGTGAGTGCGGCCTGCGCCGCCTCGGCTCCGCTACTGGCCACCATGCGCGAAGCCGCCCCCAACGCGGGTCTGCGCATCCGTGGCATGAAGCTCGCCCGCGAGCCGCACCGCTACAGCGGCCGCACCTCCATGCTGGCGGATCAGAACGTGAGCGAGCCCCGTGTGGCGCAAGACCCCGACTCCCCCTTCAACTTCTCCATGGAAGGCTATGCAGGTGCCCGCCAGCCCCTGCAACAGGTGCCGTTCGCCTGGGCGCCGGGCTGGAACTCCCCCTCTGCCTGGAACAAGTTCCAGGATGAGGTGGGTGGCAACCTGCGGGCCGGCGATCCCGGTCGTCGCCTGCTGGAGCCAGGCAGCGAGTCCCTCGGCTGGTTCGACACCATTCCCGCGCCCTTCAGGGCAGAGGCAGCCCTGCAGGTGGTCAGTTATGACCAGCTGTTCGGTGGCGACGAGCTCTCCGCGCGCAGCCCCGTCATCCAGGCCCGCATGGGAGAACCCGAGCTGGTGCTGAACCCGGCCGACGCTGCCCGCTTGGCCCTTCATGCCGGCCATCTGGTGGCCTTCTCCTGGGGTGGCCACCACTGGCGGCTGACACTGCGGCTCAGCGAACGGCTGGCACCGGGCCTGCTCGGCCTGCCCCTGGGCGCCCATGGTCTGCCGACCGCGCTGCACCAGGCCTATGTGACTGACTTGCAGGAGGCCATCGCATGAGCAATGAGCTGATCGATCTGTTGCTGGAGGTAGGCAAAGCCTTGATCGTGCTGGTGGGGATCGTGGGGGCAGGCGCCTTCATGAGCTTCATCGAGCGCCGTCTGCTGGCGCTCTGGCAAGACAGGTACGGCCCCAACCGGGTGGGCCCCTTCGGCCTGCTGCAACTGGCGGCCGACATGGTCAAGATGTTCTTCAAGGAGGACTGGATCCCGCCGTTCGCGGATCGCCGGATCTTCGTGCTGGCCCCCATCATCGCCTTTACCGCCTTCATCCTGGCGTTTGCTGTGGTGCCCATCACCCCCACCTGGGGCGTGGCGGATCTCAACGTGGGGCTGCTCTACATCCTGGCCATCGCAGGGCTCGCGGTCTACGCCGTGCTGTTCGCCGGCTGGTCGAGCAACAACAAGTACTCCCTGCTCGGCAGCCTGCGCGCCTCGGCCCAGACCCTCTCCTACGAGGTGTTCCTCGGCCTGTCGCTCATGGGCATCGTCATCCAGACCGGCAGCTTCAACCTGCGGGATATAGTGGAAGCGCAAGCCGGTTTGTGGAACGTGATCCCCCAGTTCCTGGGCTTCATCACCTTCCTGTTTGCCGGGGTTGCCGTCACCCACCGCCACCCGTTTGACCAGCCGGAGGCCGAGCAGGAGCTCGCCGACGGCTATCACATCGAGTACGCGGGCATGAAATGGGGTCTCTTCTTCGTGGGCGAGTACATCGGCATAGTGCTGATCTCCTCCCTCATCGTGACCCTCTTCTTCGGTGGCTGGCACGGCCCATGGCTGCCGCCCTTCATCTGGTTTGCCCTGAAGACCGCCTGTTTCATGGTGTTCTTCATCCTGCTGCGGGCCTCCCTGCCCCGCCCGCGCTTTGACCAGGTGATGTCCTTTGGCTGGAAAGTCTGCTTACCGCTTACCTTGCTCAACATGCTGGTAACCGGCGCCGTCGTGCTTATGAACGTGCAGTGAGGCACCAATGAAAATTACGAGCATTATCAAGGGTGTTGGCACCCAACTGCGCAGTCTGGGGATGGTTTTCTCCCATGCCTGGCGCCCCCGCGAGACCCTGAACTACCCGGAGCAGCAGGTCTATGCCGCCCCCCGTTTCCGTGGCCGCATCGTACTGACTCGGGATCCGGACGGTGACGAGCGCTGCGTGGCGTGCAACCTGTGCGCCGTGGCCTGCCCGGTCGGCTGCATCTCGCTGCAAAAAGCGGAGCGGGACGACGGTCGCTGGTACCCGGAGTTCTTCCGCATCAACTTCTCCCGCTGCATCTTCTGCGGCCTGTGTGAAGAGGCCTGCCCCACCACCGCCATCCAGCTGACGCCGGATTTCGAGATGGGAGAGTATCGCCGCCAGGATCTGGTGTACGAGAAGGAAGATCTGCTGATCAGCGGCCCCGGCAAGTACCCGGACTACAACTTCTACCGCATGAGCGGGATGGCCATCGACGGCAAGCCCAAAGGGGATGCCGAGAACGAAGCCAAGCCCATCGATGTCAAGAGCCTGCTGCCCTAGGAGTCAATCATGGAACTGGCATTTTATGCCGCGGCCCTGGTCGCCGTTTACAGCACGCTGCGGGTCATCAGCACCAGCAACCCCATGCATGCGCTGCTCAATCTCATCATCTCCCTCATCGCCGTGGCCATGATCTTCTTCTGCCTGGGGGCCTCCTTCGCAGGCGCCCTGCAGGTGATCGTCTACGCCGGCGCCATCATGGTGCTGTTCGTGTTCGTGGTGATGATGCTGAACCTGGGTTCCGCCCAGGATCAGGAGCGCAACTGGCTCACCCCCATGACCTGGGGTGGGCCCGCCCTGCTCTCCCTCATCCTGCTTGGCTTTCTGGCCTACGGTATCCTCGGGGTCACCGGCGGTGAGCTGGGGCTGACCGACGTCAGCGCCAAGGAGGTCGGCATCGCCCTGTTCGGCCCCTATGTGCTGGCGGTGGAGCTCGCCTCCATCCTGCTGCTGGCGGGTCTGGTCACCGCCTATCACCTTGGCCGTGAAGACAAGAGCGGGGAAGTGCTTTCCGTCCCCAAACCCACAGCTCGCCCATCCCAGGAAGGAGGTCAGTCATGAATGGAATCCCAATGGAACACGGTCTGCTGCTGGCGGCCATCCTGTTCTGCATCGGGCTGTGCGGTCTGCTGATCCGCCGCAACCTGCTGTTTATCCTCATGAGTATCGAGATCATGATGAATGCGTCCGCGCTGGCGTTCGTGGTGGCGGGTAGCCGCTGGGCCCAGGCCGACGGCCAGATCATGTACATACTGGTGATTTCTCTGGCGGCAGCGGAGGCCAGTATCGGCCTCGCCCTGTTACTGCTGCTCTATCGTCGTTACCACACCCTGAACGTGGACACTGTGAGCGAGATGCGCGGATGAGCCTCCTATACCTGACTTTCCTGTTCCCCCTGCTGGGGTGGCTGCTGCTGGCCTTCTCCATCGGCCGTCTCGGCGAGCGCAGTGCGGCACTCATCGGTGTCGGCAGCATAGGCCTGTCGGCCCTCACTACCCTGTGGGTCGGCATCAACTTTCTCGGCAACATGCCGGAAGGCGGCGTCTATACCCAGACCCTGTGGCAGTGGATGTCGGTGGGCGAATTCCAGCCCGCCTTCCGCCTCTCCCTGGATGGGCTATCGCTGACCATGCTGGGGGTGGTGACCGGGGTGGGCTTCTTCATCCACCTGTTCGCCTCCTGGTACATGCGCGGGGAAGAGGGCTATTCCCGCTTCTTCACCTACACCAACCTCTTCATCGCCAGCATGGTGTTCCTGGTGCTGGCCGATGATCTGCTGTTCGTCTACCTCGGCTGGGAAGGGGTGGGGCTGTGCAGCTACCTGCTGATCGGCTTCTACTACCGCAACCCGGCCAACGGGGCAGCCGCCCTCAAGGCCTTCGTGGTGACCCGGGTCGGCGACGTTTTCCTCGCCATCGGGCTCTTCGTGCTCTACCGCGAGCTCGGCACCCTCAACATCCACGAGCTGCTGGTGCGCGCCCCCGCGATGTTTGCCGAGGGCTCCCCTGCCCTGTCGTTCGCCTGCCTGATGCTGCTCGGCGGCGCGGTCGGCAAGTCCGCCCAGCTGCCGCTGCAGACCTGGCTGGCAGACGCCATGGCGGGCCCGACCCCGGTCTCGGCGCTGATCCACGCGGCCACCATGGTGACCGCCGGTGTCTACCTCATCGCCCGCACCCATGGTCTGTTCCTGCTGGCCCCGGAGATCCTGCATCTGGTGGCCCTGGTCGGTGCCATCACGCTGGTGCTGGCAGGCTTTGCGGCGCTGGTCCAGACCGACATCAAGCGGATTTTGGCCTACTCCACCATGAGCCAGATTGGCTACATGTTCCTGGCCCTGGGGGTCGGCGCCTGGGAAGGGGCCATCTTCCACCTGATGACCCACGCCTTCTTCAAGGCGCTGCTGTTCCTCTCCGCCGGTGCCGTCATAGTCGCGACCCACCACGAGCAGAACATCTTCAAGATGGGAGGCCTGCGCAAGAGTCTGCCGCTGGTCTATGCCTGCTTCCTGGTGGGAGGCTCGGCCCTGGCCGCGCTGCCGCTGGTCACCGCCGGCTTCTACAGTAAAGACGCCATCCTCTGGCAGGTGCAGGCCAGTGGCCAGAGCGCCCTGCTGTGGGCCGGTCTGGGTGGGGCCTTCCTGACTTCCCTCTACACCTTCCGCCTCATCTTCATCGCCTTCCATGGCAAGGAGCAGACCCAGGCCCACGCCGGACACGGCCTGGCCCACCAGCTGCCGCTGCTGGTGCTACTGGTGCTCTCCACTGGTGTGGGTGCATTGATAGTACCGCCGCTCGCCGGGGTACTGCCGGCAGGCCCGGGGGATCATATCGAAGAGGGGCGCCACAGCCTCGAGATCCTCTCCGGCGTCATCGCCGTGGCAGGCATTGCGCTCGCCGCCTTCCTCTTCCTCGGCGAACGTCGCCTGGCGAAGGGGATCGCCGAGAGTGCGCCGGGCCGCGCCCTCAGCACCCTCTGGTTCAATGCCTGGGGCTTTGACTGGCTCTATGACTGGCTCTGGGTCAAGCCCTACCTGCTGACAACCCGCTTGCTCGGCAAGGACCCGCTGGATCGGATGATGAACCTGCCCGCCGTGCTGGCCCAGGGTGGCCACCAGCTGCTGGCCTGGACCGTCTCCGGCAAGCTGCGCTGGTACGCCGCCTCCATGGGGATGGGCGCCGCCCTGATCCTGGCCCTGCTGCTGCTCGGCTGATCCATGAGCCCAATATGTGTGGCAGGCCCGGGGCCTGCCCGACTAGAACCTAGACGAGAGCTGATATCGTGACCTTACTCTGGATCTTGTTAATTCCTTTTATCGGCGGCTTGCTCTGCTGGCAGATGGAGCGGCTCGGCGGACAATTCGTTCGCTGGGTAGCCCTGCTCTCCATGAGCGCCTGTCTGGTGCTCTCCGGTGCCATCTGGCTGGGGGGTGACTTCTCCCTCGCGAGCCCCGGCCTCCCCGTCTGGGCGGCCGAGTGGCAGCAACCCTGGATCCCCCGCTTCGGCATCTCATTGCACCTGGCGGTAGACGGCCTGTCACTCCTGATGGTGATGCTCACCAGCTTCATCGGGGTGCTGGCCATCCTCTGTTCCTGGAAGGAGATAGTGCAGCGCATCGGCTTCTTCCACCTCAACCTGCTGTGGATTTTGGGCGGCGTGCTCGGCGTCTTCATGGCGGTGGACCTGTTCCTGTTCTTCTTCTTCTGGGAGATGATGCTGGTTCCCATGTACTTCCTGATCGCGCTATGGGGTCACTCGGTCACCGACGGCAAATCCCGGATCAACGCGGCCACCAAGTTCTTCATCTACACCCAGGCGAGCGGCCTCATCATGCTGGTGGCCATCCTGGGCCTGGTGCTGACCCACCACGCCAGCACAGGCGTCTTCACCTTCAACTATCAGGAGCTGCTGAACACCCCCATGAGCAGCACGGTACAGTGGCTGCTGATGCTGGGCTTCTTCATCGCCTTCGCAGTCAAGATGCCGCTGGTGCCCCTGCACGGCTGGTTGCCGGACGCCCACAGCCAGGCGCCGACCGCGGGCTCGGTGGATTTGGCAGGGATCCTGCTGAAAACCGCTGCCTACGGCCTGCTGCGCTTCACCCTGCCGCTCTTTCCAGAGGCCTCCGCCGAGTTCGCCCCCTACGCCATGCTCCTTGGCCTGTTCGGCATCGTCTACGGCGCCCTGCTGGCCTTCGCCCAGACCGATATCAAGCGTCTGGTGGCCTACACCAGCATCTCCCATATGGGCTTCGTGATGATTGCCATCTATTCGGGCAGTGAGCTGGCCCTGCAGGGGGCCGTGGTGCAGATGATCGCCCACGGCCTCTCCGCCGCCGGTCTCTTCATCCTGTGCGGCCAGCTCTACGAGCGGCTGCACACCCGGGATCTGCGCCTGATGGGCGGCCTCTGGGGTCGGCTGCGCTACCTGCCCGGCGTCATGCTGTTCTTCTCGGTGGCCTCCCTTGGCATGCCGGGTACCGGCAACTTCGTCGGTGAGTTCCTGATCCTCATCGGCAGCTTCCAGGTAGCCCCCATCATCACCATCATCGCCACCTTCGGCCTGGTGCTGGCCTCGGTCTACTCCCTCATCATGCTGCAGCGCGCCTGCTTCGGTGCCCCCAGGGACGAGAGCGTCCTCAAGGGCCTGGACAGACGGGAGCTGGCCATGATGCTGACCATCGCCGGCCTGCTGGTGCTGCTCGGTCTCTACCCGCAACCCGTGCTCGACACCGCCAGCAGCAGTCTGCTGAGCGTGCTGCACTGGTACGCGCTGCCAGTCACAGGAGCACTGCAATGATGCCCTCTCCTTCTCTCTCCCTTTCTTTGTCCACGCCGGGAGCCTTGTCATGACGTTTACCGCCGCCCAACTATTGGCCCTGCTGCCCCTGTTGCTGACCACGGGGGCCATGGTCGCCCTGATGCTCGCCATCGCCTGGAAGCGCTGCGATGACACCGCCTTCGTGGTGACCATCACAGGTCTCAACCTGGCGCTGTTTTCCCTGCCCATCGTCATGGCCCAGGGGGATCAGGGGGTCACTCCCCTGCTGCAAGTGGACAGCTATGCGGTCTTCTACATGGGGCTGGTGCTCATCGGCGCCCTGGCCACCTGTACCTTCGGTCGCTCCTGGCTCAAGGGCTACCCGGATAACCGGGAAGAGTTCTACCTGCTGCTCTTGATCGCCACCGCAGGCGGCCTGGTACTGGCGGGCTCCCGTCACCTCGCGTCGCTGTTCATCGGGATCGAGATGCTGACCCTGCCCATGTTCGGTCTGGTGGGCTATGCCTACCGCGAGCGCCACTCCCTGGAGGCCAGCATCAAGTACATGGTGCTCTCCGCCGCCGCCACCGCCTTCCTGCTATTCGGCATGGCGCTGCTCTATGCCCAGGCGGGCAGCCTGAGCTTCAGCGATCTTGGCCTGACCCTGGCCCAGAGCCCGGCTCACCACCCGCTGCTGATGGGGGGCTTTGGCCTGATGCTGGTGGGCTTTGCCTTCAAGCTCTCCCTGGCCCCCTTCCACCTCTGGACCCCGGATGTCTATGAGGGCGCCCCGGCGCCTGTGGCCACCTTCCTCGCCACCGTGAGCAAGATAGCCGTGTTCTGCGTGCTGCTGCGCTTCTACCTGGCGGTGCCCGCCACCTCGGACCCCATGATCCACTGGCTGCTGGCAGCCATGGCAGTCATCTCCATCGTGGTCGGCAACCTACTGGCGCTGATCCAGACCAACATCAAGCGGATGATGGGTTACTCCTCCATCTCCCACTTCGGCTATCTGCTGGCAGTGGTGGTGGCAAGCCGCCTCGGCCAGATGCCGGTGGAAGCGGCGGGTGTCTACCTGCTGATGTATCTGTTCACCAGCCTGGGGGCCTTCGGCGTCATCAGCATGATGTCGAGCCCCTATCGCGGCAAGGATGCGGACTCCCTGCACAGCTACCGAGGCCTGTTCTGGAAGCGTCCTTACCTGACCGCCGTCATGACGGTGATGATGCTCTCCTTGGCGGGCATCCCCATGACGCTCGGCTTCATCGGCAAGTTCTACCTCATCGGGGTGACGGTCGATGCCAAGCTGTGGTGGCTCTCCGGCGCCATCGTGCTCGGCAGTGCGCTGGGTCTCTACTACTACCTGCGCGTCATGGTCACCCTCTACCTGCGCGAACCCGGCATGCAGCTGCGCGATGCCAGGGCCGACTGGGCCTTCTCCTCCGGCGGGCTGGTGGTACTGCTCTCCGCCATCCTGGTGGTGGCGCTCGGCATCTATCCCCAGCCGGTCATCAGCCTAGTGCAGGGCTTCCAGCACGTGGTGCTGCGCTAGCCTCAGCTCCACTCCACACAGCAAAACCGGCCTACGTGGCCGGTTTTTTTATCTCCCCAGACTGCCGGGCCCCGGGGTCAAGCTCGCCGTGCCAATGCCCTCCTCCCGTTCAGCCTCTCACCTCAACGCTCATCTTTGCTCTCCCCTCCCTCAGTCACCATTCACCAGCCATCACCCCAAGGGGCATAAAGCCTCTCCCGCGCCCATAAAAAAACCGGCCACGGGGCCGGTTTATGATTTTCTACCATGTCAGCGCGGGATTAACCCAGACGCACGCGAGCGTTTCTGAACATCCGCATCCAGGCGCCATCTTCGCCCCAGTTGTCCGGGTGCCAGGAGTTCGCCACGGTGCGGAACACCCGCTCCGGGTGCGGCATCATGATGGTGGCGCGGCCGTCCGTGGTGGTGACCGCGGTGATGCCCGCCGGCGCCCCGTTCGGGTTGGCCGGGTACTGCTCGGTGACCTGACCCCGGTTGTCCACGAAACGCAGCCCCACCAGGCCGCTCTGTTGCAGCGCGGCAAGGTGAGCGGCGTCGCGCACCTCCACCCGCCCTTCCCCGTGGGAGACGGCAATCGGCATCACGGAGCCCGCCATGCCGGCGAAGAAGGCGGAGGGTGACTCCTGCACTTCCACCAGGCTGAAGCGCGCCTCGAAACGCTCGGAGCGGTTGCGCACGAAACGCGGCCAGAGATCGGCCCCCGGGATGAGGTCACGCAGGTTGGACATCATCTGGCAACCGTTGCACACACCCAAGGAGAGGGTATCGCCACGCTCGAAGAAGCGCTGGAACTGCTCGCGGGCCCCGTCGTTGAACAGGATGGACTTGGCCCAGCCTTCCCCCGCCCCCAGCACGTCGCCGTAGGAGAAGCCGCCACAGGCCACCAGGGTCTGGAACTCTTCCAGCTTGATGCGATCGGACAGGATGTCACTCATATGCACATCCACCGCCGCGAACCCGGCTCGGTCGAACGCCGCGGCCATCTCCACGTGGGAGTTGACCCCCTGCTCGCGCAGCACCGCCAGACGGGGGGAGACCCCGCGGGCGATATAGGGGGCGGCCACGTCCTCGGACGGGTTGTAGGTCAGCCTGGCCTGCAGACCCGGATCGGTGGCGTCCTGACGGGCGGCGTGTTCCTGATCCGCGCACTCCGGGTTGTCCCGCAGGCGCTGCATCTGCCAGCTGGTCTCACCCCAAAGGGTGCGCAGGGCGGTGCGGCTGGCGCGGTACACTTCGGTGCCGGCGCGCTGGAACAGGATGAGATCATCCTCACGTACCGTGCCCAGCACGTGGGAGCAGGCCGCCAGACCGTGTCCGGCCAACAGGGTCAGCACGGCTTCCTTGTCGTCGCGGCGCACCTGGATGACGGCGCCCAGCTCCTCGTTGAACAGGGCCGGCAGCAGGTCGCCGCCCACGCGGTCGAGCTGGATGTCGAGGCCACAGTGACCGGCGAAGGCCATCTCGGTCAGGGTGACGAAGAGGCCGCCGTCGGAGCGGTCGTGGTAGGCAATCAGCTTGCGATCTGCCACCAGCGCCTGGATGGCGTTGAAGAAGCCCTTGAGCTGGACCGGGTTGTCCAGATCCGGGGCACTCTCGCCAAGCTGGCGATAGACCTGGGCCAGGGCAGAGGCGCCGAGGCGCTGCTTGCCGTTGCCAAGGTCAATCAGGATAAGATCGGTTTCTCCAAGATCGGTGCGCAGTTGCGGGGTGACGGTATTGCGCACGTCCTCGACCCGGGCAAACGCCGAGATGAGCAGGGAGAGCGGCGAGGTGACGCTGCGCTCCTCCCCGTCCTGCTGCCAGCGGGTCTTCATGGACATGGAGTCCTTGCCCACCGGAATGGTGATACCAAGGGCCGGGCAGAGCTCCTCGCCCACCGCTTTCACGGCTTCGTAGAGGCCGGCATCTTCCCCCGGGTGACCGGCGGCGGACATCCAGTTGGCGGAGAGCTTGACCCGCTTCAGCGATCCGATGTGGGCCGGTGCCAGGTTGGTCAGGGCCTCGGCCACCGCCATACGGGCTGAAGCGGCGTGGGAGAGCAGCGCCACCGGGGTACGCTCCCCCATGGACATGGCTTCGCCATGATAGCTGTCGTAGGTCGCTGCGGTGACGGCGCAATCGGCCACCGGGATCTGCCAGGGGCCGACCATCTGGTCACGGTTGACCAGACCGGTCACGCTGCGATCGCCGATGGTGATGAGGAAGGACTTCTCCGCCACGGTCGGCAGGCGCAGTACCCGCTCGGCCGCCTCGTTCAGGGTGATGCCATCCAGTTGCAGCGCCTTGCCCTGGGCGGGCAGGGTCACCACGTCGCGGTGCATCTTGGGCGCCTTGCCGAGCAGCACGTCCAGCGGCAAATCGATGGGCTGGTTGTCAAAGTGGCTGTCAGAGAGAGTCAGATGCTTCTCTTCGGTGGCGGTGCCGATCACGGCATAAGGAGCGCGCTCGCGCTCGCACAGAGCCTTGAACAGGGGCAGCTTGTCCTGGGCGACCGCCAGCACGTAACGCTCCTGGGATTCGTTGCACCAGATCTCCAGCGGGCTCATGCCCGGCTCGTCGCTGGCGATGGCTCGCAGGTCGAAGCGGCCGCCCCGATCGCCGTCGTTCACCAGCTCCGGCATGGCGTTGGAGAGGCCACCGGCCCCCACGTCGTGGATAAAGACGATGGGATTGTCATCGCCGAGCTGCCAGCAGCGATCGATCACCTCCTGGCAACGGCGCTCCATCTCGGGGTTGTCCCGCTGCACCGAGGCGAAATCGAGGTCTTCGGCAGACTGACCAGAGGCCATGGAGGAGGCTGCGCCGCCCCCCAGGCCGATGTTCATGGCCGGGCCGCCCAGCACGATGAGGGCAGCCCCTACCGGGATCTCTCCCTTCTGGACGTGTTCACTGCGGATGTTGCCGATGCCGCCCGCCAGCATGATGGGCTTGTGGTAGCCACGCACCTCGACGCCGTTGTGGCTCGGCACCTGCTCTTCGAAGGTACGGAAGTAGCCGAGGATGGCGGGACGACCGAACTCGTTGTTGAAGGCGGCGCCACCAAGGGGCCCCTCCTGCATGATGTCAAAGGCGCTGACGATGCGGCTCGGCTTGCCGAAATCCTGCTCCCAGGGCTGCTCGAAACCGGGGATGCGCAGGTTGGAGACGGAGAAGCCCACCAGGCCCGCCTTGGGCTTGGCGCCACGGCCTGTCGCACCCTCGTCGCGGATCTCGCCACCGGAACCGGTGGCCGCCCCCGGGAAGGGGGAGATGGCGGTCGGGTGGTTGTGGGTCTCCACCTTCATCAGGATGTCGACGCGCTCCTGGTGATACTGGTACTCACCGCTGGCGGGGCTCGGGAAGAAACGGCCACCCTGGCTGCCCTCCATCACGGCAGCGTTGTCTTTATAGGCAGACAGGACATGATCCGGCGTCTGCTCGAAGGTGTTCTTGATCATCTTGAACAGCGACTTGGGCTGCGCCTCGCCGTCTATGGTCCAGTCGGCGTTGAAGATCTTGTGACGGCAGTGCTCGGAGTTCGCCTGGGCGAACATGTAGAGCTCGATGTCATTGGGGTTGCGACCAAGCTTGGTGAAGTTCTCCACCAGGTAGTCGATTTCGTCGTCGGCCAGGGCCAGGCCCAGTTCGACGTTGGCCGAGGCCAGGGCGGCGCGGCCACCACCCAGCACGTCCACCTGGGTGAAGGGGCGCGGTTCGTGATGGGCAAACAGGGCGGCGGCCTGGCTCGGCTCATCGAACACCGTCTCCATCATGCGATCGTGCAGCAGGGCCGCGACCTCGCCACGCTGGGCTGCGGTCAGCTCACCCTTGGCCTGCACGTAATAGGCAATGCCGCGCTCCAGCCGCTTGACCTGGTGCAGGCCGCAGTTGTGGGCGATGTCGGTTGCTTTGGAAGACCAGGGGGAGATAGTGCCGGGGCGGGGGGTAACGAGAAACAGCTGACCGCTGGGGGTGTGTTCCGGGATGGTCGGGCCGTAGCGCAGAAGCTGGCCCAAGGTCGCTCGCTCAGGGGGCGACAGCGGGCTCGAAAGCTCGGCAAAGTGCACATATTCGGCATAGACGTCTGCTATCTCTACTCCTCTCTGTGCGCAGCTCTGCAGCAGCTTGTGGACACGAAACTCAGACAGTGCTGGGGCACCACGCAAGATTTCCATATACCTTTCTCACCAAGTTTTAGAGTGTGGGGGGATTTGAGACGCGCGTATTATAGGGATCAGGCCCATCGCGAACAAACGTTTTTCTCATCTCCCACGATGTGACTCCCTCCACCGTCTCTGGTATAAAGGTGCCTCTTTTTTGACAAATGCCGATTTTTTCAACAAGGGTACTCACCTACTTGCGCTGCATTTTTCGACTGTTTATCGGGATGTTGCTGACGCTGGCCCTGGCCGGCTGTGACTTCTATTCCCCCTCCAGCCAGCTGGAGCAGATCCGCCAACGGGGCGAGATCCGTGTTGGCACCCTCTATGGTCCCACCTCCTATTACCAGCGCGACGACACCGCCCAGGGGTTCGATTACGAGCTGGCGCAGCACTATGCCGACTGGCTGGGGGTCAAGCTGACCATAATCCCGGCCTACTCCACCGCCGAGCTGGTCGAGCAACTGCAAAAGGGCAAGCTGGATCTCGCCGCCGCCGCCATCGTCGTGACTCCGGAGCGACGCAAGCTGTTTCGCTTCGGCCCGGGCTTCTACCAGGTATCCCCCAAGCTGGTCTATCGCAACGGCTCTCCCAGGCCCAAGGATCTCGGCGACATCAAGGGCACCATAGTGGTGCCTGCCGGCTCCACCGGTGAGGACCTGATGAAGGAGATGGCCAGTCAGTACCCCAATCTGAACTGGCGCATCAACCGCGATGCCGACGTGGAGGAGCTGCTCAAACAGGTCGCCGACGGCGAGGTCGACTACACAGTAGTGCAGGACACCGTACTGGCCCGCACCCAGCGTTACTACCCCGAACTCACCGAGGGGCTGACCCTCGCCAGCAAGCAGACCGTGGCCTGGGCCATGACCAAGCTGCCCGATGACAGCCTCTATGCCAGCATCATCGACTTCTTCGGTCAGCGCTTCATGGATGGCTCCATCGCCAAGCTCGACGAGAAGTACTTTGGCCACGTGCAGAACTTCGATTTCGTCGACACCCGCACCTTCCTGCAGCGGGCCAAGAGCCTGCTGCCCAAGTACCAGGATCTGTTCCAGACTCACGCCAAGGAGATCGACTGGCGCCTGCTGGCCGCCATCAGCTATCAGGAGTCCCACTGGGATCCTCTGGCACGCTCCTACACAGGGGTGCGCGGCATGATGATGCTCACCGGCCCTACCGCCAAGGCGATGGGAGTGAATGACAGGCTGCACCCGGAGGAGAGCATCAAGGGGGGCGCCCGCTACTTGCAGGAGATGATGGAGAAGGTGCCCGACTCGGTACCGGCCGACGAGAAGGTGTGGTTTGCCCTCACCGCCTACAACATCGGCTATGGCCACATGATGGATGCCCGTCGCCTGACCAAGGAGCTCGGCAAGAACCCCGATGCCTGGGGGGACGTGAAAGAGGTGCTGCCCCTGCTGCAGCAGTCACGCTGGCATCGCAAGGTACGCTATGGCTATGCCCGGGGTGGCGAGGCGCGCAACTATGTCAACAACGTACGCCAGTACTACCAGAGCCTGCTGTGGCTCGACAACGAGCAACAGAAGGCTCATCGCCGCGAAACCCTGGACGAGGACGACGGCAGCGAGCCGGCCGCCCCGGCAGAGCGCCCCGCCATCATCGCCGAAGTGGTCAAGCAGATCATCACCCCCTGAGCCCTGCCGGGTGTGTCGTCTGGGGAAATTCTCTGTTACCATCCTCCCAGACCCAAGCCTGTCTGAGAGAGGCTTGTTGCAATATATTCATCAACTTGCGACACCGATGGCCCCCTATGTCAGGGCTGTCAGCGTCGCCGGGATGACCAGAGAGGAAAACCAGATGCGAACACGCAGAAGAGCCACGTTGACCAGAAAGACCAGATGCGCCTGGAGCCCCAGACGCAAGCTGAAACTGGCCGACATGAAACGCAAGATATGGCACCGAAACCGCTCCTACACCTTGCTGATTGCGGAGCACACAGCATAAACCCGGCCAAGGCCGGGTTTTTTTAATGCCTTTTTATGCCTCGACCGGCGTCAGCTCAAACTGGACAGTACGTTTGGAGATGAGGCTGTTGCAGTGGTGGCAGAAGTAATCCACGGCGCCACATGCCCTGAGCCGTTCAAGCTCATGCTGGCAGGTAGGGCACAGCGCCCGGATCCGATAGTTGGCATGGCACTGGCCGCAGCTCGCCTCCGCACTGCGGCTGTCCAGCTCGGCGTGGCAGGCCGGGCATGTCAAGAGACTCATGGTCATCTCCTCTCAGGCATGAGCGCTGGGCTCACCTCTCATCTTGCAGATAAAAAAACGGCTGCCACCGGGGCAGCCGTCAGGGCTTATTTCTTGCTCTTGTTCTTCGCCTTGAGCAGGCGATCCCGTTGCCGCTCCTGGCTCAGGGTCAGGGTGTTCTTCTTGCCCTCGAACGGGTTGACCGATTCCTGGAACTCGACCCTGATCGGGGTCCCCATGATCTTCAGGGACTTGCGGAAGTAGTTGATGAGATACCGCTTGTAGGAGTCCGGCAAGTCGTTCAGCTGGTTGCCGTGGATCACGATACGCGGCGGGTTGTAGCCACCGGCGTGGGCATACTTGAGCTTGACGCGGCGACCATTCACCATCGGCGGCTGGTGGTCTTCCTGCGCCATCTGCATGATGCGGGTCAGCATGGCGGTACTGGTACGACGGGTGGCGGACTGGTAAGCCTCATTGATGGACTCGAACAGATGGCCGACACCGCTACCGTGCAGGGCGGAGATGAAGTGGACGCGGGCGAAATCGATGAAGCCCAGACGACGGTCCAGCTCGTTCTTGACGTCCTCTTTCACCTTCTGATCCAGACCGTCCCACTTGTTCACCACCAGCACCACGGAGCGGCCGCTGTGGAGGACGAAGCCAAGGATGCTCAAGTCCTGATCCGTGATGGTCTCGCGCGCGTCGATCACCAGCAGGCAGACGTTGGCATCTTCAATCGCCTTGAGCGTCTTGATGACGGAGAACTTCTCCACCGTCTCGTGCACCTTGCCACGACGGCGCACGCCGGCGGTGTCGATGACCACGTACTTCTGCTCGTCACGCTCCATGGGGATGTAGACGGAGTCGCGGGTGGTGCCCGGCATGTCATAGACGATGACCCGGTCTTCACCCAGCATGCGGTTGGTCAGGGTCGACTTGCCGACGTTGGGGCGACCGACGATGGCGAACTTGATGGGCAGGTCGGCAAACGGGGTCTCCTTGGTGTCTTCCCGGGTATCGAGATCACCGGCGGCCACCATGCGCAGCAGGGCTTCTTCGTCGAAGTCCTCCTCTTCCTGCGTCTCTTCTTCGGCGGCCTCGACCAGGGTCTCAAGGTGGGGAGCCAGCGCCAGCTCCAGCAGGCTCAACACGCCACGGCCGTGGGCGGCGGCGATCTGGTAGACCTCCCCCAGCGCCAGACCGTAGAACTCGGAGACCGCGGAGTCACCGTCGATGCCATCGGTCTTGTTGGCGACCAGGAACACCTTCTTGTGGGTCTTGCGCAGGTGCTCGGCGATGGCCTGATCCGCGGCGGTCAAACCGGCACGGGCATCCACCATGAACAGCACCACATCGGCCTCCTCGATGGCCAACAGGGACTGCTCGGCCATCTTCAGCTCGATCCCCTCCTCGGTGCCATCGATACCGCCGGTATCGACCACGATAAATTCCAGCTCGCCCAACTTCGCCTGGCCGTATTTGCGGTCCCGGGTCAGGCCGGGGAAATCGGCAACCAGGGCATCCCGGGTACGGGTCAGGCGGTTAAACAGGGTGGATTTCCCCACGTTGGGGCGGCCCACCAGGGCTACTACAGGAGTCATAAAAGCCTCATTCTCAAGACGACAAAGGCTCCGGGTCCGAAGACCAGGAGCCGGATATTCAGATTGACGGGCGATCAGGGACGCTTGATTGCGTACAACTTGCCGCCACGGCTCTGCACATACAGGGTGTCACCGTCCACCAGGGGCGCGGCATAGAGACCACTGCTGTCGAGCTGCTGCATGGCCTTGATGGACCCGTCGGTACGATCCAGCCAATACAGGTAGCCTTCCACATCACCGACCACCACATAGTCACCCAGGACGACGGGGGCGGTCACGGTGCGGTTTTCCAGCTGGGTGTTGGACCACAGCTCAAGACCATTGCGCCTGTCGACCGCAAACAGGTGGCTGCGGTTGTCGGTCAGCACGATGGCATTGCCGGTCACAGCCATGTCGCGGTAGCCGGAATACTTGCGCTTCCACACCTCGTCACCGGTCATCAGCTTGCGGGCCATCAGCTGGCCATTGTAGGCGATGGCGTAGAGCTCATCACCGGCAATCAGCGGGCTGGCGTCCACGTCGACCATGCGGTCCAGCTCGGTGGCGCCGCGCGGGTCAGCCACCTTGGACTGGCGCACCGGCTGGCCGTTGCTCAGCAGGGCGATGCCCACCTTGCCATCGGCACGGCCATAGAGCACGGCGCCGTTGGTGATGACCGGGGTCCCGGCACTGCGCAGGGTCAGGGGCGGCTGCTCTTCGGACAGGGTCCACTGCAACTTGCCCTCATCGGTGTCGAGCGCCACCAGACGACCCGAGGTGGTCAGCACCACCACGCGACCATCTTCGACGGCGGGGCTCGCCACCACTTCACCGGGGACCGTGGTCTGCCACAGCACTTCCCCGTTCGCTTCGTTCAGGGCGTAGACCACCCCGTTCTCGGAGCCGAGGAACAACTTGCCATAACGGGAGACCAGACCGCCGGAGAGACGGGCGCTGCGTTTGTCGGCGTTGATGGGCAGGTCCGCCAGATCCACGCTCCACAGGGTCTCACCACTGCTGCGATCGAAGGCGGTCACGTCGCCATCACGGGCGGCGGCATAGATGTGATCCTCTTCCACCACGGGTTGCAACTGGGAGTAGAAATCACCGATGCCATCGCCGACGGAGGAAGACCAGGCCGTGTCGGCCGTGAAGGCGGACTCGACCACGGGCAGGGGGGCCATCGGGGTCAGGTCTTCCTCGGAACTGAACAGGGAGCAGCCCTGCAGGGCCAGGGAAACTGCCACCCCCAGCGCCATTTTCTTGTACAGATTACGCATCCGGAGCCTCACCCGCTGTCACCGCTGGCAGCGCCAGATCGTCCATCTTCAGCTTGAGCTCGGCGCTGCTCTGCAGGCCGCCGGCATCGGCCGCGACCTGATAGGCATCGCGCGCCTCTTCGGGCTTGCCCTGACCCAGCAGCACATCACCACGCACTTCCGCCACCTGGGCCTTGAAGGCATCGTTGTTGATCTTGCCAAGCTGGGCCAGCGCTTCGTCGGCCTTGCCCTGATCCTTGAGCACCCGGGCCAGGCGCAGGGCGGCGATGGGCTTGATGCTCTCGTCGCCATTCGCGGCCACCTGGGTCAGCTGCTCGGCAGCCAGATCCAGCTTGCCCGCCTTGACCGCAGCCGCGGCAAGTTGCAGGGCAGCCAGCTCCGCATAGGCGTCGCCCTGATGGGCGCTGATGAAGTTCTTGGCCTGCTCAAGGGCAGCATCGTCACCCTTGGCGAGCTGGGCTGTCATGGCGTTGTAAGCCTGGGAGGCGGCTTCCTGGTTGGTCTGCTGCAGCTCGTTGTAGTAACGCCAGCCAAAGAGGCCGACCAGACCGATCACGGTCCCCGCGAGTACCGAGGTGCCGTTCTCTTTCCACCAGCTCTTGATGACCTCAACCTGTTGTTCTTCAGTGGTATACACTTCCACAGCTTACTCTCCTTTAGCTGCCAGCAGGGCGATGGCGGCATCGACCGAGACGGTCTGTTGCTCGGCCTGGCCACGCAGATATTTGATGGTGATCTCCCCGCTTTGCACCTCGGTCTCGCCGAGGATCAGGGCAATGGCCGCGCCGCTCTTGTCGGCACGCTTGAGTTGTTTCTTGAAGTTGCCGCCACCGCAGTGGCTCATCAGACGCAAGTCCGGCAGGGCATCGCGCAGCCGCTCGGCAAGCTGGAAACCAGCCTGTTCCGTCCCCTCGCCCACCATGGCCAGATAGACATCCACCGCCGGGCGGATATCGGCGTTGAGTTCGAGAGTTTCGAGCATCAGCACCAGACGCTCCATGCCCATGGCAAAGCCCACGGCCGGGGTCGCCTGACCGCCGAGCTGCTCCACCAGGCCGTCGTAACGACCACCGGCACAGACGGTGCCCTGGGCACCCAAGCTGTTGGTCACCCACTCGAACACGGTGAGGTTGTAGTAGTCGAGGCCGCGCACCAGACGCTCATTCACCTCGTATTGGATACCGGCGGACTCGAGCAAGCGCTTGAGCCCCTCGAAGTGGGCTAGGCTCTCTTCGCCCAGGTGATCGAACAGACGGGGCGCACCCACCAGGATGGCTTGCACTTTTTCGTCCTTGGAGTCGAGCACCCGCAGCGGGTTGCTGTACATGCGGCGCTGGCTCTCTTCGTCCAGCTCGCTCTTGTACTGCTCCAAGTAGGCGACCAGGGCATCGCGGTAGGCGGCGCGCTCTTCACTCTGACCGAGCGTGTTGAGCTGCAGGGTGACATGATCGCTGATGCCGAACAGGCGCCACAGACGGTGGGTCAGCATGATCAGCTCAGCATCGATGTCCGGCCCGTTGATACCAAACAGCTCGACTCCGAACTGGTGGAACTGGCGATAACGGCCCTTCTGGGGACGCTCGTGACGGAACATGGGGCCCATGTACCACATCCGGCGTTCCTGGTTGTAGAGCAGGCCGTGCTCGATACCGGCACGGACGCAGCTGGCGGTCCCTTCCGGGCGCAGGCTCAGGCTGTCGCCGTTACGGTCTTCAAAGGTGTACATCTCTTTTTCGACCACGTCGGTCACTTCACCGATGGCGCGCTTGAACAGATGGGTCTGCTCGACGATGGGCATGCGCACTTCGCTGTAGCCGTAGCTGGCGACGACCTGGCGCAGGATCTGTTCCACTTTCTGCCATACCGGGCTCTGCTCCGGCAGGCAATCATTCATACCGCGAATAGCTTGGATCTGTTTTGCCACGTTGATACTCGAGAAAAAGAGGTAAAATTTGGCCGCATTATAGGGATTTTCGGCCCCGAGGTAAAATCAGGGTGCCCGGATGCGGGATGTAAAATCAACAACCTAAAGCCGGGGCCACCCCAGGTGGCCCCTTCATGGTTCAACCTTTGTCCACCTGGATCTGGTTGGCGGGATCCAGCATGGCCGCCCGGGCGCGGATGCGGCGCTCCAGCACGGGGATGAGATCCTTGTTGTCGAGCCTGTCGACCCGCTGGCCCCCTTCATAGAAGGCACTCTTGTTGGCAGCACCGGCAAGGCCGAGATCCGAGACCAGGGCCTCGCCCGGACCGTTGACCACGCAGCCGATGATGGAGACGTCCATCGGGGTGATGATGTCCTCGAGCCGCTCTTCCAAGGCGTTCACCGTCCCTATCACATCGAACTCCTGACGGGAGCAGGAGGGACAGGCGATGAAGTTGATGCCGCGGGAGCGGATGCGCAGAGACTTGAGAATGTCGAAGCCCACCTTCACCTCTTCCACCGGATCGGCGGCCAGGGAGATGCGGATGGTGTCGCCTATACCATCGGCCAGCAGCATGCCGAGCCCGATGGCGGATTTCACCGCGCCGGCACGGAATCCGCCCGCCTCGGTGATCCCCAGGTGCAGCGGCTGGTCGATCTGCTTGGCCAGCAGGCGATAGGCACCGACCGCCAGGAAGACGTCGGAGGCCTTGACGCTCACCTTGAAGTTCTCAAAGTTGAGGCGATCCAGGTAATCCACGTGGCGCATGGCCGACTCGAGCAGGGCTTCCGGGGTCGGTTCGCCATACTTTTCCTGGATGTCACGTTCCAGAGAGCCGCCGTTAACGCCGATGCGGATCGGAATGTTGTAATGGCGGGCACAGTCGACCACGGCGCGCACCCGCTCTTCGTTGCCGATGTTGCCCGGGTTGATGCGCAGGCAGTCAGCACCGTACTCGGCCACTTTCAGAGCGATACGGTAGTCGAAGTGGATGTCGGCGACGATGGGAATGCGGGTCTGCTGCTTGATGAGCCGGAAGGCTTCCGCCGCTTCCATGGTGGGCACCGAGACCCGGACTATGTCAGCACCGACCCGCTCGATCCGCTGGATCTGCTCGACGGTGGCGGCAACATCGGTAGTCTTGGTGTTGGTCATGGTTTGCACCGTGATGGGGGCATTGCCCCCAACCGGCACGTTGCCGACCATGATCTGCCTGGATTGACGACGAATAATGGGGGATTCGTGAGCGGACATGGCGGACAGATTACTCCTGCGGCAGTGAGAAGCGAGCAGTCCGGCCGTTGTTGTAACGGCTCATGTCGAAGGACTTGCCCTGGTATTCGAGATTGACCGCCATGGGCGCGCCAATGATGAATCTGAGTGGCTCGGGTCCTTCCAGCACAAGCTCGTCGTTCGCCTTCTTCAGACCGCTGAACAGGGTCTTGCCGTTGGCATCCTTGACATCCAGCCAGCAGTCGGCGGTGAAGCTCATCTTGAGCTGGGGCGCCTTGCCAGGTTCGGTGGCGACCGTCTCTGCCGGCGCCAGGGTCGCCTCTGCTGCCGAGGCCTCGGTAGACAGGGCGGCGCTGGTCGCGGCAACGACATCCGGTGCTGTGGCGGCGGCGTCACTCACCGCAGGCTCAGTCGCCACGGCATCGGAGGCCACGGGCAACACGGGGTCGGCCACGTCCACCGTAGGCGTCACGTTGGCGACCGACGCGGTCGGGTCCGTGCCCATCTCGCTCGCCGCAAGGGCTTCATCCCCGGCGGAGCGACGTGCTGTACTCTGCCACCACCAGGCGATGGAGAGCGCAATCAGTACCAGGATCACCAGCCAGGTCACCACCTTGAGCCGACTGTCGTTGGCTTGCTGGCGGGAGCGGCGGGAGAAGCTCTGCATGTCGATGTTATCGGGCGGCGTCAGCCCCAGCTTGTCGTAGGCCGCGAGTATGGTTTCCTCGGGAATGCCGACCAGCTTGGCATAAGTACGCAGATAGCCCCGAATGAAGGTATGGGACGTGTGCTTGTCGTAGGTATCCGATTCGATAGCGGCGATCAGGGTCAGACGAAGGTGAATGCGGGACGCAACCTGCTCTCGTGTCCAGCCGAGCTGTTCACGGGCGTTGCGCAGCAGCTGGCCTGGGCCAACTGCCTGGGAGTCGTCTTGGAAATCGTGTGGCTGTTCAGTAGTCATTGGCTAAGTAACGCTTGGCTTGTTGCGAAGTGGGATATTGCCTTACCAGCTCAGTCCCGAATTGGTGAAGTAATGCCGGTTTGTCCATGGCCTGGGCAAGCCTCAGCCGGAGCCAGAGGCTCTCCTCGTTCTCGTCTGCCACGTCGGCGAAACGCGCGAGGTAAGACTGCACATCAGGCAGCTTGCCATCTTTCATGGAAAGCTCGGCCATGTCCAGCAATAACCTTGGATTGCGGGGATTATACCCCAAGGCCAGACGATAGTACTCGTTGGCCTTGTCATTTCTGTGATTTTGCATCGAGCAGAGCGCCGCATTCTCGTAGGTATCGGCGATCTTGATGTAATCCGGCTGGCTGACCGCCTGCAGGAATGCCTTCTCCGCCTCGTCGAAGCGCCCACGGTTGCACAGGAAGGCACCGTAGTTGTTCATCGCGTCAGCGTTGGTCGGATCCATGGCCAGTGCCTTCTTGTAATTCTCTTCGGCCGCCTTGAAATCGGATACCTGCTGGTAGAAATAGGCGAAGCCGATATACACCTGAGGGTTGCTGGGGTCGTACTGGAGGGCCCGATCGAGGTTGAACTTGGCCTGTTCGGCATTGCCCTGACGCAGATATTGAATACCCAGATCGAGGCGGGTCTGGGCAGCCGCCTTGAAGTCGGGACCCACTTCACGCTGGGTAGAATTCTGGCCAGCGTAAGTGGTCTCGGTGACACAGCCAGGCAGCGCGCAGAGCGCTGCCACTACGATCAATGTACGGATATCCATTTCCTGTCTATACAATGGCTTAGCGAGTTAAACCATTTTGACGGAAATCCCATCCTGTTGCATCCGATTTTTCATGGTGCGCTTGGTGCGGTCGATCACCTCCCCCACCAGCTGGCCACAGGCCGCATCGATGTCATCCCCGCGGGTCTTGCGGACGATGACGGTCATACCGTATTCCATCAGCACCTTGGAGAAGCGGTCGATGCGACTGTTGCTCGGCTTGCCAAACGGATTGCCCGGGAAGGGGTTGAAGGGGATCAGGTTGACCTTGCAAGGGGTATCTTTGAGTACCTGCGCCAGCTCGTGGGCATGCTGCATGTCGTCATTGATATGATCGAGCAGCACATATTCCACCGTCACCCGGCCGCCATTGGCGTTGGACTTGGCCAGATAGCGGCGCACCCCCGCCAGGAAGGCCTCGATGTTGTACTTGTCGTTGATCGGCATGATCTCGGAGCGCAGCTTGTCATTCGGTGCATGCAACGAGATGGCCAGCGCCACGTCGATCTGGTCGCCCAGCATGTCCAGCGCCGGCACCACGCCGGAGGTGGAGAGGGTGACGCGGCGCTTGGAGATACCAAAACCAAAGTCATCCATCATCAGGCTCATGGCCGGCACCACGTTGGCGAGATTCAGCAGCGGCTCGCCCATGCCCATCATCACCACGTTGGTGATGGGGCGCTTGCCGCCCACCACCTTGGCGGCACGCCAGACCTGGCCGATGATCTCGGAGACCTTCAGGTTGCGGTTGAAACCTTGCTGGGCGGTGGAGCAGAAGGTGCACGCCAGGGCGCAGCCGACCTGGGAGGAGACACAGAGGGTCGCCCGATCCGCCTCCGGGATGTAGACGGTCTCGACTTCCTGATCCCCGACCTGCAGGGCCCACTTGATGGTGCCATCCGCGGAGCGTTGTTCACGGCTGATCTCGGGGGCTCGGATCTCGGCAATGGCCTTGAGACGCTCACGCAACGCCTTGTTGACGTTGCTCATCTGATCGAAGTCATCACAACCGGAGTGGTAGATCCACTTCATTATCTGATCTGCCCGGAACGGCTTCTCGCCCAGCTCGACGAAGAAGGCACGCATGGCATCCCGATCGAGATCCAGCAGGTTGGTTTTTGTTTCGCTCATCAAGGGCCTCAGCTCACACACTTCATAAATTATCGGCTGACCTACGTCAGGGGGCGGCATTGTACAAATAATGGGTCTGCCTTTCCACCTGGAGAATAAGAGGATATTGACCGAATGACCAAAAAACAAAAGGGAGCCGAGGCTCCCTTGATGATCTTCTGACGAAAATCAGCCGCGTGGGCAGATCTCGGCGTCGGAGAAGAAGTAGGCGATTTCACGGGCGGCAGAGGCCGGGGCATCGGAACCGTGCACGGCGTTGCGATCGATGCTCTCGGCATAGCAGGAGCGCAGGGTGCCGGCCAGGGCCTCTTTCGGGTTGGTGGCGCCCATGATTTCGCGATGACGGCGAATGGCGTCTTCCCCTTCGAGCACCTGTACCATGACGGGGCCAGAGGTCATGAAAGCAACCAGTCCATCATAGAAAGGCTTGCCCTGGTGTTCGGCGTAGAAACCGGCGGCCTGCTCGCTGCTCAGGTGCAGCATCTTGGCGGCGACCACTTTCAGGCCGGCGCTCTCGAAGCGGCTGTAGATGGCACCGATCAGGTTCTTGCTGACCGCGTCCGGCTTGACGATAGAGAAGGTACGTTCGATAGCCATTGAGTTCTTTCCTTAACTACAGAGTTTTATTGTAGGAATCCATGTTCGGCGGCGATTATACGTAAACAAAAACCGAAATAACACACAAAATAGCAACTTTTTATTAAACAAAAAATTCCTTGAAACAACATGGTGACTCATCTTGTGCCATGGCACTGAGAAAAAATGTGCGCTTGTGCACGATAGTCACGCTAACCCGCTAAAACCCTATCTATTGCTCATATAACCAGCACCGTTGAAAAGGGCACCCCGAGGTGCCCTTTCGCCTTGTCATGCCCCTCGGCGCGTCTCCGCCAGCAGGGTATGGGCGATGGTGCGCATCCCCAGGGTGTTGGCCCCGGGGGCCCAGAGGTTGTCACCGTTCTCGCTGAAACAGGCGGCCAGATCCACGTGCAGCCAGCCCCGCCCTTCATTGCCGACGAAGCGGGAGAGGAAACCCGCCGCGTTGGAGGCGCCGCCCGGGCCACCGCCCGGCACCGGACGGCTGTTGGCCGTATCGGCGTAGTGGGACGGGCACTGCTGGCGGTGCCAAGGTTCCAGCGGCAGCGGCCAGGCTGGCTCCTGCTCCGCATCCGAATAGGCCATAGCACGGCTCACCAATCCCTTGTCGAGGCCGAACAGGGCGTTGTAGCGCCCCCCCAGCGCCATCACGGCGGCCCCGGTCAGGGTGGCGGCGTCGATGATGAGCGGTGCGCCGGACTCCCCGGCGAGCTGCAGACCGTCGGCCAGCACCAGGCGCCCCTCGGCGTCGGTGTTGACGATCTCGACCGTGGTGCCGTTCTTGTAGGTGAGGATATCACCCAGCTTGTAGGCGTGACCGGAGACCAGGTTCTCGGCGCAGCAGAGAATGAGCTTCACCCGCTTGTCGAGGCCGCGCAGTATGGCCAGCGCCAGGGCGCCGGTGACGATGGCCGCCCCCCCCATGTCATGCTTCATGGTGAGCATGCCCTGGGAGGTTTTCATGGAGTAGCCGCCGGAGTCGAAGGTGATGCCCTTGCCTACCAGGGCCGCCGCCACGGGGGCGTTGCGATCCCCGGTGGGGTTGTAGTCCAGCTCCAGCATCACGGGTTCGCGATCGCTGCCGCGGCCAACCTGATAGAGACCGACCCAACCCGCCTGCTGCAAGGCTTCACCCTTGAGGATGCGATGGCTGATCCTGTCCGGTGCCAGCTCGGTGATGAAAGCTGCCGCCTCCACCGCCAGCTCCAGCGGCCCCAGCTGTTCCGGGGTGGCATTGGTCATCTCGCGCACCCAGCGCCCGCACAGCCAGCGCGCCTCCAGCTCCTCCCTGTCCTCTTCGGACGAGGTCGCCCACTGCAGCTCCACCTCGGCCTTGGGGGTCTGCAGCCCCTGGGCGAAGGCCCACTGCTGCTCGCGCTCCCAGTGACCGCACAGGGCGACCGTCTGGATCCCCTGACCGCAGAGACGGCGGGCCGCCTGCTGGATGTCCAGCAAGGGGGACGCCGTCACCAGGTGGATCACCATGCCATCGGCACGGTGGGAGAGCAGCGCCCCCTCACCCCACTCGGCTGGTGCAAATTCACGACTTAACCAGACATTCATGCAGTCACCTCCTGCAGCCAGCGTGCGATGGTGCGCAGACCGTGACCCTTGGCACCGGTCGCCCAGAGATCGTTGCCCGATTTTTGATAAGAGGCGGCGAGATCCAGGTGCACCCAGCCCTTGCCCTCGTCACGCACGAAGCGCGACAAGAACGCGGCGGCCGTGGTGGCCCCGGCGGTGCCTTCGGCGGAGGCGACGTTACCCAGCTCGGCGAAGGCCGAGGTGAGCTGCCCCACATGCCAGGGTTCCAGCGGCAGCGGCCAGGCCTTCTCCTGCTCGGCTTTCGCGGCGGCCAGAGCGCGCTGTTGCTCGCACTCGTCCAGGGCAAACACGGCATTGTAGTCGCGGCCCAGCGCGGTCTTGGCGGCGCCGGTCAGGGTGGCGGCATCGAGAATGTGGGCGGCGCCGCTGTCGGAGGCTGCCAGCAGGCCATCGGCCAGCACCAGGCGCCCTTCCGCATCGGTGTTCTGGATCTCCACCGAGATGCCGTTCTTGTAGGTGAGGATGTCACCGAGCTTGAAGGCGTGGCCGGAGACCAGGTTCTCGGCGCAGCAGAGAATGAGCTTCACCCGCTTGTCCAGACCGCGGCTGATGGCGAGCGCCAGGGCGCCGGTCACCATGGCGGCTCCACCCATGTCGGACTTCATCGGCAGCATGTTGTCAGAGGACTTCATGGAGTAGCCACCGGAGTCGAAGGTGATGCCCTTGCCCACCAGAGCCGCCACCACGGGGGCGTTGCGATCCCCGGTCGGGTTGTAGTCCAGCTCCAGCAGCACGGGCTCGCGCTCGCTGCCGCGGCCCACCGACCAGATCCCGATATGGCCGGCCTCGCGCAGAGCTTCGCCTGCGGTGATGCGGGCGGTGACCTGATCGCCACCCAGGCCGCGGATCAGCAGCAGGGCGGACTCCGCCAGGCTCATGGGGTAGATCTCTTCCGGGCAACCGTTGGTCACCTCGCGCACCCAGCGGGTAGCCTTGACCAGCGCCTCCAGCTCAAGGGCATCCGCTGCGCTCTGCTCGCCGAAGTCCAGTTCACGCTGCCCCTTGGCGGCATAGAAGCCCTGGGCGAAGGCGTAACGGCGCTCCAGATCCCAACCCTCACCGACCAGGCTCACCCGCTTGATGCCGCTCGATTCGAGTCGGCGAGCCGCACGCTGAACGGTGCGCAGGATATCCTGCTGCAAGACGGTGGAACCCAGGTGGATCAGGGTCTCCTCACCGCTGAAACTGAGCAGGGCGCCTTCACCCCAGTGGGCGGCAGCAGCCTGGGCGGATAACAGTACCTTCATCATGTCAGCCATTTTCTCTTGCTTCCTTTTCTTCTTGGCACGATTCATTAACAACGCGGGGTAACGGAGACAAAAAAGGCCGTTCCCCCGAGGGGTACGGCCTTCACCATATCATCACTGCACCATGAGATGCTGCACGCGCAATTCACTCATGTGTAATTAGCGGGTCAATCAATGACGCTCGGAGGCGAGGTTGATGGTGTACTTGGGCAGCTCCACCACCAGATCCTCATCCGCCAGACGGGCCTGGCAACTCAGGCGGGATTCCGGCTCCAGTCCCCATGCCTTGTCCAGCATGTCGTCTTCCAGCTCATCACTCGGCTCGAGGGAGTCAAAACCCTCCCGCACCACGCAGTGGCAAGTGGTACAGGCACAAGACTTCTCGCAGGCATGCTCGATCTCGATGCCGTTGCGCAGGGCGATGTCCAGTATGGTCTCACCGGTCGCGCCCTCGAGGGCTGCGCCGTCCGGACAGAGTTCGGGGTGAGGCAGAATGATCAGTTTTGGCATATTACACCTTGTTGACGTTTTGGCCGGTCAGCACCTTGCGAATGGACGCATCCATGCGACGGGCCGCAAACTCGCCACTGACGGCATCCGCCGCCTCGATGGCATCTTTGATTTGATTGGTTGTGCCTGTGGCACGCATGGCCAGCAGATGAGTGATCGCGGCGTCGATCTCGGCACGTTCGGCAGCATTGAGCAGCGCTTCGCCATCGGCGGCCAGCGCCGCATTGAGGCTCTCCACCACCCGATCGGCTTCCACCTGCTGCTCCGCCAGCATGCGGGCATCCATGTCCTGCTGGGCATTGGCGATGGAGGCGCTCAGCATGCTGAGGATGTCCTCTTCCGCCAAGCCATAGGAGGGCTTGACCTGGATCTCAGCCTGCACGCCGGAGGATTTCTCCATGGCGCTGACCGACAGCAGTCCGTCCGCATCCACCTGGAAGGTGACGCGAATGTGGGCGGCACCGGCCGCCATGGGCGGAATACCGGTCAGGGTGAAGCGGGCCAGGGAGCGGCAATCCGCCACCAGCTCGCGTTCTCCCTGCACCACGTGGATGGCCATGGCAGTCTGGCCATCCTTGAAGGTGGTGAACTCCTGGGCACGGGCCACCGGTATGGTGGTGTTGCGCGGGATCACCTTCTCAGCAAGCCCCCCCATGGTCTCAAGACCCAGAGAGAGCGGGATCACGTCCAGCAGCAGCATCTCGGCATCGGGCTTGTTGCCCACCAGGATGTCGGCTTGGATGGCGGCGCCGATGGCCACCACCTTGTCCGGATCTATGCTGGTGAGCGGCGTACGCTGGAAGAACGCCCCCACCAGCTCGCGCACCAGCGGCACCCGGGTGGAGCCCCCCACCATCACCACTTCCAGCACTTCCATCTGCTCGAGCCCCGCATCGCGCAGGGCGCGGCGGCAGGCCAGCAGGGTGCGCTTGACCAGCGGCAGGATGAGCTCGTCGAACTGGCTGCGGCTCACCTCCCCCTGCCAGCCGGCAAAGGAGCAGGCAACGCGGTCGGCATCCGTCAGGCCGTGCTTGACCGCCGCCGCCACGTCCAGCAACTCGCGCTGGGTGCGGGCATCGAGCTGGCCACTCAAACCGGCCTGCGCCTTGATCCAGTCCGCCAGCAGGTGATCGAAGTCATCGCCCCCCAGCGCCGAGTCGCCGCCGGTGGCCATCACCTCGAACACCCCGCGATGCAGACGCAGGATGGAGATGTCGAAAGTGCCGCCACCGAGGTCATAGACGGCAATCACCCCTTCCTGACCGGAGTCGAGGCCGTAGGCGATGGCGGCGGCGGTGGGCTCGTTGAGCAGGCGCAGCACGTGCAGACCGGCCAGACGGGCCGCATCCTTGGTGCCCTGGCGCTGGGCGTCATCAAAATAGGCGGGCACTGTGATGACCACACCGTCGAGGTCGCCCCCCAGGGAGGCGGCGCCGCGCTCGGCCAGTTTTTTCAGGATCTCCGCCGAGACCTGCACCGGATTGACCAGCCCCTGGCGGGTCTGGATCTGGGGCATGCCGTTGTCGGCGGCCACGAACTCGTAAGGCTGCTGACGGGTATCCATGTCGGCCAGCGCCTTGCCCATCATCCGTTTGACCGAGACGATGGTGTTGTGGGGATCGAGGGCGGCTTCGCGCTTGGCGTCAAAGCCCACCCTGATGGCGGCGTCCTGGCCAGCTTGATAGTGCACCACAGAGGGCAGCAGATCGCGCCCCTGCTCGTCACACAGGGTGTCGGCCTGGCCGCTGCGTACGGCGGCAACCAGGGAGTTGGTGGTGCCGAGATCGATGCCTACGGCACGTTTGTGCTGATGAGGCGCGGCGCTCTGGCCGGGCTCGGCGATTTGCAGTAATGCCATGGGTAATCACAATTCCAGCGTTAGAGGGTCAAGACTCGAACAGCGAGTCTTCGAATCGTTCCAGCTCCTCGAGGAGCTTGTCGACAAACTTGAGTTTGCGCACGCAATCGGCCGCCGCCAGATCTTCACCCGCGGTGAGGGTATCGGTCAGCCGTTGCATCAGAGACTGGTGATCATGCCTGATCTCGCGACGAAAATCTTCGATGGCCCCCTCAGGATCCGCTTCTCCTTTCAACTCGGCCAGGCGCTCGCGCCACTCCAGCTGTTGCATCAGGAAAGAGGTGTCTTGCAGGGTCTGTTGCTCGCCTCGAATGTCGGTACCGCGCAGGGAGAGCAGGTATTCTGCTCGGCGCAGGGGGGACTTGAGGGTAGTGAAGGCATCGTTGATCTGGGCGGCACGCTGCACCGCGGCCAACTGCTCCCACTCGGGGGCGGTGGCAAAACGATCGGGGTGAAACCGGGTTTGCAACTGGCGGTAGGTGTCTGCCAGCTGGCGGGTATCGAGCTCGAAGCCCTCTGCCAGCCCGAACAGCTCGAAATGATTCATTCTGTGTCCTCAGACTCGAAGGCTAGTGCCTTGCTCACCATCCATCTTGAACGGCAAAGCCGGCAGCAGGCTGCCGGCTTCATCGATTAGACGCTGAAGCTCTCGCCACAACCGCACTCGCCCTTGGCGTTCGGGTTGTTGAACTGGAAGCCCTCGTTGAGGCCCTCCTTGACGAAGTCCAGCTCGGTGCCATCCAGATGGATCAGGCTCTTGGCATCGACGATGATCTTGACACCGTTCTGCTCGAACACCTGATCCTCAGCGGCCAGCTCATCCACAAACTCGAGCACATAGGCAAGGCCAGAACAGCCGGTGGTCTTAACGCCGAGGCGCAGGCCTATGCCCTTGCCCCGGTTGGTTATGAAAGAGGAAACCCGTGCCGCTGCGGCGTCTGTCATGGTAATGGCCATACTGCTCTCCGGACCTTAGAGACCTTTCTTCTGCTTGTAATCGGCGATGGCGGCCTTGATGGCATCCTCCGCCAGAATGGAGCAGTGGATCTTCACCGGTGGCAGGGCCAGCTCTTCGGCGATGTCGGTGTTCTTGATGCCGGCGGCTTCGTCCAGGGTCTTGCCCTTGACCCACTCGGTCACCAGTGAGCTGGAGGCGATGGCGGAGCCACAGCCGTAGGTCTTGAACTTGGCGTCTTCAATGATGCCGTCGTCGCTGATCTTCAGTTGCAGCTTCATCACGTCGCCACAGGCCGGGGCGCCGACCATGCCGGTCGCGATGCTGGGGTCGTTCTTGTCAAAACCACCGACGTTGCGGGGATTCTCGTAGTGGTCGATTACTTTTTCACTATAAGCCATATCTAACTCCTGCTAATTCCGTTGTTCACCAAACACTTGCCACGCTGGCAAGGATCAGTGATGTGCCCATTCGACCGTGTTCAGATCGACGCCGTCCTTGAACATCTCCCACAGGGGGGACATCTCGCGCAGACGACCGATGGAGTCGCAGATGAGCTTGATTGCGTAGTCGATCTCTTCCTCTGTGGTGAAGCGACCGATGCTGAAGCGGATGGAGCTGTGTGCCAACTCGTCGTTCAGGCCCAGGGCGCGCAGCACGTAGGAAGGCTCCAGGCTGGCCGAAGTACAGGCCGAACCGGAAGAGACAGCCAGATCCTTCAGCGCCATGATGAGGGATTCCCCTTCCACATAGGCGAAGCTGACGTTCAGGTTACCCGGGACGCGCTGGTCCAGATCGCCGTTGATATAGACTTCTTCGATGTTCTTGATGCCATTCCACAGACGCTGACGCAGGGCCATGATGTGCTGGCTCTCGCTCGCCATCTCTTCCTTGGCGATGCGGAAAGCCTCACCCATGCCAACGATCTGGTGGGTCGCCAGGGTGCCGGAACGCATGCCGCGCTCATGACCGCCACCGTGCATCTGGGCTTCCAAGCGTACGCGGGGCTTGCGGCGCACGTACAGGGCACCGATCCCCTTGGGGCCGTATACCTTGTGGGCGGACATGGAGAGCAGATCCACTTTCAACGCTTCCACGTCCACCGGGATCTTGCCCACGCTCTGGACCGCGTCCACGTGCAGCAGGATCTTGCGGGAGCGGCACAGCTCGCCGATGGCGGCGATATCCTGCACCACACCGATCTCGTTGTTCACATGCATGATGCTGACCAGGATGGTGTCATCGCGCAGGGCACCTTCGATCTGCTCCAGGGTGAACAGGCCGTTTGGCATCGGTTCGAGGTAGGTCACCTCATAGCCTTCACGCTCCAGCTGGCGGCAAGTGTCAAGCACCGCCTTGTGTTCAGTCTTGGAGGTGATGATGTGCTTGCCCTTGCCAGCATAGAAGTGGGCTATGCCCTTGATGGCCAGGTTGTTGGATTCGGTCGCGCCGGAGGTGAAGACGATCTCGCGAGGATCTGCACCAATCAGCTCTGCCACTTGATTACGGGCCAGGTCCACCGCCTCTTCGGCCTGCCAGCCGAAACGGTGAGAGCGGGAGGCAGGATTGCCAAACAGGCCGTCCATGGTGAGGCACTGCATCATTTTTTCTGCGACACGCGGGTCCACCGGACAGGTTGCCGAATAATCAAGGTAAATAGGCAGTTTCATGTTTTTCTCCGTTACGACGCGGCCACACAGCGACTCGTCGTGGAAAGCACGTTTATAGTTGGACTTTCAAGCTCACATCACCGCGTTCGGCCCGGTCAACCAGGGACAACACGGTCTTCATTTGTTCATCTTGCTTGCCGGCGATGCGGCGCACATCGGCCTGACCGACCAGCTCCGCCAGGGTGATGTCCCCCAGGAAACTGGAAATGCGCTCACTCAAGTCACGCCACAGGGAGTGGGTCAGACACTGGGTACCACCGTGGCAGCCACCCTTGCCGAGGCACTTGGTCGCATCGACCGATTCATCGACCGCGGTGATCACCTGACCTACCGAGATCTCGCCAGGGGCCAGGCCGAGGCGATAACCGCCGCCCGGGCCGCGCACGCTGCTCACCAGCCCATGCTTGCGCAGACGGGCAAACAGTTGTTCCAGATAGGACAAGGAGATGCCCTGGCGCTCTGAAATATCAGCAAGAGGAACGGGCCCCTGCTCTGCATGCAACGCCACGTCGAGCATAGCTGTCACTGCGTAACGTCCTTTTGAGGTCAGTCTCATATGCCTTACCGTCTTGCGAACAAATCAATATGGGCACATGGTCACATACCCGACTAAAACAGTCAAGTATATGGTTGAGTAAATCAGTCGGGATTAATCCTGCGGCCGGGCTTTCTGCACCGAGGTGAGAATGCCTCGCAGGATATTCAATTCAACCACTTCCGGCCGGGCGCGGTTGAACAGACGGCGCAGCTTGCTCATGACATGACCGGGGTGATCATCGGCAATGAAGCCTGTCTTCTGCAGGGTCTGCTCCAGATGCAGATAGAAGCCTTCCAACTGCTGGGCACTAGGATAATCCACCCGCTCCGCATCCGATTCCACCGTGGCAGTTCCCTGAGTCTCCAGCCAGCGCATCCGCACCTCGTAGCAGAGGGTCTGCACCGCCATGGCCAGATTGAGGGAGCTGTATTCGGGGTTGGCCGGGATGGCCACGTGGTAGTGGCACTTTTGCAGCTCATCGTTGGTGAGGCCGGTGCGTTCACGACCAAACACCAGAGCGACCGGATGCGTCACCCCCTCCGTCACCAGCTTCTCACCCGCTTCGCGGGGATCCAGCATGGGCCAGCTCAGGGTCCGAGAGCGGGCACTGGTGCCGATGACCAAGCCACAATCGGCGATGGCCTCATCGAGCGTCGGCACGATGCGGGCGTTGACCAGTACATCGCTGGCTCCCGCCGCCAGGGCGATGGCATCGTCATCGGGCAAGGCTTGCGGATCAACCAACACCAGCTGAGTCAGCCCCATGGTCTTCATGGCTCTCGCCGCAGAGCCCATGTTGCCGGTGTGAGAGGTGTTTACCAAAACGATACGAATCTGATCCAACATGCCCAGTCAATCTTCAGTCAAAAATGGCGCGTAATAGTAACATAACGAATCGCTATTTTGGCATCGCTTCTGACCCTGCATTTCAGAACAAAAATCACCGCTTGTATAACCAACCGGCCTGAAGGCGGGAAAAGGGAGAGCTAACCTTAGAGGGTCAAGCTGCATTACCCGGAGCACTCCTCTCATGCTTCCCCCCTGGATCTATGAACAATTGCCGTTGCTTTACCTGCTGCTCTCCGCCGTGTTGTGGTTCTTTGCCCACTCACCGCTGTTCTGGCTCGCGGCGATCCTGCTGTTTGTGGTGGGTGCTCTCCTCTGGATGATGCGCTCCAACTACAGGCGCACCGATCTGGTCATCTATCCCGCCAAACGCTGGCTGCAACCGGAGTGGTACTATGAGGCCCTGCCTTTCCTGTGGCTGGCGCTCGGGCTGGTGCTGCTGCGCCTGCCTGACACCACGGCCCTGCTCGCCCTGCTCCCCTGTCTCTGGGCTGGTCGCTGCCTATGGACCAGGCGGCGTCATCGCCATCATACCCCGGGGCTGGCGATGCAGCTGAGACGCGGCTCAGGCCATCGACGCGGGCAGCGGATCCTGCGCTGATCGGACCCGCTCTATCAGGGTTGCCAGGTCCATCAGGGGATATTTCATCAGCCCGGGCAGCCCATCGAGATCCAGGCTGTCCATCAGGTTCTTCACCTCGAGGCCCAACTCGGTATCCCCTTCTATCTTCAGCCTGCGCTGGAAGAAGAGGGAGTCCGGATCCTCCTTGCGACCGGCAATCAGGATGAGATCCTGGCTGCTGCCGCTGAAGCAGACATCGGCTCGCTCGCAGTCACGGGCCACCACCAGTTTTCCCTCTCGCTCGCTGACAAACCAGCATAGTTCGAGGTCCGACACCTCAACTTTCAGCCACTTGCCGGCCAGGAAGGCGAAATCCCCGTCCTGGATGGCCTCCTTGAACGCCTGTGCCAACAAAGCCTCCATCAGGTTTTGCTGCAGGGTGAAGGGCACCAGCTTGAGCGGGCGGCGCAAGAGACGAGGAGCCTGTTCGACCAGGCGGCGTTGCAGTTGTTGAAACACGATAAACTCCCAGTTTTTTGCGCATTCAAACACAGTGCAATTATCAGGATCCTGTTGAAAATCAAACTTGTGCCTACTTACCTCTAGAAGGGTAAAGCCACACAAAGCTGCCTCAGGTCAAAAAGCGGGGGGTCAAGCCTGCATACAATCGGGCCACTTTTTGCATTTTTGCCCTCTCGGAGCGTACCCGATGGAATTACTCTGCCCGGCAGGTAGCCTGCCGGCACTGAAGACAGCCGTGGATAACGGGGCCGATGCGGTCTATATCGGCTTCAAGGATGACACCAACGCCCGCCACTTCGCCGGACTCAACTTCACGGACAGCAAACTGGAAAAGGCGGTGGATTATGTGCATCAACATGGTCGAAAGCTGCACATCGCCATCAACACCTTCGCCCACCCGGGCTCGGATGCCAGATGGAAGCAGGCGGTGGACAGAGGGGTGGCGCTCGGTGCCGATGCCCTGATCATCGCCGATCTCGCCGTGCTGGATTACGCCAGCCGCCATCATCCCGACATGGAGCTCCATGTCTCGGTGCAGGCGAGCGCCACCAACGCCGCCGCCATCCGCTTCTACCAGCAGCACTTCAACGTCGGTCGGGTGGTGCTGCCACGGGTACTCTCCATGCACCAGGTCAGGCAGCTGGCTCGCGAGACCGACGTCGGCCTCGAGGTGTTCGCTTTTGGCAGCCTCTGCATCATGGCGGAGGGGCGCTGCTATCTCTCCTCCTACATGACCGGCGAGAGCCCCAATACCGTGGGCGCCTGCTCCCCCGCCAAGTTCGTACGCTGGGAAGAGACCCCCCGCGGTCTCGAATCCCGTCTCAACGAGGTGCTGATCGATCGCTACGGCCCAGGGGAAAACGCCGGTTACCCAACCCTGTGCAAGGGACGTTTCGAGGTGGATGGCCAGACCTATCACGCCCTGGAGGAGCCCACCAGTCTCAACACGCTTGGCCTCTTGCCCGAGCTGTTCCAGACCGGGATCCAGTCGGTCAAGATCGAGGGCCGCCAGCGCAGCCCCGCCTATGTCGAGCAGGTGACCCGGGTCTGGCGCGCCGCCATCGATGCTTATCAAGCCAACCCTGACGCCTACAGCGTCAAGAGCGAGTGGGATGCCCAGCTTGCCCGCGTCTCCGAGGGAAGCCAGACCACCCTCGGCGCCTATCACCGCCAGTGGCAATAAGGAGCACTGTTCATGAAATTCTCTCTCGGGCCCCTGCTCTTCTACTGGCCCAAGGCCGACACCCGGGCCTTCTATGAGGCGGCGGCGCAGAGCCAGGCAGACATCATCTATCTGGGTGAGACGGTGTGCAGCAAACGCCGGGAACTGAAAGTAGATGACTGGATTACCCTGGCCCGCCAGGTGGCAAGCACGGGTAAACAGACCGTGCTCTCCACTCTGGCGCTGATCTCGGCGCCGTCCGAGCTCAAGGAGGTGAAACGGCTGGTGGACAACGGCGATCTCATGGTCGAGGCCAACGATCTCGGCACCGTCCAGCTCGCCTGTGAGGCGGGCCTGCCCTTCGTGTGTGGCCCGGCCATCAATGCCTACAACGCAGACGTGCTGCGCATGCTGCTCAAACAGGGGATGCAGCGCTGGGTGATGCCGGTGGAGCTCTCCCGAGACTGGCTGGTGCAACTCAATGAGGATCTTGGCCCGCTCCGCCAGCAGTTCGAGGTGGAGGTGTTCGCCTACGGCCACCTGCCGCTCGCCTACTCGGCGCGCTGCTTCACCGCCCGCTCCCTCGACAAGCCCAAGGACAACTGCGAGCTCGCCTGCATCCACTACCCGACCGGACGGCTGGCCAACAGCCGTGAGGGGCAGAAAGTGTTCAATCTCAACGGCATCCAGACCCAGTCCGGCTACTGCTACAACCTCGGCAACGAGCTCGAAGGCATGGCGGGACTGGTGGATGTAGTGCGCCTCTCTCCCGAAGGGATGGAGACACTCGACATGCTGGCGCGTTTCAAGGCCAACCAGCAGGGTCAGGCTCCCCTCCCCCTGCAGCAGGAACGGGACTGCAACGGTTACTGGCGACAGATCCCCGGCATGAGCCTGGTGGAGTGATCACGCAGGGACGACTGCAGCAGACAGCAAAAAGGCCTCATCAAGAGGCCTTTTTCACTGAGGGCTGACACCCTTTTCACGCTTTGCTGCTTTTGCCCTGAGCACCCGGCGGCAAGGGTTTGCGCGCCATCAGCTCCAGCTCGAGCAGGGCATAGCGATGCTCGATGAAGTCATAGACGTTGTTGGCCAGCGCCAGCTTGAAGTAGCTGATGGCTTCCTTGCGGTTGCCCTTGGCCAGCTCGAACTTGCCGAGGTAGAAGTAGGTTTCGCACAGGCGCTCGGCGAGCTCCCGGTTGTCCTTCACCCCTTTCACCACGTTGCCCATCAGCTGGGTGGCGTTGATCTCGCCGGTATAGAGGCGGACCAGATCCCAGTTCCAGGCGTCGTCGTCGTACTTGTTGAGGCGTTCGCGCATCCGGCTCATGGCCGCCGGCCCGTTGAGCTTCTGCTCGGCCAGATAGAGCCAGATCACCCGGTAGGGATCTTCCGGCTGCGCCTCGTAGAAACGCTTCATGTCGGCGGTGGCAAGCTCTGGTCTATTGCCGTAATAGAGCGCGATGCCACGGTTGAGATAGGCGTAATCGTAATCCGGGGCGAGCTCGAGTGCCGAGTCGAACGCCTCATAGGCCTCGTCATAGTTCTGTTGCTGAACCAGATAGACACCGATGAAGTTGTAAGCCTCGGCAAAGTCGGGCTTCTCCCGCAGGGCACGGTTGAAGTCGAGCCGAGCAAGGGAACGCAAGCCAACCCGGTCAAACACCACGGCACGCTCATAGAACAGCTCCGCCCGCTGTTCGGTCGTCAATTCCATTTCACTGAGCATCTGCCCGAGTCGCGCCAACGCCAACTCGCTCTGGTAGGAGACCTGCAAGGGGGTCGCCAATACCAATGAAGCGGGTTGCGGCTTGGGAACTTGAGGCGCTGTAACCTGACTGCTACTGCTGCATCCCCACATGGGGAGCAACAACAGAATACCGGTGAGGTATCCAATCCCTTTCCTGACGTTCAATGAACACTCCGACGCTTACGCTTGACCCCGCATATGGTAAAGGTCAACCGGCCTTTTGTCATGTGGCGCAACCCCTATCCCTCAAATAAATCAGGATTCGACAGGGTATCCGGCATCACTCCAACCACGAAAGCCTCCATCGACGCTGACCACCCGGGAATACCCCATCTTTTGCAGGTTGTCCGCCGCCAGGATGGAGCGAAAACCCCCACCACAATAGAGGTAGAGCTCGGTGTCGGGATCGGGAAAACGGGTCTCTATGTCCCGCTCCATCACACCGCGGCCCAAGTGTTCCGCCCCCGGCAGGTGCCCTTTCGCCCACTCGTTATCTTCCCGCACGTCGATCAGGTGAAAAGCACGGCCTTCTTCCTGCCAGCGCCTGATCTGGTGCACATCGGTTTCCCGTATCTGCGGGCGAATGGCCTCTACCAGGGCCAGAAAACGGGGATTGTGTTGCATGGCTTGCTCCTTGCGTACTTGTAATGGGTCATGAGGATGGCTGTTGGGGAGCATAATGACTCAGCCGCACCCCAAGAGAAAGGGCGCCCTGTGGCGCCCTTGTCTGTTACGGCAAGATCTCTTGCTGATCCGCACCTTCTTTTTCCACCTGGGTCGGCAGCATGTGCTCCCGCTTGACCCCGAAGAACATGGCAGAGGCACTCGCCACATAGATGGAGGAGTAGGTCCCGAAGGCCACCCCTATCACCATGGCGATGGCAAAACCGTGGATCAGCGGGCCGCCCTTGAGCAGCAGCGCCACCACCACCACGAAGGTCAACCCCGAGGTGATGATGGTCCGGCTCAGGGTCTCGGTCATGGAGAGATCCATGATCTCGGCGGTATCACCCCGGCGCACCTTGCGGAAGTTCTCCCGCACCCGGTCGAACACGACGATCGTATCGTTCAGGGAGTAACCCACCAGCGTCATCAACGCCGCCAGCACGGTCAGGTCGAACTCGTACTGGAAATAGGCGAAGATGCCGAGGGTGATGATCACGTCGTGCGCCAGAGAGAGGATACCCCCCATCGCCAGACGCCACTCGAAGCGCACCGCCACATAGGCCAGGATACAGAGGATGGAGGCCAGCATGGCCAGGGCACCGTCTGTCGCCAGCTCGTCACCGACCGAAGGACCGACGAACTCGACCCGCTTGAGCACGGCGCTCTCGTCGATCAGCTTGGCGGCCGCCAGCACCTCGTTGCCCTGCTGCTCGACCTTGACCCCCTCTTTCGGAGCCATGCGCACCAGCACGTCGCGGCTGGAGCCGAAGAATTGCAGGGTCGCCCCTTCAATCTTCTGCTCGTCCAGCGCCTCATGCATCTTGTCCAGGCTCACCGATTGCTGGAAGCCCACCTCGATGGTGGTCCCCCCGGTGAAGTCCAGACCCCAGTTCAAACCGCGATCGAACAGACAGAACAGGGCGAGCATCGTCAGCAAGGCAGAGAACACCATTCCCGACTTGGCGAAGCGCATGAAGGGGATGGGCTTTTCAAAATGTAGAATCTGAAACATGTCTCTTCCTTAGATCGGCAGCTTGTCGATGCGCCGTCCGCCCCAGGCCAGGTTGATGATGGCGCGGGATACCGTGATGGCCGTAAACATGGAGGCGGTCAGACCGATGCCCAGCGTCAGGGCGAAGCCCTTGATGGCGCCGGTGCCGATGCCAAACAGGATCACACAGGTGATGAGCGAGGTGACGTTCGAGTCGGC
The DNA here is from genome assembly GCF_027707605.1 of Aeromonas sp. QDB31. Lineage (NCBI taxonomy): Bacteria > Pseudomonadati > Pseudomonadota > Gammaproteobacteria > Aeromonadales > Aeromonadaceae > Aeromonas > Aeromonas sp. QDB31. The sequence goes on along the minus strand of NZ_JAPCIX010000002.1, from coordinate 12,761 downwards.
GATGGTCGAGAAGGCGCGGTCAAAGCCCATGTGGATGGCTTGCTGCACGCCGCGGCCGTTACGGATCTCTTCACGAATACGTTCGTAGATCAGCACGTTCGCATCCACTGCCATGCCCAGCGTCAGCACGATACCGGCGATACCCGGCAGGGTCATGGTGGCCCCCGGTATCATCGACATGATGCCGACGATCAGCACCAGGTTCATGGAGAGAGCCAGGTTGGCCACCCAACCGAACGCACGGTAGTAGATCCCCATGAACAGCACGATCACCAGCATGGCCCAGCCGATGGCTTCCATCCCGCTGTCGATGTTCTGCTGACCCAGGCTCGGGCCTATGGTGCGCTCTTCGACGATCTGGATCGGGGCTATCAGGGCACCGGCACGCAGCAGCAGCGCCAGGTTGTGGGCTTCGTTGGCGTTGTCGATACCTGTGATGCGGAACTGGCTGCCAAGGCGCGACTGGATGGTGGCGACGTTGATCACCTCCTCCTGCTTGCGGAACTTGCGCTTGCCGTCCGGACCGGGTTGACCGACCGGCTTGTACTCGATGAAGACGGTGGCCATGCCCTTACCAACGTTGTCCTTGGTAAAGTTGGCCATCTTGTTGCCACCCTGGCCATCGAGCTTGATGTTGACCTGGGGACGGCTGTATTCGTCGAAACCGGACTGGGCACCCACGATGTGGTCACCGGTCAGGATCACGCGCTTTTGCAGCACCACGGGACGACCGTTGCGATCGTTGTAGACCTTGGAGCTCGGCGGCACCCGGCCTGCGGCCGCGGCCTGGATGTCGGCGGCCTCATCGACCATGTGGAACTCCAGGGTCGCGGTAGCCCCCAGGATCTCCTTGGCACGGGCGGTGTCCTGGATACCGGGCAGCTCCACCACGATGCGCTCGGCACCCTGCTGTTGTACCAGCGGTTCGGCCACACCCAGTTCGTTCACCCGGTTACGGATGATGGTGATGTTCTGCTCGAGGGCGTACTTCTTCACTTCCTTGATCTTGGCTTCACTCAGGCCAGCCAGCAGGATGAAGTCATCCCCTTTCTGCTCTGTGGTGAAGGTGAGATCTGGATTCTGCCGACGCAGGAAGGCGGCGGCCTTGGCCTGATCGGCCTCCTCGCGGAACACCACCTGCACCTGATCACCCACCCGGCGCACACCGGAGTAACGGATCTTCTGGGTGCGCAGCTCGGAGCGGAAATCCTGCACCATCTGCTCTTGCTGCTTGGTCAGCGCCTCGGCCATGTCCACTTCCATCAGGAAGTGCACGCCACCTCGCAGGTCCAGACCCAGCTTGAGGGGAGCGGCGCCGATGGCTTCGAGCCAGGCAGGCGTGGAAGGTGCCAGGTTGAGGGCAGTGATGAAGTTGTCGCCCAGCTTGTTGGCGACAACGTCACGAGCCTTGAGCTGGTCTTCGGTATTGGTGAACCGGATCAGAATGAAACCGTGTTCGAACGCAGCATGTTTGACCGGGATCTGAGCCGCTTCGAGCGTCTCCTTCACCTGATCGAGCGTCTCTAGTTTGACTTCGGCACCACGGCTGGCAGAGACCTGCAAGGCCGGGTCTTCGCCGTAAAGATTGGGGGCTGCATATAGAAAACCGATGGCGATCACGACGATCACCATCAGGTATTTCCACAGCGGATAGCGATTTAACACGCTGTGCTCCTCGGGAGATTAAAGGGACTGAATAGAACCCTTGGGCAGAACGGCAGAGACGAAATCACGCTTGATGGTGACTTGAGTCTGATCGTTCAGGGCCAGCACGATGTAGTCGCTATCGGCGGACACCTTGGCAATCTTGCCAACCAGGCCACCGGAGGTGAGCACTTCGTCACCCTTGGCCAGGGAGCTCATCAGATCGCGATGAGTCTTGGCGCGCTTGGCCTGGGGACGGTAGATCATGAAATAGAAGATGAGGCCAAACACGGCCAGCATGATGATCATTTCCATGCCACCACCCTGTGCACCCGGAGCTGCGCCTTCTGCATACGCCTTGGAGATAATGCTCATTTAACAACCTCTTATTGATGTAGATTTGAAAACTAACTTATATGTCGTTGTTATTTCACGTCATTTTCAGTTAACGGAGGCACGGGCTTCCCTTGCCGACGGTAAAACTCAGTTACAAAGTCGTCTAATTTACCCTGCTCGATCGCGTCCCGCAAACCCTGCATCACACGCTGGTAATAACGCAGGTTATGAATGGTATTCAGACGGGCACCGAGGATCTCGTTGCACTTGTCCAGATGGTACAGATAGCTGCGGGTGTAGTTCTTGCAGGTGTAGCAATCGCAGTCGGCATCCAGGGTGCTGGTGTCTTCGCGATACTTGGCGTTGCGGATCTTGACCACCCCGTCGGTGGTGAACAGATGGCCGTTGCGGGCGTTGCGGGTCGGCATCACGCAATCGAACATGTCGATGCCGCGGCGCACCCCTTCCACCAGATCTTCCGGCTTGCCCACCCCCATCAGGTAGCGCGGCTTGTCGGCCGGGATCTTCGGGCAGACGTGATCCAGGATGCGATGCATGTCTTCCTTGGGCTCGCCCACCGCCAGACCGCCGACCGCATAGCCGTCAAAGCCTATTTCCAGCAGACCGTCCAGCGACACATCCCGCAGCGGCTCGTAGACGGAGCCCTGAATGATGCCGAACAGGGCGTTCTTGTTGCCCAGTGCATCAAACTTCTCGCGGGAGCGCTTGGCCCAGCGCAGGGACATCTCCATGGACTTGCGCGCCTCTTCGTAGGTCGCGGGGTACGGCGTGCACTCGTCGAAGATCATCACGATGTCGGAGCCCAGATCGTACTGGATCTCCATGGATTTCTCGGGGTCGAGGAAGATCTTCTCGCCGTTGATGGGATGGCGGAAGTGCACACCGGCCTCGGTGATCTTGCGAATGTGACCGAGGCTGAACACCTGGAAACCACCGGAGTCGGTCAGGATGGGACCCTGCCAGTTCATGAAGTCATGCAGATCCCCGTGGGCGCGCATCACCGCCTGGCCCGGCCGCAGCCAGAGGTGGAAGGTGTTGCCAAGCAGGATCTGGGCGCCGGTCTCGCGCACCTCTTCCGGGGTCATCCCCTTGACGGTGCCGTAGGTACCGACCGGCATGAAGGCCGGGGTCTGGACCACACCGCGCTCGAATACCAGCTGACCGCGACGGGCGCGACCATCTGTGGTTTTCAGTTCAAATTTCATTGCTACCTCGATTCAGTCAGAGAAACAGTCTGACAACGGAGGGCCCCATGGGCCCGATACAAGAAACCGGCCAGGATCCTGACAAGGCCTCCCTGAACGGCTTCTGAAGGCCGAGGCTTATGCCTCAACCTGGCGACGGGTGACGAACATGGCGTCCCCGTAGCTGAAGAAACGGTACTGCTCCGCCACGGCTGCCTGGTAAGCCGCCATCACGTTGTCGTAACCCGCGAAGGCGCTGACCAGCATGATCAGGGTGGATTCAGGCAGGTGGAAGTTGGTGACCATGGCATCGACCACCTGGAACTCGTAGCCGGGGAAGATGAAGATGTCGGTGTCGCTGAAGAAGGGCGCCAGCGGCTTGTCCTGGGCCAGGGTCACCTTGGCCGCGCTCTCGAGGGATCGCACCGAAGTGGTGCCCACGGCAACCACGCGACCGCCGCGGGCACGGGTCGCGGCGATGGCGTCCACCACCTCCTGCGGCACTTCGGCATATTCCGAATGCATGTGGTGATCTTCAATCTTCTCCACCCGCACCGGCTGGAAGGTGCCCGCCCCCACGTGCAGAGTGACGAAGGCCGTTTCAACCCCTTTGGCACGAATTTTCTCGAGCAGCGGCTCGTCGAAGTGCAGACCCGCGGTCGGCGCAGCCACGGCGCCCGGCTTCTGGTTGTAGACGGTCTGGTAGCGCTCCTTGTCGGCGTCCTCGTCGGGACGGTCGATATAGGGGGGCAGCGGCATGTGGCCTATGGCTTCCAGGATCTCAAGCACAGGGCGTGGGTCCAGGAAGTGGATCTCGAACAGGGCATCGTGGCGGGCGCGCATCTCTGCCTCCACCGTCTCCCCATCGGGGCCGCCATCGAGGATAAGGCGGGTGCCGGGCTTGGGAGACTTGGAAGAGCGGACATGGGCCAGCACGCTGTGCTCGTCCAGGATGCGCTCCACCAGCACCTCCAGCTTGCCGCCGCTGGCCTTCTGGCCAAACATGCGCGCCGGAATGACCCGGGTGTTGTTGAACACCAGCAGGTCGCCCGGGTTGAGCTGGTCCAGCACATCCACAAATTGACCGTGGCGCAGGGCGCCGCTTTGACCATCGAGCTGCAACAGGCGGCTGGCGGTGCGCTCTGCCATCGGATAGCGGGCAATCAGCTCGTCTGGCAGATCAAAATGAAAATCGGATACTTGCATCTTTCACCTCGGGGGAATCGGCGGCTAGTCTAGTTATCCCCCTCTTCCAAGGCAACCCAAAAGACCAAAAACCCAAGGCCGGCAAGGGATAGAGCTCTTTTTGCGAGCCTGGGGGCCCCTTGGCGCACCGACACGGACACTTGGGCGTCAATTTGTACCCCGCCGTACCAACAACCCCTGGGTTAATGATTCTTTAATGATCTGTATTGACCCTGATCAGGTTCCACCGCCAGGAGCTGAGCTAGGGTGAGATCAGAAACACAAGGAGGCCCACCATGATGACCCTGACTGAAATCATGACCGAACACCCCTTCACCCTGGGGCCGCAGAACAGCGTCAAGCAGGCGATGGAGCTGATGCAGCAGGAGCAGATCCGCCACATCCCCATCGTCGACGAGCACCTGCATCTGCTGGGGCTGGTCACCCTCTCCGACATCCTGGCAACCCGCGACTCCAAGCTGCTGCTCATCAATCCGGAGCGGGAGGCGGAATTCACCGACAGCGTCCAGCTCGACGAGATCATGACCCGCCAGGTGGCGAGCGTGGATCCCCACGCCGGCATCAAGGAAGCGGCCCTCTACCTGCAGCGCCACAAATATGGCTGCCTGCCGGTGGTGCGGGGACGCAAGCTGGTGGGCATCGTCACGGAGTCGGACTTCATCACTGTCGCCATCAATCTGCTGGAACTGATGGAGGAGCAGGAGCCGCCCTCCGATTTTTGATCACAAAAAACTGTAATTAAATTACAATAAAAGCGTTTTCAGCCTGATTAATCGGCTAAATAGCTGAAACACTTTCAGTTTGATTGAAAACTTACACCACAAACTTGCTTTGTGATCTTCATCACACTATGATGCCGTCCATGCAATGGTTGCCGAAGAGGAGATGAGGATTGTGCACCCGATGTCTTCTCTTCATATGTCTGCAAGTTTGCACACCCCGTAGTTAGTCTTTGCTGTAAAGCATTTTTATATCGCCATTCCTTGTTTGATGACCCGGCCCTGTCTGTGCGACGGCGCCGGGATTTTTTTGCCCGTCTCTCACGCCCTCCCCCTCTGCCCGACGCACCTTCAACACTCCTCTCATCACCTCCGGCATAAAACAAGTTCCCATCCGGGACTTGAAAATGTGACATGGCGGACAGAAATTGAACTTCGACAATGAGTTATCTCTGAAGGCCTGAGATATTCATGTTAGGTACAGTTGCGATGGGCTATCTAATAAATAGATTTAAGTGATTCAAAATTGTGGCTTTGACCGATTAGCGAAAAGCCCTATGATGCCTCCATCGAAAGTTAAGCGCCTCGCCTGGCCAAGCACTTCACGACCAGACGGGCATATGTACATCACCAAGGAGCAAATACATGTCTACCTATATCAACACTGAAATCAAGCCGTTCAACGCTACCGCCTACCACAATGGCAAATTCGTTCAGGTGTCTGACGCTGACCTGAAAGGCAAGTGGTCCGTGGTGTTCTTCTACCCGGCTGACTTCACCTTCGTTTGCCCGACCGAGCTGGGCGACCTGGCTGACAACTACGCTGCCTTCAAGAAGCTGGGCGTCGAGATCTACGCCGTTTCTACCGACACCCACTTCACTCACAAGGCCTGGCACGACACTTCTGACACCATCAAGAAGATCCAGTACCCGATGATAGGCGACCCGACCGGCACCATCACCCGCAACTTCGGCGTGATGATCGAAGAGGCTGGCCTGGCTGACCGCGGTACCTTCGTCATCGACCCGCAAGGTGTCATCCAGATCGTTGAAATCAACGCCGGTGGCATCGGCCGTGACGCTCTGGAGCTGCTGCGCAAGGTCAAAGCTGCCCAGTACGTTGCCGCTCACCCGGGTGAAGTGTGCCCGGCCAAATGGCAAGAAGGCGATGCCACCCTGGCCCCGTCCCTGGATCTGGTAGGCAAAATCTAAGCCTCCTGCTCTCCAAGACCGGCCCACTCAAGGGCCGGTCTGCTTTCTGGCCCAGCGCTTCCTGTATTCACTGTTTTTTGCATCCAGTGCTTTCTGTATTCATTAATAGTGCCGACCGCCATAACAAGAAGGAATTCGACCATGTTAGATACCAACCTCAAACAACAACTCAACGGTTACTTGCAGTACATCGTCAATCCCATCGAGATCAGCGTGTCCGGCAATGACAGCGACAAATCCGCAGAGCTCCTGGCATTGGCCAACGAGATAGCCGAGATGTCCCCCAAGATTTCCATGACCGATGGCACTGCCGCCCGCAAGCCTTCCATGAGCGTGGCGCCACAAGGCCAGACACCGCGCGTGCATTTTGCCGGCATCCCCATGGGTCATGAATTTACCTCCCTGGTGCTCGCCCTGCTGCAAAGCGGCGGCCACCCCTCCAAGGCCGATCCGGCCGTTCTGGAGCAAGTCAGGAACCTCAAGGGTGAGTTCCACTTCGAGACCTATATCTCCCTCTCCTGCCACAACTGCCCGGACGTGGTACAGGCCCTGAACCTGATGGCCACCCTGAACCCCGGCATCACCCACACCATGATCGACGGTGCCCTGTTCCAGGACGAGGTGAACGAGCGCCAGATCATGGCGGTCCCGAACGTCTACCTGAACGGCCAGCCATTCAGCCAGGGCCGTACCTCGCTCGAAGAGATCGTCGCCAAACTCGATACCGGCGCGGCAGAGCGCAAGGCGCAAGAGCTGAGCGAAAAGGCCCCCTACGACGTGCTGGTAGTGGGCGGTGGCCCGGCTGGCGCCGCAGCGGCCATCTATGCAGCTCGTAAAGGCATTCGCACCGCCATCGTCGCCGAGCGCTTCGGTGGTCAGGTGATGGATACCGTCGGCATCGAGAACTTCATCTCCGTGCCCTACACCGAAGGCCCCAAGCTGGCCGCCAGCCTGGAGCAGCACGTCAAACAGTACGGCGTGGAAGTGATCACCGAGCAGCGTGCCGCCGCCATCAGCAAGGATGGCTATGTGAACGTGGATCTGGCCTCCGGTGCCACCTTGAAGAGCCGCGCCGTGATCCTGGCGACCGGTGCCCGCTGGCGCGACCTGAACGTGCCGGGCGAGCTCGAGTACCGCACCAAGGGCGTGGCCTACTGCCCGCACTGTGACGGCCCCTTCTTCAAGGGCAAGCGGGTCGCGGTGATCGGGGGCGGCAACTCCGGTATCGAGGCAGCCATCGACCTGGCTGGCATCGTCGAGCACGTCACCGTGGTGGAGTTTGCCGATACCCTGCGCGCCGACGAAGTGCTGCAGAAGAAGGCTCGATCCATGGGCAACATCGACATCATCATGAGCGCCCGCACCACCGAAGTGATCGGTGACGGCAGCAAGGTGGTGGGCATGGACTACGAGGATCGCACCACGGGCGAGATCAAGCACCTGGCGGTGGCCGGCATCTTCGTGCAGATAGGTCTGGTACCGAACACCGAGTTCCTCAAGGGGAGCGAGGTCGCCCTGACCCGCTTCGGCGAGATCGAGATCGACACCAAGGGCGCCACCTCCCTGCCCGGCGTTTACGCCGCAGGGGATGCCACCACTGTGCCGTTCAAGCAGATCATCATCTCCATGGGCGCTGGCGCCACCGCCGCCCTGGGGGCCTTCGATTACCTCATCCGCAATGCGGCGCCGGAAGCCGCTGCCGCCAAGGCCGATACCGTGACCGCCTGACAGGCTCATCGCCAGTAAAAAGCCGACTCCCTGGAGTCGGCTTTTTTATGCGCGTCTTCGGGCAGACCTGCCCTCAGCGAACCTGCGGCTCCTCCATCCCCTCCACATCCTCAACCTCGGGCGCGGCATAACTCGCAGGCACCGCCTCCCCTTCCAGATCCGTTCTCGGCTCCAGCTCGGCCGTCATCGGGGTATTGGGCGGCACCGGCATGAACACCTGGTGCTCGGCCAGGGGAATGGGCGCCCGCTGCCGCCTGCGCCAGCCCAGATAACCCGCCAGCAGGGCACCGCACAGGGCGAAGTAGATAAACAGCCCCTCTGGCCCGAACTGCACCATGACGAAGGGCGCCAACAGTGGCCCCGTCATGGCCCCCAGGCTGTAGGCGAGCAGCAGCCCCTGATTGGCCCCCAACACCTGGTCCGGGCGCAGCTCGTCACAGGCGTGGCTGAGGCTCAGGGGGTAGATGGAGAACGCCATTCCCCCCAACAGGAACACCAGGGCACCCGCGATCGGTTCGCGCCACGCCTCGGGCAGCAGCACCATCAGCAGGGCGAACAGAGTCAGCGCCCCGCACAGCAGCAGGATCACCAGCCGCCTGTCATAACGATCTGACATCCGGCCGATGGGGTATTGCAGGCACATGCCCCCCAGGATCACCAGCGCCATCATGTCAGCCACCCGCGAGAGCGAGGCGCCGCTGTCGGTAAAGTAAAGCGGCAGCAGGCCGTAGATGGCCCCGAGGATGAGGCCCGAGGTGAAGCTGCTGCCCATGCCCGCCGGGGTGAGCCGGACAAGCTCCAGCACCCCGACCGGCTGGGGTGCCACCATGGCTGGAGTGGGCACCCGGGAGAGGGCGAGCGGCACCACCGACAGGGTGGCGGCCATGGCGCACAGGGCAAAGGGGGTCAACACCATGGGATCCACCCACTTGAGCAACAACTGGCCCATGGCCAGGGATCCATAGAGCAGGATCATGTAGAGGGACATCAGCCGCCCCCGGTTGGCCGGGGTGCTTGAGACCAGCATCCAGGACTCCAGCACCACGAACAGGCCGCCGGTGGCAAAGCCTCCCAGCAGCCGCAGCGCCGCCCAAGCGATAGGGTCCACCACCATGCCGTGCAGCAGGAACAGGAAGCAGAGCAGGGAGGCGTAGGCCGCATAGGCCCGGATATGGCCCACCCGGATGATGAGGCGAGCATTGACAAAGGCCCCCAGCACCAGGCCGCCAAAATAGGCGGCCGACACCAGGCCGATGGCCTGCACCGACACCTGCTCGGCAAAGAGGCGCACCGTCAGCAGGGTGTTGAACATGCCGTGGCCCAGAATGAAGATCACCAGGCTGGTCAGGGGTGACAGCAATCTCGTGAGTGTCATGGCACCTCCTCGTGACGAAAGGGTCATGGTAGCCTTTGTTTCTTGCCCGGTTCAACCCAATGGCCCAGGCCCTCTCGGGCTATTCTTAACGGGATCCCATCAAGGAGGTCATAGAGATGAGACTCATGCTGTTGTTGGCAACCCTGCTCTTCGCCGGGAGCGCCATCGCCTTCCACTGCCCCATGGACATGAAGAAGATTGATGATGCCCTGGCAACGAACCCCGCCCTCAGCGCCGAGCAACTGGCCGAGGTAAAACAGTTGAGAGCAGAAGGAGAGACCCTGCACAAGGCAGGCAAACATCAGGAATCCGTCGATACCCTGGCCAAAGCCATGGCCATCCTGGGCATCGACATGGAGTAAGGTCATGGTACCCCCTCGCGACGGTCTGCTTCGCAGCACACCCAGACGAGGCATTCAGGAAATAACAAAGGCCCTCGCCGTAAACGACGAGGGCCTTGTCATGTCGGGAAGCCGGCCTCGGTCAGGCCGACACCCGACCACTGTAAACCAGGGTGCAATAGTTGAAGGAGATCCTGTCGTTGACCGCATGACGGCCAAATTCACGGCGGATCAGCGCCGTCATCTGCTCATGAGCCGGGGTGCCGACGGCGGGCGCATAGGAGGAGGAGTTGAGCCGCCCCAGCACGCCGTCCAGATCGAACAGCTGGCGGTTCTCGAAGCGATCGAGCCGATACTCCCCTTCGAAGAAGGCACGAAAATCGTGCTCGCCGAGGTTGCGATGATTGACCTCCTCGTAATCCCCCGAATAGGCGTGCAGCCCCTCCTCGTAAGCCTTGAGAAAATCGGTGTTCGTCAGCCGATCGTTCCAGATCAGGGCGACCCGGCCACCGGGTCTGAGCAGGCGCTGGCACTCCAGCCGAAAGGCCGCGCGATCGAACCAGTGAAACGCCTGGGCAACCGTGATCAGATCCACCGAGCCCGTCGGCAGGCCGGTGGCCTCCGCACTGCCGTGGGACCAGCCTATGTTGCCCATATCCGCCAGCAGCCGCCTGGCGGCGCCACGCATCTCATCGTTGGGCTCTACCGCCCAGACCCGCGCCACCCGGGGGGCGAGCAGGGTGGTCAGAATGCCGGTGCCTGCCCCTATGTCGGCCACCTGGGCCTCGGGCACCATGGCAAGCTCGTCAGCCAGAAAGTCCAGCATGGCCGCCGGATAACCGGGGCGGTACTTCACATAAGCCTCGACCCGGGTCGAGAATCGCTGGGTACTGTCCATCGCGCACACCTCTCTTGTCAGTGACGGGCACCATCTGCCCGCATCCCGTTTCTCTTCCTGCCGCGTTGCACGCCAGACCGGGCGGGCCGGATCCCTATGCCACTACACTTGACGACATCATGCAACTCTCCGGCTGGCAACAGAGGGCGCCAGGTAGCAACCAATGGGGCAAGAGAAAGGGAGGGGCACAGGATGACAGCAACCGGCAGGAGCGACAGATGATGACAACCGCAAAGAACAGGATCTGCCTCTGGTATGACGGGGATGCCGAGGAGGCGGCACGGTTTTACGCAAGCCTCTTCCCCGACTCTGCCGTCGACGCCGTACACCGCGCCCCGGCCGACTATCCCGCCGGCAAGGAAGGGGATGTGCTGACGGTCGAGTTCAGGGTGATGGGGATCCCCTGCCTCGGCCTCAACGGCGGGCCCGGGGTCAGCCACAACTGGGCCTTCTCGTTTCAAGTCGCAACGACGACCCAGGCCGAGACGGATCGCTACTGGCACGCCATCATCGAGAACGGCGGCCGGGCGAGCGAGTGCGGCTGGTGCCAGGACAGGTGGGGCATCTCCTGGCAGATCACCCCCCTCGCCCTCACCGAGGCGATCACCGATCCCGACCCCGAGGCTGCCAAGCGCGCCTTCGAGGCCATGATGCAGATGGGCAAGATTGATATTGCCGCCATCGAGGCGGCACGGCGTGGTTGAAGTGACCATAACCCTCGACATCTCGCTAATTGATCAAAAGCTAACACCGTGGGAGATTGTGCTGAAAAGACCCTACCAAAGGTACTGGTTGGAAGCTATTTCTCACTGCAGCCTGAGATAAATCCTGTTCGAAAGACTGGCAACTTTACGCAGGATTAACCCTTTTCTTCATCACCCCAGACCGAGACTGCTTTTCTGTCAGCAGCCTCGGTCTAAGATCCAGCACATGTATGGTCAATGAAACTGCACCTCCCATTTCCCGCTCTACACGTCTGGCTTCATCATCCAACAGCTCCTTGAGCTCTTCTAAGCCGATTCTTTCCCCGCTATCAGGATGATCCCAGTCCCGCACCTTGGACAAGGTGATAAGTAATGCACCGGATCGGCGAGTTTCAAGCGACAAGTATTTTTTTACCAATTGAGATTCGATCGTGTCACGCAGGTCTCGAGCCGAGCGATTATCACCAAGTTTCAACTCAATTACTGTCTCATATTCAGAAGCCGTCGAACGAAGGCGAATATCGGTCTCCTTTTCATCAGCGGTCACTGACTCTTGATCCACCTTATATATACCATTGGCTGCATGCTGTAACTCGCGCGCGATTTCGCGGCGCATAATTCGCTCTTGATCAATTTGCGCCCATGCCTCTTGTGGCGAAACATCACTTTTTAGCAGTTCATCAAGGTCGACCAAACGGTCACGTAGCAAAGCAAACATTGCTGAGTTTGTTGTGAGTGGTGCTTCACCTTTTTTGTCAAGCTCAACACATTCCTGCTCATTTAATAAGACTGAGTCAGCTTCCTGAGCTAATGCCTCTTGAGCCACCGCCAAAATACGATCCTTGATATGGCTGAAGAGTGGGTCGCTTGCCATTGCCAACTTTGCTTTCCATCCTTCCTCGCCTTTTGCATCGAACAGAGCGCTTACGACAGCATTACGGGCATGTTCAGCATCATCCCGTACATCTGGCGTAAAACTACCTTCATGTTCGGCATCATCTTCTGGCCTGACATGCTGATAAGCCAAACGTAAAAGCCGGAGCAATTGTTGTGACGTGAATGATTCATGTCTTAGACTTAATCCATCACGGCGCTCATTAAAAAGAGCACTAAGGAAGGTGCGAACAAGTCCCTGATATGAGATCATGTTTGTCATCTGGAGCCATGGAACAGGGTTCATCATGAGTCATCAGCTCACCTTCGCCGACAGTGAATTCAGCAGTAAGCGCCGTCAGACCAGAAAAGAGATTTTCTTGTCCCGCATGGAGCAGATTCTGCCATGGCAAAACATGGTGGAAGTCATCGAGCCGTTTTACCCCAAGGCTGGTAATGGCCGGCGACCTTATCCGCTGGAAACCATGCTACGCATTCACTGCATGCAGCATTGGTACAA